>JANOPZ010000114.1:0-2423 GCA_031422195.1 Limoniibacter sp. | reverse complement strand
CCGTGGAATTGGCCGATGAACCAAGTGATGTGCAAAGTTGCACCGGCTTTGGCGGCAGGCTGCACGATGGTGCTGAAACCCAGTGAGGCCTCACCATTATCGGCACTGATTTTTGCTGAGATCATGCATGCAGCCGGTGTGCCTGCTGGTGTGTTTAATTTGGTCAATGGCGATGGTGTCAATGCTGGCGACGCGCTGTCGCGACATGTCAACGTTGATATGATGTCGTTTACCGGCTCAACGAGGGCTGGTATTTTAATTGCAAAAGCTGCAGCTGATACTGTGAAACGTGTTGCGCAAGAAATGGGTGGAAAATCACCGAACATCATTTTGGATGATGCCGATTTGGAAGCGGCGGTCACGGGCGGCGTCAATGCTTGCTTTGCCAATTCAGGCCAATCCTGCGATGCGCCAACACGCATGCTGGTGCCACGGCATATGCATGCCGATGCACTTGAAATTGCTGCGGCAGCCGCAAAAGCCCATGTCACCGGCAACCCTCTGGATGATAAAACCACCCTTGGACCGGTTGTGAACCGTACGCAATTTGAAAAAATTCAAGCGCTGATTCAAACCGGCATTGATGAAGGCGCAACCATTGTTGCCGGCGGGGCAGGGCGGCCCAATGGTTTGAACCGTGGTTTTTATGTGAAGCCGACTATTTTCGGTGATGTTACGCCAGAGATGACAGTGGCGCGCGATGAAATTTTCGGGCCGGTCTTGTCAATCATGCCTTATGATGGTGACGCTGAAGCCATTCAAATTGGCAATGATACAGTGTACGGTTTGGCGGCTTATATTCAAACGTCTGATCCTACCCGGGCGCAAGCCATGGCGCGTGAAATTCGTGCGGGAACGGTTAATCTTGGCTACCCTGATTGGGATTTGCAGGCGCCGTTTGGTGGCTTTAAGCAAAGTGGCAACGGGCGCGAGTACAGCTCATACGGGATGCATGATTTTCTTGAAGCCA
This sequence comes from Limoniibacter sp., assembly GCA_031422195.1. GTDB lineage: Bacteria > Pseudomonadota > Alphaproteobacteria > Rhizobiales > Rhizobiaceae > JALOTE01. The sequence continues at coordinate 1,453 of JANOPZ010000114.1, read as the reverse complement.
AAGCCATTATCGGCCCTGTTGTCTAAACCCTTGGAGACTTAAATGCTGCGTTCTCGCGTTAATGAGATTTTGCTTGAGGCTGATAGCTTCATCCGCTCGTTCGGCTATGTGATGCCACCGTTTGCCTATTGGACGCCGGAAGAGATGCAAGCCAAAAAACCGGAAGGCATTTTGGCTGCCCGTTTAGGATGGGATATAACCGATTATGGCGCCGGCCGGTTTGATGACATGGGTCTATTTCTGTTTACCACCCGAAATGGCAGCATGGCGGATTTAGCCAAAGGGCGCGGTATGCTTTACGCTGAGAAGATCATGATCTCGCGCAAAGACCAATACTCGCCAATGCACCGGCATGATTTGAAAGCGGAAGATATTATCAACCGCGGTGGCGGTAAATTGGTTTTGGAACTGTTTGCACCGCTGCCTGATGGCGGCATTGACCGCGAAGCTGATGTGACTGTGCCGTGTGACGGCGTGCTGCGGACGTTCAAAGCGGGCGGCAAACTTTCCCTCGATCCCGGCGAAAGTGTCACCCTGATGCCGGGTGTTTGGCACGCGTTCTGGGCTGAACAAAAAGATGTGCTGATCGGCGAGGTTTCAACCGTCAATGATGATGAAACCGACAATGTCTTTGAAATGGATATTAAGCGCTTTGCCGGTTTAACCGAAGATGTTGCGCCAGTGCATTTGTTGGTATCTGATTATAAAAAATGGCTAGGCTAGGCTTTGGCCCTCATCGCTGCAAATGTTGGGTTTTTGTGGAAAGAGCTGCCATTTCTGGAGCGCATTGCTTGCGCAAAAGCGGCGGGTTTTACGGCGGTTGAATTTCACGATGACGCGCAAAATGCTGATCTTCGTGCGTTAGAAGCGGTACTGGCCCAAACCGGCCTACCGGTGCTTTGCCTCAATACACGCATGGGTGAAACATCTGGTTGTGCGGCCATTCCGGGCCAAGCGGCAAATGCCCGGGCAGATATTAATGATGCCATCCGCGTTGCCAATGCGATCAACGTTAAAGCCATTCACATGGTTGCAGGCAAAGTTGATGGTGCAGAAGCGCGGGATGCTTATGTGTCGTCGCTTATTTATGCCTCAAATAACTTTGACGGTACGATTTTGATAGAACCGATCAGCCGGTCGGCAAATCCCGGCTATTTTTTGTTCTCCCTGTTTCAAGCGCGCGATATCGCTGACACTGTGAACAATCCGCGCGTGAAAATGATGTTTGATTTTTTTCATGTGCGCGCACTTGGTTATAATGTGCTGGAAGTGGCGCAAGAGTTTTTGCCGTTCATTGGCCATATCCAGATTTCAGGCTGGCCAAACCGCGATGAGCCGGAACTGGCGGGCTCATTAATCGGCTTGCTTCGCGTGCTAGGCTATGAGGGCGATTTTGGTGCGGAATATCGGCCAAGTGGAACTGTTGAAAGCGGTTTAAGCTGGCTAAAACCAG
>JANOPZ010000113.1:0-5286 GCA_031422195.1 Limoniibacter sp. | reverse complement strand
CAGATCTTTACGTCGGCCTACGGAGGACAATCACACATGTTCTCATTGAGCAAAGACGCGAGCAGCTGGGCAGCCAAAGAGACCTGGCAGACCAAGCAGCAAGGGTACATGTCCACCCCGGTTGTCGTGGATGGACATGCCTACATGCATTTGAAGAATCAACGATTCGCCTGCATCGATCTGAAGACCGGTGAGGAACGCTGGACGACTAAGCCCTACGGAAAATACTGGAGCCTTGTCGCCAATGGGGACAAGATCTTGGCTCTCGATGAGACGGGGATGCTGCGATTGATTGAAGCAAATCCGAAGGAGTTTACGGTCCTCGATGAACGAGAGGTCTCCGCGGAATCGGCATGGGCTCACTTGGCTGTCTGCGACTCGGACGTGTGCATTCGTAGCTTGAAGAAGTTGACTGTCTGGCAGTGGGGCAGTTCCGAGTCGAAATAGTCCGATGAAAACTCTTCAATTCCGAGGTGGCCTGCCCGGATTGATTTCATGGAAGCCCGGCGGCACAAAACTCAATATCCGGCATTGGCCATCAACTTCCTATGTCGCAGCATTGCCTTGGCTGAGAAGTATCGCCGACAATCCAGCGGCAAAATCAGCCGCTGCAACTTATGCCACCTTGGTCAATAACAAATATTCCGGCGCGCTGGGTGAAACTGATACAAAACTTTACGGATTGCCTTCCGAACCCTTCTTTAAAATGGACGGGCAATTGCTGCACGAAAGCGGCGCGATCGCATTTGTTAAAGAACGTGCAGAGGATACAAAAACAAATGTTGCGAAAGCAGCCCTAAAAGAACTGACCGGTGGTCTGGCTGGTTTGGCCGACGGATTGGAAAAAGCCGGCCTGCCGAAAAAACCAAGCGCGTTTTATGCTGTGCTACAAATGGATGGAGATAACATCGGCCGCCTCCTCGGTGAACACTCCCAGCTGGTCAAAGAGGGTTTGGCGCTGTTTACTCAAAAAGTACAAGCATTGTTTGATCCGGCTAACGGCAATCCGCTCATGGGTGCGCTGGTCTATGCCGGCGGCGATGATGTGCTGGCCATGCTGCCGGTTGACACAGCCATTGCGGCGGCATGCGCCATCCGCGATGACTATACCGCAGCTTTCAGGCAAGCCGGTGCAAGTGAGCAGGAACTCAAGGAATTCACCCTTTCAGGCGCCATTGTTTACAGCCGCTTCAACTCACCATTGACACAGGTGCTCCGCCAAGCTGGCAATACTTTGGATAAAATTGCTAAAGACAAGAATGGCCGGAATTCATTGGCGCTTTGTATTATGAAACCCGGCGGTGTGGCGGCAGAATGGGTTGATGTCTTTGACACTTCAGACAATGGCGGGCCAAAAACGCTTGAAAGACTGGCCCGCGATGGCTTCAGCAAAAATAAAGCAGACGCCACAGTTTCCGGTGGTTTTTTTCACGGACTTCGTGACCATTATCTTGATCTGTTTGCGCCTCGCATTGCCACCGCAGAAGCGGTTGAAAGTGACGCTGCAAAATCGTTTGAAGCAGATATGCTTGGTGATCCTTCGCTTTTAACCGCATTGATCAAGGCTGATCTCAAACGGCAGTTTGGCAGTAAAACCTTTGATGAAGCCGCGTTGGAAATGACAACTGGCGATGCTTTAAAAATTCTGCGCCCAAATTGCCGGGATAAAAACGGGGACATCCGGCATCAACTCGGCATTGCATTTGATGGCGGTTTGGTCGTGCGGTTTTTAGCTGCTGAGCAGCGGCGGTCACTTAAAACCGAAAATGGGCCAAAAAATGATTAACGCCCTCAAAATCACACCTACCGATCTCTTGATGTTCCGCGACGGACGGCCTTTCAATCAAGATGATCCGGGCGGCGCAACCGCCCAAAGCCTGTTTCCGCCACCGCCGCCAACTGTGGTTGGCGCAATAAGATTGGCTATAGCTGAGCAAAACGGTTTTCCAATCTCTTGGCCCAAGCAATTGCTCGGCGATGGCGTGGATTGGCAGGCGCCTTCTGATCTCGGCACAGTTTCATTTGGGGCATTGCGTCTGCTCCAAAAAAACAGTTGCGGCGCAAGTGATGAACTGTTTCCAGCACCGCTACATGTGGTGATTGATCATGCGAAAACCTGCAAATTACTCTCCCCTGCGGCACCGCAATTTGTCAGCGACTTGGGCGATAATGTCCGTTTAGCAGCAGGCACGGGTGCCGGTTTAAAAACCATCGAGGGTGATTTTGTTACAAGGCAGGGCATTGAACTCATATTGCAAGGCAAGCCCCCTCTCCCGGAGCATATCGTGCCCGCCGTCAGTATTTTTGCCTTCGAAACCCGTGCCGGCATCGCACTCAACTCTGCAACGCGCATTGTTGAAGACAGCGCGCTTTATAGTGCGGGATTTGTGCGCCTTTATGACGTCGTAAGCATGCTCCAGCCAGTTTCGGGTTTGCCCGAAAGCCTTTCAGCATTCACGCAGCGTTTTGGCGGCGAACACCGCACGGCCATCTTTGATCTTGCAGATGCGCCACCGCTTCCAACCGCACAACTGTCCGGCAACACCTATGCCGCCATTGCAATTGCACCGGTTTATCTCAGGGCAGCGCCTGTTGCGGGCGGTCAAATCCCCGGTTTGCCGGGCAGGCTGGTTTCTGTCTGTATGGCAAAACCGGTGTGGCTCGGGGGCTGGGATTCGCAAAATCAAAGGCCATTGCCGATGTGCCAAATTGTGCCTGCGGGCGCAGTATTTTTTATGGAATGCGACAAAACTGAACTGCCAAACGGCAATGAGCCATTGCTCGTCGGCTCAGCAAATAAATGGGGTTTCGGGCACTGCCTTGCGGCAGCTTGGCCAGCGCAAGGAGAAAATTCAAAATGACCAAAACTGTTTTGCTGGGCCTTTTGGCAGAAACGCCAATCCACGTTGGCATCGGGCAAGCCGCTGAGGCATTGGATTTGCCGGTGGCGCGCGAACATACAACGCGATTTCCCCATATTCCGGGTTCCGGTGTGAAAGGCGCTTTTCGCGTTTGGGCAGAAGAAAAACCTGCATTAAAGCCCGAAATTAAAACGCTTTTCGGCGCGGCCAGCGGCGATGATACGGGAAATGACGCCGGTGCTGGAACAGTGCTGTTCGGCGAGGCAAGGCTTGCCTTGCTTCCGATGCGCTGCACCACAGACAGCTTTAAACTGGCGACCTGCCCGCTGATCATCAACCGGCTGCTGCGTGATATGGACCGGGCGGGAATGCCGCAAACACAGGTAATTCCATCGGTTTTAAATGAAACATATTTGGGGCAGGCTGCCGCCGGTGCACCACTTGGGTTGGAAGAGCGTGAGTTCACCCAAGCCGGCACGATTGATGCCGGTATTTCAAAACTGCTCAAGGCCCTGATGGGTGATGGTGTACCCGCTGATTTTGACAGTAAACTGGTCATTCTCAGCGACGGCGATTTCAAATGGTTTGCCGAGTTTGGCCTGCCGGTTGCGATGCGCAATGCGCTTGATGAAAATAAAATCGTCAAACCCGGTGCGCTTTGGGCCGAGGAGACATTGGCTCCAGATACTGTGATGTGGATGGTTTTGAGCGAACGTTCAGCCGGTGCAACAGCACAATTGACAGGCGCAATTAACAACAAAACCTATGTGCAGATGGGCGGCAATGAAACCATCGGCCAGGGCTGGTTTTCGGTGCGGCCGGTAGTAGCGGAGGAACGGTAATGCCTAACAATCCGCCACAATCCCGCCCGCAACTGACGCTTGATCAACTCCGCGCCAAACATGCTTTGGCTCAGGTTCAAACCGTGACAGGCGAAAGCTGGCGCTCAGACTACCGCTCATATGTGCGTGGTATGCCTTTGACATTGCGCCTAAATGGGCTTGGCCAGTTTATCGCGTTGCAAATGGCGCAATCCAGCGGCACCAAGGGTGCTGCCCATCAAGCTGCTTTGGCTCATATTTTGCAATGGTTAGGGCACGGATGGGGTTCTTCACCTTATAAAAGGGATGCCACGCAAGCAGACCAAGCAATAACACCAGGCCAGCAGTTTTTGAGCAAACTGACTGAGCAAAACGAAGCTGACATGCTGCGCGCGCAACGCGAGCTCATGGCCTATTTGAAATGGCTCAAAACCTTCGCCGAGGCGTTGTTGCCGGCAAAGGAAACAGAACCCGTGGAAACTGCGAAAGGCGCTGGAAATGCTGCCACTTCCTAACCGCTTGGATGGCACACTCCGCGCGGTTGCAACTTCAGGCAACCAAGGTTTGCGTTTCAATAAGTTTGTTGACGGCTGGGAAATGCAAGAAAACGACGACTACAAATTGCAGGACGAAACCACCGGCAACAAGCGCAGCGGCAAGCAAATATGGATTGAAAACTTCTCAAGCCAAACCGTTGGCAATCCTGTTGAGCTTAACCATGCCGCAACAAGACTTGCCGCACTTGCAATGGCGCAATCGGCCGGCAGCCCGCTCCCTCCGCTCAAACTCAAAACCGTCAGCCGCTTCGTCACCGGCCTTGGATATGACCATGCCACCAAAAATGGTTTTGTCTGGCACCATACGCTTGGCGTGCCGTTTTTGCCGGCGTCCGGCCTCAAAGGCATGATGCGGGCGTTTGCCGATCATTGGCAGGCGCTTGGCGATGGCGGCGAACCAAACGCTCATAAAAGGTTTGAACGTATCGTTTCTTTGTTTGGCAATTATCCAACTAAAAGCAGAGATGAAGCAAATCGCGGTGTTTCGCCTCAGTTGCGAGAACCAATAATGGGCCGCCTCATCGTGTTTGACGCGCTGCCTACAGCGCCAGTCAAATTGGTGGCAGAAATCCTTACCCCGCATGACGGCGGTTGGCGGCTGAGTGGCGGTGATCAAGCCAAACACCCCGGCCTTTCGCCCAGTGATTGGCACAATCCGATTCCGTTTCCGTTTTTGGCCGTCGATGAAGGCCAAACATTTCAATTTGCCCTCGGGCTCACCCGCCATGGCAAGGTTGAGGATTTGCAAGAAGGCTACATTCTCTTGGAAGCCGCATTGCAATGGATGGGTTTTGGCGCAAAAACCGCATCAGGCTTTGGGCGGTTTATGAGTGCGGAAATCATTGCTGCACAAAATGAAGATGACAAATCGCGGGCCAAACAGGGGGAGGAGCAAGCAGCACTGATTATAAGGCAGGCCGAATTGAGTGCCAAAGCTGCCAAAGCGGAAGCCGCCGCAAATTGGGTTCCCAAAACCGGTGAGATCGTCAGACAATTGGATGAAGACCGCCCCAATCGCATTTATGTCGAAATCGTAAAAATCGATTC
>JANOPZ010000112.1:0-3635 GCA_031422195.1 Limoniibacter sp. | reverse complement strand
GCCTTGACAGGTCGCCGTCAATTATTCGGTGACTTTCGTTTGAGATGCCGTTTATGCGCTTTAAGGCTTGTCTGCCTAAGAGAAGCCAAATTAGCAGCCCACCCAACATCATGAATCCGAGCGCTAAGATCAGGGCTCGGTTCACAACTTCACCAAATCGCTGGTAGTCAGCCAAATCGCGGCCAACCAACAACGTTAAACCGTTTGGCAAACGCAGGACTTCGGCCATAGCTTTATATGATCCAGCACTATCGTCATCAAATCTGCTGTAATAGAACGATTTGGTTACCCAGCCAGATCGATCCAGTACCCCTGGCTCAACGTCAGACACGTTACCGGTCAGAACCCGGCCTGACTGATCGGCAATTAAATATAGATTTGCGCCTGGCTGGCGGGATTGGCGTTCAACAAAACCGATCAATCCCGGAATTCCAGCCCGCTCGTAAGCATCTTCCAAGCTGTTGAGTTGTTGTTCAATTGCGGTTTTAGCTTGGGTTTCTACGGTCTGTTTTGACAGCGAGGTAATGTATAAAACAAGGCCCAATGAGGTTGCAAATAATAACAGCAGAAACAGCAGCGACAAACGAACTGCGGTGGATTTGAGAGCCGTTCGTAATCGCGTTGCCATCTAAGCTCTGATCATATAGCCGCGGCCACGTATGGTATGTAAGATGGGGCTAGGAAATCCTGTTTCAATTTTTGACCTGAGCCGCGAAATATGGACGTCGATAATGTTGGTTTGCGGATCGAAATGTAAGTCCCAAACGCCTTCCAACAACATCGTTCGAGTTACAACTTGGCCGGATCGTTCCATCAGATATTCCAACAAGCGAAACTCGCGCGGTTGCAACGTTATTTCTCGCTGATCGCGCGAAACAGAATTTGCCAAACGGTCCAGTTTCAACCCGCCCGTTTCATAAATAGTTTTGGGGCCAGGGTTCCCGCGCCTCCGGCTAAGCACTTCAACCCGCGCCAAAAGTTCTGCAAATGAATAAGGCTTGGTGAGATAATCATCGCTGCCCGCCTTTAGGCCGGTAATTCTATCTTCAACTTGTCCTAGTGCTGATAAAATAAGCGCAGGTGTTTGGACACCCTTGGCACGTAAAGCAGAGATTATGGATAGTCCATCGCGTCTGGGCAGCATCCTATCGATGATCATAACATCATAGTTCCCGGCCTCCCCTAGGATATAACCTGTCTCGCCGTCGGCGCATAAGTGCACAGTATGCCCAGCCTCAACAAAGCCCTTTTCGATAAAGGATGCCGCCTCACGATCATCTTCAATGACAAGCAATTTCATGCAATCAAAGTCCCGTGTTTAAGAAGATTACGGCGGAAGGCAAATAGCCAACCGCCGATAGAGACTGCTCCCAAAGGGTTTGAGTTTCAATCAACCTTTTTCAACAGGTAACGCCAAGAAGCGGGCATTTGCATCGCGTGTCACCCGCAATAGCACATTACTGCGTGCTTCCGATTTTGCATCTGCCATGGCTTTATCAACATCGGAAGCGGCGTTTATGACAGTACCATTAACTTCAAGAATAATGTCGCCCGCACGCAAACCGCGGTCAGCTGCCAAGCTATCAGGGTTAACCGAGGCAATCACAAGACCATCACCTTTGTCATTTGGCATGACTTCAATTCCAAAAATTTCAATTGAAGTTGGCTTAATGGCTTCTGGCGTTTTTTCAGCCGGTTCTTTTGCCGCCGTAACTTCGTTTTCGAGCTTGGCAAGTTTGAGGCTTAGCGTTACTGGCTTCCCATCGCGTATGACATTCAAACTAGCGGTTTCACCAGGGGCAATTGCACCGATGCGTCGCGTCAACTGACGCGGACCATCAATCTTCTGACCATCGATGGAAACAATCACATCACCAGACTCAATACCTGCTTTAGCAGCGGGGCCATCCGGCAAGACATTGGCGACCAATGCGCCATCGGCACTTTCAAGAGCAAGAGAGTCAGCCAGTTCTTTGGTTAGCGGTTGAATTCTTACGCCAATATAGCCACGGGTGACGTTGCCGCTGGCGCGTAAATCAGCGATCACCTCTTTGGCCGTCGAAGCTGGAATCGCAAACGCAATACCGACGTTGCCACCGGATGGCGAAAAAATGGCAGTGTTTACGCCAACCACTTGGCCGCTCAAATTAAAGGTGGGCCCGCCAGAGTTGCCGCGGTTCACAGCAGCATCAATTTGAATAAAATCACTGTACGGACCAGCCCCGATATCGCGCCCAAGGCCAGATACAATACCTGCAGTTACTGTTCCACCAAGACCAAAAGGATTGCCAATCGCAACCACCCAGTCGCCAACGCGAACGGCTTTTTCTTCCGCGAACTCAACATAGGTAAACTTTGCAGCGGATTCGACCTTTAGCAAAGCCAAATCGGTTTTAGCGTCGGCACCAACCAATTTCGCTTCGATTTCTTTGCCGTCATCCAACACCACTGTGAACGAAGCTCCGCCTTCTACAACATGATTATTGGTAACAATGTAGCCGTCATCTGAGATAAAAAAGCCCGAGCCCTGCGATGTTGGACGGGTGCGGCTTTCGGGATTTTTGCCTTCACCGCCATTGCCTTCACCGCGATTGCCGTCGGCCCGGCGGTTTTCGTCCGGATTATTATTGCCATTTCCTTGACCACCAAATTCACGGAAAAAACGGCGCATGGGGTGATCATTCGGCAGATCATCAAAACCTGGAATATTGAGTTCCGGCCGTTCATTGTTTTGACCATCGCTAAGGGCCACACTTTCAACACGAGCTTTAACGCGCACACTGACAACTGCCGGTTGAACCTTTTCAACCACATCAGCAAATCCAACAGTCTGCTGCCCTTCAACGCGGACTGCGTCGGCAAATGCTGGCGTAAATGAAGGGACTAACATTGTGCCCCCCATGATAATTGCCAAAGCGGAAATTCCACCGCCTAAGCTGGGGGCCTTTTTCAAAACTGCTTTCATCATGCGCGGGTCTCCTGTTTCACTTTAGTGGCGCTATTTCCGCCTTGCACAGGAGATAGGTACTCGTATGTTACCAAACACTGTCCGGAACATGAAACTTTAGTAATGTTTGCTTATTGCAGCAGCAACCAAGATCCATTGGCTTGGCGGCAAGCTGAACCGGAGGCGCTTTGCGCAATGTTTGTTTGTATAAGATTGTGCGTAAAGGATCTGCAATCCTGCTGTCCAACGCGGTAAGGTGCACCTGCCACAACTTCGCCGGCGTTCCCGGTTTTTGCATCGATCCAGCTTACCGGCGCTTGTCCGAAAGATGTTTCAAGGGCTTGATACTCTGCAACGAGCCCACGCTGTCTTTCAGACGATGTCAGTCTTTCACCAAGTTTACCGCCGATCAAACCGCCCTTAAGTGGCTCAAGCAACTGAACAGCTGTCAACGCAACCGATGGCGAAATGGGCAAAACTGTTTGAGGCGCCAGTCCCGTTGAAAGGCAACCGGACAGGGCTAGTAGTGGTGTTACCATCACTGTGAATTGAATTGCTTTGCGCACAGCCAACTTCTGGATTAACTTCATTCCTAGCAGCATTACTGGGCTGCAAGCGGCAGGGCAACCACTACCCTTAAACCACCAAGGTCGCTGTCTTCCAGTTTAAGTTTGCCGTGATATTCGCG
>JANOPZ010000111.1:0-27849 GCA_031422195.1 Limoniibacter sp. | reverse complement strand
TCCTACCTTACCGTTGGAATTGCCTTCTCCAAAAACAAAGAGCTGAGGCAAAGCAACAGCCTTGGTGCGACCCAGCCCCAGATGGCTTTGCCCCAGCGGTTCTGTCCCGATTGTATTGGTCAAATGCCCTGTATGAAAACGCGCTTCAACAATCTGGCTGATAACGGGCAGATTGAAGGAGGCTGGGTTTGGAAACGATGATAAACCGGTTTGCAGAGCGTCGGGAATGCTATTTTCAATCTGGTCATCGGAAACCATCATTTCGTTTTCATCGATAATTACTTTGGCTGTTTTAAGATCTTTGTTGGTTGCTGCCTGGGTCAATTCTCTAAAATAGCCCGCACCGTCCGCCTCAGGAATTTGCCCTTTTCCTCGCGTTTGTTGAGACAGCAAAATGCCAACACCGACGGCTTTGCTGCTGGGGTCCTTACCGATCATTGCACCGGCCTTGCAAGGTTTTCGGTTTCGCCAAGCAGTTTTTGTGCCTCTAAAATGCCAGTTGAGGGCTCATTTTTTGCAACATTAACATCGGGGTATGGCCGCGTCGGTAAGGCGGCGCTTGAGCCAATTTCACGTTGTTCAAATGGCCAACGGCGCAGTTCTTCTGCAACGCTGATAGCGGCACTTAAAATCTCACGGTCAGAGGCCTGAAGCGGCACGCGCATCAAACTATGAAGTTCGTCTGCCGCTGAAACATAATTATCTCCGGCAATTTCAAAAGCAGCCCTATAGAGCCGCGCCGACAGCAATTGCGATGGATCTTTTACAGCATGCACAGCCCGGAGCGTCGCAAAATCTGTTAGGACGGAATTACCACCAATCAGACTTGAACGGGCGAGGATTGAGTAGAAATTTTGCCGATCCTCAGATCGCGCGGGTGCAAGCAGTTGGTCGAGCTGGCTCATGATCGAATTTTGAATATCGTTACGCAAATCCGCAATTGAAAATGCAAATTGGCTGATAAATGCTGACGCGAATGGTGAAGCCGCAAACCGGTGCAAATAGGACCGGACCAATTTGATAAACACCTCCGGTTTCGAAATATTCAGCAAGGCTTCCCGGCGCAGCGCGGCCTCTTCAATAAGTGTTCCGGGGGCTTCTAGACGGGCTTTAGCAAAATTCTTCATGGCTTGGTCGGGTTGAGTTTTTGCCAGCATCACGCCGTAGGTGAGATGGTATTGTGCCCTTGCAATTGGGGGTAACGCTGCCGCATCGACATCTGCAAAAGCCAATAATGCATCGGCCACCCGGCCTTCCGCATAGGCTATCGCCCCGATTAAGAATGCGTTTTTTGAGGTTAATCCACTTTGGCCTAAAACAGAGCGGATACGTTCGGGATCAGCGCCATTTAACAGGGCCATCGGCAGAAAAAGTTCTGCATCTTTGTCGTCAAGTGCAGCCAAACCATTTCGTGTTTCGAGGTCTGCCATCAACCGTTCAAGCAGCGCACGCTGTGCGTCCACAGCTTTTGTATTGCCCGTCACCATCCGGTCTTGAACCAGTTGTAACGCGCGTAATTGCCTCCCAAGACCGTCGATTGTTTCAACCTTTAGTTCCACAGCCGCATGGGACAGTGGCTCTTGTGTGTTGACACCGGCTGTCTCAGCTGCAGTTGCCGACAGCGGGCAAACCACCGAAACAATAGCGACCAAGACCATACCGACCAAGACAACGCCAACCAAGACCAACTTTGTTTTAATCACAGCGTTACTGCCTTGGTCTGATCGAGCGGTGTTAAAAGTTTAATTTCAATGCGCCGGTTTTCAGGTGCTAACGGGTTTTCAACAAGGCTAGGTTTGGAACTGGCATGGCCAATGATGGCGCTAAACCGTTCTGGTGCAACGCCGGCACGTACCAACATGTAATAGGCCATTTGAGCCCGCGCGCTCGACAACCGCCAATTATCGTAAGCATCAGATTTGAACGGCCTTGCATCAGTATGTCCGGCAATTTCTATCATTCCCGGCTTGCTGTTCAAAATTGCGGCAATCCGCGCAACCAGCTCAATCACTTCTTTTTTTGGCCGGGCCGACCCGATTTCAAACATCGAATAGTTCGCGCCATCAGTTAAATTAACAGTGACCTCGCCATTGCCCGCCACAACACTGACCTGCGGGGAAATTCCACCTTTGCCCTCTTTGCCAAGTCCTTCATCAATCTCGTTGGCAATCATCTGCTCAGGGGTTTTTATTTCAACGGGTTCTGCTTCTAGAGATTTTGGCTTTGTTTGCTCTAACGGTTCCGGCAAGGGCTGCGCTTGGGGCGTTGCAACCAATGGCTTTGCAGCTTCCAGCGCTACTTGAGGGGTTGCCCAAAATTCTGGTTCAAACGGGTCACGGTAAGCATCACCCCCCATTATGCCCGGCCGGGGCATACTATCATTATTGATCGTTTCGGTCGAAACATCACCACCATCGGCGCTGCCCGCACCACCGGCAATCTCGGTTAAAACGGCATAGGGATCACGGAAAATACTCTCATCCATTTCAGTTGGAGCTTTATTTTCGCCCTCGGCCGGGCGTGCATCTGAGCGCGCCTTTGGCGTGTCATTAGGCACGTCCTTGCTGCTCGCTCCGTATTGCGCGTTCTTGATGCCTTTTGGGTTTGACGTTGTGTCCATCAGCTGAACCGGATTAAAGTAACTGGCAACCGCTGCTTTCGTTTCTTCATTGGAGGCATTGATCAGCCACATGACCAAAAAGAATGCCATCATCGCGGTAACAAAGTCGGCGTAAGCGATTTTCCATGCGCCACCATGATGGCCGTCATGGCTCACTTTTTTGCGCTTGATAATGATTATTTCAGGGTGCGCATTTTCGGGGCGCGATCCGCTGGGTCCTTCGCTCATGCGCTGCGCAGCCATTGTTTCAGCACGGCCACTGCTTTTTCTTCATCAAGCTCGATGATGCGTTCGAGGCGCTTGCGCGATGTGATATCAAGCTTCGCGGCAATATCGGCGGCAGGATCATCGCTCGTTGACGCTGGCCCAGATAATTGAGCAGAACCCGCTGTGCTGGCGAGAGCCGCTTCTGCCGGCGCGCTCATCGCGCGCATAGCGGGACGAATGCCCATGAGCAACACCATTAACGCGACGGCAATGAAGGCAGCAGACCGGATGATTGTGCCAGTATTGGCAGTTAAAAAGCTTCCTGCATTAAAACCTTGCTCTTGCGATATTGCATCTGGTTGGGCGGCAAATGCCAATGCGGTTAGGGCCAGTTGGTCACCGCGCGTTGTGTCAACGCCAGAAGCAGTGGTGATCAATCCGCGCAACTCCTCGAGGCGTGCTGCCAATAAAGCCGGGTCATTGGCTGCTTCGCCAATAGATGCTGTATTAATCACCACCGCAATCGACAGGCCTTCAATCTTATAGCCATCACTAATGGTTGCGGTGGTGCGGGAAGAGACGGCATAATCCGTCACCTCTTCGCGCCGTTCCGTGTTTTCTGAATTACCTGTAGAACCATTGGCATTGACCTGATCTTCAGGCAATTCTTCTGTGACCGTGGATGGTGTGGAGGTATCGCTGTTTTTCGATGCCTCTGTTGCCTTCGTCACTTTGGTTGAACGCTCAACACGCCCATCGGGATCAAACACAGTTTCGCTAATTTCGCGGCGGTCGCTGTTTAGCCGCGCAGCAACCGAAATGCGAAAATTGTCGACGCCCACCAAAGGCTGCAAAGCCCGCCGAATATTTTGCTCAATGGTTGTAGACACTGTCCGCTCAAGACCGAAAAGAGCATTGGCACTGGGCGCACTGCCTTCACCTTCCCCGGCAAGCAAAGTGCCCTCGGTGTCCATCACAGTCACCGCGTCCACAGTTAAGCCTGGAACCGCCGCAGCCACCAAATGGCGAATGGAACGCGCGGTCTCAGTTGGCGTTAGACCTTCGGTTCGGATAACCACAGACGCTGTCGGCTTTTCTTTTTCACGCGAAAGCCCGCGGTGATCCGGTAACATCAAATGCACCCTGGCAGCGCTCACACCACGTATGGTTTGAATTGTCCGGCTTATCTCGCCTTCAAGCGCCCGCACCAGCGTCACCTCTTGCATAAATGAGGTTAGGCCAAGCGAACCAATATTATCAAACAATTCATAGCCGGCATTCATCGAGCGCGGCAGGCCCTTTTCAGCCAGCATCGTACGCGCCCGTGCTACGTCTTTTGGTGGAACCATTACAGTAGTGCCGTCCGATGAAACATCAAAATTTATGCCATCACGCGCCAAAGCGTCACCCATTGCAGTAACATCTTGCCGGTCCAGATTTGCATATAGTGTCGTAAATTCAGGGCGGCTGGCATAGTGAGCGGCTGTCAAAACAACGCCGACCAAAGTGAATGCAGAAAGTGCAAAAAAGATCAATCGCCGAACGCCTAATCCGGCTATGTTGCGGCTAAGATTTGCAAGCAGCAGATTATAATTCATAACGGGATACGCTTAGGTTGTTCCATCATTCAACTGCTAGGCAGTGAGGCTTGAACGTGGCTTACCCCTTGAAACAGACCTCCTGAGATCAACACAAAAAGGCCGTGCGGGGCAGCACGGCCTTTCTTTCATGTAATCATGTCAGGGTTTTACCGGAACAATGACAACACGTTTTGTGACGATGAATTGGCGATCGACAAAGACTGAATGCCAAGCTGCTGTTGGGTTTGCAGAGCTTTAAGGCGCGAGGATTCTTTTGTCATATCAGCATCAACCAACTGGCCAATACCGCGATCAATGGCACTCATCAAATTTGTAACAAAGTCTTTTTGCATGTCGATGCGTTTGTTGGCAGAACCCAATACAGAAGCACCATCGGTCATGTCAGAAATACCGGAATTGGTCGCCGTAATCATGTTCTCGAGTTTCTTCAGATCATCTGTAGAGTTGGTCAATGTAGAAATATCGAGGGTAGCAATGGAACCCACAAATTGCTGCGGTCCAGCTGTACCAACCGTACGGTCTTTATCAAGAATACCCTTATCGGCAACAACCGCTGTCGCATCAAAGAGCTTGGTCTTCGTGACGTCGACATCAATCGTGCCGATTGAAACTGTGGCGCCGCCGGTGAATGAGGCAACAATCGATTTGGTCGCATTAAATCCGGCAGCATCAGACTTCACAGAAACCCAGTTTTCACCAGAAAACGAGGCTGCGTTGGCCGTTGATTTCAATTGGTTTTGAAGGGCGGTGATTTCACCTTGAATCTTAGTGCGGTCGACGCCAGGCTCACGGGCGGCAACGAGTTTGGCTTTCATTTCAGAAACCACGTCGATCGATGATTCAATAGCTGTTTGGGCAATATCTGCTTTTGCGGCACCAAGACCCAAAGCGTCTTGAACAGAAGACAGTGACTTGTTGTCAGACCGCATTGTTGTTGCAATTGACCAATAGGCCGCATTATCTGAAGCCGATGAAACGGAGTACCCAGTGGAAATACGGGCTTGGGTTGTTTCAAGTGCTTTGTTGGTTTGATTCAAAGTCTGCAGTGCCGTCATGGCCGATGCGTTGGTCATAATGCTGTTCATCTTACTCACGCTCCAAAGGAAACTATTTGAAACAGGCCGGGTCAAAACCGGCTCGAGTGATCAGCATCATGCTTGCGAGGCGCGTCGCCTCAGTCATCGATAAAACTACCCTAGATTGCATATCTTAAGAACAAATGAATGCCTAAGAAAAAGATCGCACTAACGAGCCCACCATCAGGCTCCATCCATCTATGAGCACAAAAAACAGAACCTTGAATGGCAAAGATAGAACCGTTGGCGGCAACATCATCATGCCCATCGACATTGTGAGCGTTGCAACCACAATATCTATCACCAAAAAAGGCAACAAAATCAGAAATCCGATTTCAAAGCCACGCCGTAATTCGGACACAAGAAATGCCGGTACCAAAATGCGAAACGGCAATACTTCCTCCACGGCAAGTGGTTTTTGCGATAAATCCTCAAAAAGCTTCACATCAACCGGACGAACATTAGCCGTCATAAACGCGCGAAACGGTTCAGCAATCAGGGGCAGCGCTTGTTGCTCATCTATCTTATTTTCAATTAGAGGTTGTACTCCTTCCTGATAGCTTTTCTCAAAAGTAGGTCCCATAATAAAAGCGGTCAAAAACAAGGCCAGCGAGATAACAATCAGGTTAGACGGGGTTGTCGGCAGGCCAAGGCCTGAGCGCAAAAACGAAAGCGCAATCACAAGCCGCGTGAAACTGGTCATTGTCACTAAAATTCCGGGTGCCAAAGACAACACAGTGAGCAGCCCGGCCAGTTGAATAATACGGCCAGCAGTTTGGCCGTCTGCTTCATTGAGTGCATTCAACAATGTCGCAGGATCAGATTGCGCAATGGCAGGCAACGACGCCAAAAGCAGAACTGCGGTAACAAAAAGCAGTCTCATTCAAACACCAGTGATAAAATCAGCACATCGCTGACACGGCCTTCTGAACGTTGAAGTGCGCGTTCCACGATGTCGCCCTTCAGGTGCAAAAACCCGCTTGGCCCCGCGACCTGACTCAACTTTAAAGTGCGCATCAGCGCCAATATATCTTCGGTTATCTCAAGGGGCAAAGCGGCAGGCAGTTTGCCGCTTGCGCCATCATAAACCAGCGAAGCTTCCATTCGTACCCAGCTGTTAGGCGTTGCCAGATTTGTAATGATTGCAGACAAAGGCTCCGTTAGCATTGTGCCGGTATACGCCGTTGCGATTTGTTTTTTGGCTGACTCAGTGTCAAGTTTGGCTTTGGCTGCCGTCACTTGCATGGCATGGTTCACGAGGCTGTAACCTCCCGCTGCGGCAACACCGGCAAGAACGAGGACCACGGCGATAAAGCCAACGAGCCCGCTTTTGGGTTTTTCATCACTTTTAATTTGAGTCTGTTTTCCAGCCATTTTGGGTTCCTAAAACGGCGAGATCTTATCGTAGATTTCGTGGATCAAAGCCGGTTTCTGCATATCGGCCACACGCCCACCGCCGCCGTATGAAACGCGGGCTTCGGCTAATTGATCATATCGCACTGTGTTTTCCGGTGAGATATCTTTAGGCCGGATAATGCCTTGCACACCCAAAGACCGTTTTTCATTGGTAACACGAATCTCTTGGAGGCCGCTGATTAACAAGTTTCCGTTCGGCAAAACGCCGGTCACCAGAGCAGCCACGGACAGTTGAATTCGCTCAGAACGGCGTACATTGCCTTCGCCACTGGCCTTGGTTTGGCCTGAAGCATTGAGGGCCAAGTTGCCCTCTCCAGACGCGCCAAAAGAATCGACAGAGGCATCCATACCCAATGTTGCGCTCCCATTACGCGACCGGTTGGAAAGTGATGACAATGCCGCCCGATCATCAACATCAATGAGAATTGTCACAATGTCCCCCGGGCCTGATGCCCGCCGGTCACGAAACATTTGCGCGCTCCGGTCATTCCAAAGGCTGCGTGCAGGCGTTGCTGGAAACACCGGTGAAGCATTGATACTTTGCAGCAGAAGCGGGTCTTGAACCCCTGCGCCAACCGGCAAAAGGGCCGCTGGCTCCTCAAGTTTCTCAACACGCATTCCACATCCTGAAAGCACACAGAGCAATAAAAAAGCGCTCCATTTCATGGCGTTTCCTTTGCGCCGGAATCTACCATCAGGCTGGCTAATCGTGCAGCATCTGCAGCTGGCATTTCATTGAGAATGGCAGATGATATCCGTGGCTGAAGTTTCATCAGCAATGCGGCAGCAGTGATTGGTCCCAATTCTTTGATTTGCGCGGAAGCTGCATCCGCCCGCATTTTAGAATAAATGCTGACCAGCTTTTCTTCGGCAAGATCCATAAAAGCTTCGCGCTTCTTGATCCAATCTTCGATTTCCGCCCGTTTCGTTTCCAACTCAACAGTCCGTTTTGCGAGCGCATCTTCAAGTTCGTCAATGGTTTTCACCTGCCACTTGAATTTGGCCTCCCGTGCAGAATCGGCTATGTTCCGGCAATACCGCTCTGCATCGTTTTGCGGGCCAAGTGCTCCCGTCACGATCATATCAACCTTGGCCGACAAATCATCAGCCAGCGCGGGCCATGATAGCGCGGCACATATAAAGGCGAGAACAACCTGCCTCATTGTACCACCAATTCAGCTTGCAGCGCACCGGCGGTTTTAATCGCTTGCAGCACAGCAATAATGCCTTTGGGTTTTACGCCCAGCTGGTTCAAACCGCTCACGAGCGTTTCCAAATCAGCACCTGTTACAATTGCAACATCATCACCCGCTTCGCCAACACTAATATCGGTCAGGGGCTGCGTTTGCGTTGTGCCATCAGAAAACGGGTTCGGTTGAACCACTGTTGGCAATTCTGAAATGCTGATGTTCAAGTTTCCATGGGTAATTGCAACCTTGGAAAGACGCACATTTTCACCGATAACAACCGTGCCCGTACGCTCATCCACCACCACGCGAGCAGGGGTATCCGTAGAGACTGAAACCGCACCAACGGCCGCTAGAAAATTTGCTGGTGCAACCTTTGTTGGGCGCTTGAGTTCAACTGTCCGGTGGTCAAGGGCACTGGCAACAGAAACACCCCAAGCCTTAGATGCATACCCATTGATGGCGTCCGCAATCAACACTGCCGTGGCAAAGTCAGGATTGGTCAGTTCCAAGCCGTAGGCTAATAAATCGGCCAGTTCACCTGGAACCGCCCGCTCAACCAAAGCGCCAGATGGCACACGCCCAACCGTTGAAACACCTTCTTCAACGGTTTGCGCTTGACCGGATGCAGCAAAACCAGAAACAATTAGCGGCCCTTGTGCTGCAGCATAAATCTGGCTGTCAGCACCAAGCATGGCTGTCATCACCAAGGTGCCCCCGCGTAGCGATGTCGCGTCGCCCAGTGAGGAAACGGTGACATCAAGCCGCGCGCCCACTTTTGCCAAAGCCGGCAATTCAGAGGTCACAATAACGGCGGCAACATTGGCAATTCGCGGGTCAGCGCCCCGTACATTTACGCCCAAATGGTCAAGCATCGATTTCAGCGCTTGATCGGTAAACGGTGCGTTGCGCAGTGTATCACCGGTGCCCGGAAGACCAATCACCAGCCCATATCCTATCAATTGATTAGCGCGCAAACCTTGAACTTGGGAAATGTCTTTCACCCGCGATTGTGCAAAAGCATGCGGCACTAAAAACACGAACATAAGTGCGGTGATAAACTTCATGGGCCAACCACGACACGGCCGAATCCGGCAACACGCCCTTGCACTATAGCGCCGGTTTCGGGGTTGCGAAGGCGCACGGCTGCACCATCGGATCCGGCATCCAGTGCCATCATCTGCGCTGCGATTTGCAATGCGGCACCGGCAAAAACCGCAGTTACCATTTCGCCTTCGCTAACAAAGGTGGCAGGCCCTAGATCGGATAATGAAATCGGACGCCCCTTCACCAAAGTGCGCTTAACAGTAAGCCCGGCGATCTCTGAATTATTGCGGGCAAACTTATTTCTGGCCAGCCAATCCGTGCGATAACGTCGCTGGCCAATTTGGCCCGCTGCCAGTGTTTCACCCACGTAGAGCGTCACCAATGGCACAGGCACAGCGGTGTATGGATCGGCCAATGATGGCCCGCTGATCAATAACAACAATGCTATTACAAACATCCGCATCAACGTATCCCTTTCGAGACCGTGCTTGCCATTTCATCGGCTGCTTGAATGACTTTGGAGTTCATTTCATAGGCACGTTGCGCGGCAATCATTTCGGTAATTTCTTTGACAGCATCCACATTGGAAGCTTCAAGATAGCCCTGCCTGAGCCGCCCGAAACCAGCATCGCCCGGGGCGCCCGCCACAGGTTCACCAGAGGTTTCTGAAACCCGGAACAGATTATTGCCGACAGGTTCCAGTCCCACCGGATTGATAAAATTGGCAAGTGTAATCTTGCCCAAATCTTGCCGTTGCTCTTGGCCGGGCACGGCAACACTAACGCTTCCATCCTCGCCTATCGCAAGATCAGTCACGTTGGGCGGCACCGTTAAACCATCGGTGAGTTTCAACCCGTCAACGGTGACAATTTCGCCACTGGCATTGGTGTTGAATGCGCCTGCTCGGGTATAAAGTGTTTCACCGCTTGCTGCCTCGATTTGAAACCAGCCCTGCCCGTCTAGGGCAACATCCAGCCGATTGCCGGTGTCTTGCAGCACACCTTGGATATGCACTTGGCGAATTGCCGCGGTGCGCACGCCCAGCCCTAAATGAACGCCTTCAGGTGCGCCGCCGGTTTGGCCTGTGCCCGTTACACCACGCGCGCGTTCAACCTGATACATCAAATCTGTAAACTCGGCGCGCGCGCGCTTAAAGCCAGTTGTGTTTGTGTTGGCGATGTTATTTGCCACCACCTCAAGCTGCAGTTCCTGGGCAGCCATGCCAGTTGCAGCGATAGAAAGCGCGCGCACTAAACGGTCATCCGCGAGAGTTCGAGATAGGCCCCGACAATTTTATCGCGCACGGCCAATGCCGTTGAAAAACTACGCTCAGCCGCCATCACACCTTCGACCACGTCCTGCAAACCGGCGCGGCCCGCCAGACCATCCATTGAAATAGTTTCGCCTGCTTTAATAGTATTCATCGTATCAAAAGCCGCCTTCGACACTGCGCTGGCAAAATCTGTTTGTGCGCCTTGCGCAGGCGGTTGCAGTTGCAATTTAGAAAACTGCAGCAAGTGAGTGGCGCTCGTTCCGAGGAAAGCACCAATCTGGGAAATACTCATCAGCGTTCCTTCATCATATCTAGCGTCATCGATATCATCTGCCGGGCTTGCTTCATGACCTGCAAATTAGCCTCATAATTGCGGCCAGCTTCGCGCATATCGGCAAGTTCAATCATGCTGGAAACGTTGGGGTACTTCACATCGCCATTGGCATCAGCGGCGGGGTGGGACGCATCACGCTCAATTCGAAAGTCACTCATATCGCGTGTGATTTTTTTAATTTCGACAAGATTCAAACCACCGTCTTGAGTGATGTTTTGAAAGCTGATCAACTTGCGTCTGAATGCATCTGCACCCGGCGTGTTGCCGGTTGATTGCGCATTGGCGAGATTTTCAGACACCACCCTCAGCCGCGCGGATTGCGCTTGTAAACCCGAGCCTGCAATTGTGAGCGAACTTGTGAGAGCATCCATTGCTAACCCCTTAAAGCTTGCATCGTCATCCGGTGGAATGCCGAAACGATGCTCGTGTTCAAAGCATAAGCCCGTGATATGCCACCTGACCGCACCATTTCTTCTTCCAGCGACACCGAGTTTCCTGAAGGTCGAACCTCCCATGGATTGCTGTCAAACCCACGCTGAATAGAGGTGTTTCCCGGGCCTGAAAGCCGCGACAAAGCAGCATCAAATGCTATTACATCACGGGCACGGTAGCCGGGCGTTGAAGCGTTTGCGACATTTTCAGCTGTTACTGCTTGGCGCATTGACAGCCAGCGCGCTTGCATTGATGCCACTTCTAAAAGTGTTCCCAAAGAAATTCCCCGTGAATATAATCTGTCAAATCATGTGAGGCATTTATCGGAGTAGCGGCTTGCGCCAGCCTTACAGCCGGCTGTTTTGTCTGTGAATAACAGCGCTAAAACCGCCTTTACGGTTGGCGATAATGTGCACGATCTCAGCAATGGCCTGAAAAAACTCACGCGGGATATACTGCCCGACTTCAACGCTTTTATGCAAAGCGCGAGCCAGCGGTACATCTTCAACCATTGGCACATTATGCTGGGCTGCAAGCGCTTTAATACGTATGGCAACATCGTCTTGACCTTTGGCCAACACTTGCGGCACGCCAGCACCACCAGCTTCATATTTAAGCGCTACTGCAAAATGGGTAGGGTTGGTAATTATCATGGTGGCCTTTGGCACATCGGCCATCATCCGGTTCATCATTTGGCGTTGCATGGCCATTCGTTTGGCCTTGATAGCGGGGTCGCCATCGCTGTCTTTCATCTCATCTTTCATGTCCTGGTGGGTCATTTTCAGCCTGCCCGCCCATTCGTGCCGTGACCAAACCAAGTCTGCAATCAACAGCACGAAAGCTGCGCCCAACACCATTTTGACCACGCTTAAAATGATCACATAAATTTCGGCAGCGCTGCCAACCGGGCTTGAAATTAACATTGCAACAATGTGGTTTCGAGCACCATAAAGAACCGTTGCAACCACAAAGCCGATTAATCCTACCTTGCTGATCGCCTTTAGAAACTCCACCAAGCCAGCGCTTCCAAATATCCGCGTAAAACCCGACATCGGTGAAATATGGCTCCACTTAAAAGCGATGCGGCTGGCGAGAACTTGGGGCGGGTTTTGTAAAACGCTGGACAAAATACCGGCAACTACAAACAGCAGCAGGATTGGTGCAATAACGATGGCCGTTTGAAAGGTCACAGATCGCACCAGCAATAAAACATCACCCGCATTATTGAGACGTATTTCACCTGATTTCGCCAAAACCAATGCCAAATCTTCAGTCATTTGCAGGCTCATGGGTACAAAAACAATGCCCAGCCCAAGGGTCAGAGCCAGCAGCATCGAAACAACCGGAGCTTCGCGTGCAAAGGGTTGGTTGCCCTCGTCACGCGCCTCGTTTAGCCTTTTTTCTGAGGCGTCTAGCGGCTTATCATCGTCTTCTTCATCTGACATCCATCATTAGCCGTCGGTCTGGGGAAGCTTTATCCGCCCGCTTTCCGCAAGCGTTAACGCTGCATCAGCAATTAACCTTCGTGCAGCGGAAATCTTGTCAGGGGCGTTTTGCGTTTTTTGCTGCAATTCTGCCTCCACCATTCGGCGGCCACGCCCGCCTAATGCCGACAAGATGTTTTCAGTCAGACCAGAATTTGCACCTGATAACGCAAGAATAATCTGCTCCGGATTGATTGTATCGAGCAAAGCAACACGCGAAACCTGATCAAGCCGCGCCACATCTTCAAAGTCAAACAGCAATGCCTTTATTGCAGAAGCGCTTGCAGCATCATCAATCGACAATGTTTCAAGTACGTCGCGCGCATTATCGCGGCCAAGCCCATTAAGCATTGCTGCAACACGTTTGCGGTTTTGTGTTTGCACCACATTGGGGTCAACAGCATTGAGAGCGGCATATAGCTCAGCCTCAATTATGCTGAGTGCCATTTTCGAAACCTCGCCAAGTCCAAGCAAGCTGCGGGTTACCGGCGCTCTTTGTTTTGCCGGCAAGGCATTTAATGTCTGCGAAGCAATTTGGGGCGGCAGCTTTGAAAGCGCTGCAGCAATAACACCTTCAGATTCAGCGCCCAATGCCTCAGCAATCCGCTCGGGTTCGGCCTTGGCAATTTCTGGCCATAGCGCCTTTGGTCCAATAGGCTTTACTGGCGTTGAAATTCGCCCTGCGGCATCAGCCCCTAAACCTTCATTCAAAATGGCGTCGATCTCGACGTCGGGCGTGGTATTGGCCACTTGGTCAACAAAGCTCTTTGCAAACTCCTCTACCAAAGCCTCCATCACCAACCTGTTCATGGGAGGCAAGGTTTTGGCTGAGCGTGAAATCAAGCGCAGCTCATTTTCATCAAGTTTAGCCACAAGGCGCTGCGCTAACGGGCGGCCCATGGCGATCAGCAAAGCTGTCGCTTTCAAGATTGCATCAGGAATATGCTCGGTATCTGCCATGATTTAAGCGTCGCTGCTACCGTTGGCCAAACGTGAAATACGCACGCCTACACGGCGCGAGGCTTGGTCTATCAAAAACAAGTGCCCAAAAGCGATGCGGCTGCCATTGACCACCAAAGCCACCTCTGCTCCTGCCGGGTGATCCAGATCAATTTCACTTCCTTCCTGAATGTCCATCAATTTTGACACCGGTATTTTCAATGAGGCCAACACCAGTTCCAACGTCACAGGAATAGACAAAAAAGCGTCAAGCCGCGGGGCTGCGACGACCGCCACTTCAGGCCGTGTGAATTGCTCTTGCAGTTCCAATTTATGCACCTGATTTTCAGGTTCTAAATGTGCAGGTTCTGAATTTGCAGGATTTGAATTTAACGTGCTCTCAGTCATGATCGGTACCCGCCAAAACGCTTTTAACGACAAATTTCATCCGGTCAGCCGACATTTTCAACAGACCCCTGTAAACCACTTTGCCGTTAGCGCGGGCCTCAAGGTTCAAATGATCCAAACTCTCAAGCGGCAGCACGGTGCCAGCGGCAAGGTTGCGCAGAACGGCAAGCGGAACCTGCCCCCCTTCAAGGACATAATCCACGTTCAAAACCCCTTGGCCGAGCGCGCGCCGCAAATGATTTTTCTGTTCATCGTCGGGCGCTTTGCTTTGCGGTTTTACAGCCGTGTCAGACCTGCGGTTGATCATCAGGACAAAAAACGGACTGGCAGACGCCTCATCAAAGGCCAGTTTTGCGCCAGCATAATCCTGCCAGACCACGGATGACTGTGTCTTATCCAATTGCTTAAATCCGGGCTTCATCAGCTTGAAAAAGCCTTGGGCAATTTGGCTTTCAATCCGGCTCGCTGCACGTTGAGATAAAGCAGGTTTTCCACCGAGCAGTGTGGTTGCCAAAGCAATTATTGCTGCATGATCACCTGCTATGATCCATTCGACCTCACTGTCACGATGTTGGAAAACGCAGACATTTTCAGCTGCCCCAAACCCGGTCAGATCACCCGCACTCAATAAAACCGGGTTGGGCCAATGCCATTGCACGCCTTCGGTTTCCAAAATCATTTGGAGGGATGCGATAAGTTCGCTTAACGCAACAGGCAAAGCACGGGCGTGGTCCGCTGCATGCTGCATCGCCAATATGGCGCTGAAATAATCACCCTCTCCTGCATCCAATCCGGCTGAAACTTCGGTATTCATGCGGCGGCCTTCGCTTGCGCGCTACCGCCAAGCGTGACTTGTTCAACCTCATCAAGCCCGGGCCGGTAGGCTGCTGAAATCGCTTTGCGGCCATATTCAATCGCCACCTGAGGCATAGCGCCATTCATATAAGCAATCAGGGTTTGCTTAACGATAATGTAAAGCCGGTTTGATTTTTCGCGCGTCAACTTCACTTTATTGGCCAGGGGCCCCACCATGCTATACGACATAAAAATACCTGCAAACGTGCCAACCAAAGCCGCACCAATCAAATGGCCGAGCACTTCAGGCGCTTGGTCAAGTGCGCCCATGGCTTTGATAACCCCCAATACGGCCGCCACAATACCAAGCGCCGGCAACCCGTCAGACATCCCTACCAAAGCCGTATAGGGTTTCATGGAATCATGGGAAATTGTGTCAATTTCCTCCTCCATAAGGGCGTCAACTTCATGGCTGCGGGCATTGCCAATGATAATCAGGCGGCAATAATCGCAAATGAAAACGGTCAAAGCCGCCCGGGCCAAAACCAAAGGATAGGCTTTGAACAATTCGCTCTCTTGTGGCGCGTCAAAATGGCCTTCCATTTCACCTTTGGATTTGGTGCGCATTTCCCGCATCAAGGAATGCAAGAGCCCAAGTATTTGCATATAATCTTCAGGCTTGGGCACCTTGTTGGCAAATGCTTCCTTGATGGCTGTGCCGCTGTCTTTTATGACAGCCATTGGGTTAGCGACAATGAAAGTGCCAAGAGCAGCGCCGCCAATGATCACAAATTCCCATGGCTGCACCAGCACATAAAGCTTGCCGCCCATGGCTGCATAGCCACCCAGAACGCAGCCCATGGTCACAAGAAATCCAATGATAATGGTCATTTATAATAGCTCAAGGAAATCATTTCCGGCATCGTTTATAGGTCTGAGTTGCCTGCCTCGCCTTGCGCAAAGCTTGCAGGTCAAAGTCACAAGCATCGCGCAAGCCTGTGCTTGCCGGGCAAAGGCACAAGCATCGCGCAAGCCTGATCTTGCCGGGCAAAGTCACAAGCATCGCGCAAGCCTGAGCCTGCAAAAAGCGAGATGTTGTTTCTTTAGTTTGAGGAGTTCGCCATGACGGCGACCATTACAAGTTATGCGGCCATTACGGCCAATTTAGACCGCACATTATCGCGCGTTGCTGCCGAACCATCTAATGCACGTTCAAGCGCCGAATATCTGGATCGTATTAGCAACATAAAAACTGTCGATGCTTTTTTGAAAGACGACCGCGTTTTTACCTATGCCCTTAAAGCGCATGGCCTTGAAGAGATGATCTATGCCAAGGCGTTTATCCGCAAAGTCTTGGAAGAAGGCACAGATGGCAATGATAAATTTGCCAATAAGCTTGCCGACCCTCGCTATAAGGAATTGGCCGAGACCTTTAACTTTGCCCGCTATGGCGAAACGGCAACCGTTTTTGCCCGTGCGCAGGCTGGCACTGTCACCAAGTTTAACCGGCAGGCGTTAGAAGTTGAAGCGGGTCAAGAAAACGAAGGCGTGCGCCTTGCGCTCTATTTTCAGCGGCAGGCACCCAAGGCCGAAAACACCTTTGATTTGATTGCAGACCCTGCCTTGGCCCGCGTCATCCAAATTGCAGCAGGTCTGCCGCAATCCATGGGTGTGCTCGACATCGACAAGCAAGCTGCAATGATTGAATGGCGGGTAGATTTCGCAAGCCTTAAAGAGCCCGACAAACTGGCACGCCTTATTGAACGCTTTACAGCCCTATGGGATGTTGAGCAGCCGCAACAAAGCACTGGCAGTGCTGCAGCAATTTTGTTTGCAGATAGCTCCATCATTGGGCCGGATGGCGATATGTTGCTCCGGTTACAAAGCTGGCGGGCAGGCCGCTAATTTAAGGGGACGCTGCTATGAACAATGCCATCGGTATTGGGCTTTCAGGTTTGATGGCTCTGGAACGGCGGCTTGAAACCGTTGCCCATAACGTTGCAAATACAAACACAATTGGCTTTCGCGCTGAGGCCATTCGTTTTGCCGCCAAAGTTGAGAATGCAGGGCAAACCAATTTGGTGTTTGCCGCACGGGGCGGCGAATATCTCAACATGCAACAAGGCGCGCGTATCATGACAGGCAATGCGCTTGATGTGGCCGTTTCGGGTGAAGCGTTTATGGCCCAAGCGCGCGAAAGCGGCACTGTTTATACGCGCGATGGCCGGATGGAAATATCAGTTGAAGGCCAGTTGCGCTCACTTGACGGCTACCCTGTTTTAGATGCCGGCGGCGCACCCATCAGCGTAAATGTCAAAGGCGGCCCGCTGATCATTGGCAATGATGGCAGTATTGTCCAAGACAAGCGCCGTGTTGGTACGATTGGCCTGTTTGAATTGCCCGACCCAAAACTCATGCAACGTGAAGGCAGCGCGGGCTTTGAATATTCTGGCTTTGCTGAACCCGTCACAGATTTTCGCCGCAACTCCATTTTGCAGGGAACGCTGGAAGGAGCAAACGTCAACGCAATTTCTGAAATGAGTGAAATGATTACCATCAGCCGCACCTTTGAAAGCATCGCCAATGCGCTTCGCGCCAATGAGGAGATGATGTCAGGTGCGATTAAAACACTTGGTGGTGGATAAAGGTCTTAAGACTTCTCCTGCAACGCTAGCTTTGCCGCCAAACCGACAAATGCCAACGCAAATATCTTGCGCATCCATGCCATCACACTTGGCCGAGAAATTACTTGATCGCGCATTAAAGCGGCAAACGTGCCATAGAGCGCAAACACCATAAATGTCATCGCCATAAAGATTGCACTGAGCAACACCATTTCTGTTAGCGGCGATGAACTATCGGCGGCAATAAATTGTGGCAGAAATGCCACGAAAAATATTGTCAATTTCGGATTTAGAAGGTTCAAAAGAACGCCGTCAACAATCACGCGCGACGCTGAAATCGGCGCGTTTTGGCTTTCAACACTGAGTGCTCCGCTTTCTTTGAGTGTTTGCCACGCCATGTAAAGCAGATAGGCAACACCCGCATATTTCACGATATCAAACAATAATGCGGATGTGTGCAATAAAGCAGCAAGCCCCATCATTGCGGCGGCCAGATGCGGCACAATACCCAGCGTGCATGCGAAAGCCGCTACAACAGACATTTTATTGCCACGGCCAAGCCCCATGGCAATAGTATAAAGTGCGCCTGTTCCCGGTGACACGACAAGCACCAATGATGTGAGCAGAAACTCTGGCGAAAAAGCAGCAGACATTCGAGCTCTCCAGATTAATTTGACATTCAGATTTATGGATTTGACATAATGCGGCATGCATGTCCACCATCGCATCTGTATTCTGTTTGAAAGAAAAAAATGGCTTCTTATCAACTTTATTGGCGCGCTGGCTCTGGCTCAATGGTCGTGGAAGCCGCGCTTCGGATGTGTGGCGTCGATTTTGATTTGATTGGTGTGCCAACCAAGGCTGAGCAAGTTGAGGCCGCGTTTCGTGCTGTTAATCCGGCCGGCAAAATACCAGTTCTGGTTACGCCCGAAGGCCAAACGATCATCGAAAGCATGGCGATTTTATTAGCGCTCGATGAACGGTATAAGTCCGCAAACCTGTTGCCCGATTATGGCTCACCGCAACGCGCAATGGCGCTTCAATGGTTGGCATTTATGGCGGCTTCGACGTACCCAGCCGCCTTGCGGTTTTACTATCCGCACCGGTTCACAACGGATCCGGCATCGGAGTCTATTGCATCCGTAAAAGCAGCAAGCGCCAAAGATTTGGAGGCAGATTTTGTAATTCTGGGTGCTGCACTCAAGGACCCATTTTTGCTGGGTGATACCATGACAATAACCGATGTTTATCTGGTCATGATCTCAGATTGGCATGAACCGGCAATAGAGATTGCTGCTATTCAAAGTCTCAAAACCGCAATACTTCAAAACGCCGCGGTTAAAGCTGCTTGGGATAATCACCAGTTTGCGCCTTAAAAATAAGGTCGCAGCGCTTCCAAGATTGTTACCAAAGCCACAACAATAAACACGACCCCGACTATGCGGCCAATCGATGTTGTGGCGACAGGGTTGCGCACCAGCAAATCGCGCCCTTTGGCAGCTGCAACAGCAACAGAACCATAAATGGCCAATTGCATGGCAACGGTGATTACGCCCATAACCAGCGCTTGGCTCCAAATTGGCCCAAAGCGCGGCTGAATAAAAGTTGGATAAACAGCAATCACAAACATATAGGCTTTGGGGTTGAGCACGCAGGTGACAAACCCTTGAATAAAAGCGCGGCGCATGGTGCCACTTTGCGCGTTGCCGATGGTTTCAACTGTAATCGCGCTTTTCACCAGCGTGTAGCCAATCCACGCCATATAGGCGGCACTTGCCAGCAACAGCGCGGTTAAAAACTGCGGCGCCATATTGACCAAAACGCCCACCACCAATGCCCCAAAAATCGTGTGATAAATGCCGCCCACGGCAACACCTGCCGTTGCAGCCAATCCCATTTTGCGCCCGCCGGTGAGGCCGTTGGCCATGACAAAAAACATATCCATGCCTGGCACAATGATGATGCCAAACAGCAAAACGGTATAGAGCCAAATGGCTTGAAAATAGGTCATTGAACGTGTCTTTCCCTACGGCCTTGGCCGGGTTTCCGGTGTGCCTTGCAGCGAAACAGCAAAGCAACCCGAAACCGCACTTTGTGGCAGCAGTGTTTGGATGCTGTTTTTGCTTGGTAATCAAATGAGAAGGATTGAAGCGATAATCAATTTGGCGGATGATACGGCTTCACTCAACTTTCAAGAAGAAACGCTCATGCTGCTTTACGTTACTTTAGGGACCAATGATTTGGAGCGGTCAAAACGCTTTTATGATCCGGTGATGGCGGCGCTTGGTTTTGCGCGGCATGTCACAGTGGAGGATGAAATCGGCTATGGCCCGGTGCCAGTTCCTGCCAGTGCTCGAAATTGTTTCGTTTGGATAACGCTTCCCTACATGAAACTGCCCGCAACTTGGGGAAATGGAACGCTCGTTGCATTACCGGCTGCTTCGCATGAAGCGGTGCAGGTATTCCATGCTGCAGCCGTCGCAAACGGCGGGTTTGATGAAGGCGCGCCCGGCTTGCGGCCTTACCATGCTAAATTCTATTCCTGCTATGTGCGAGATCCTGACGGCAACAAATTGAGCGCGGTTTGTGAGGTGTGAACAGATCAAAAAAAACGGTGCCCGAAGGCACCGTTCCAAACTTTAGCATAAAGCCAAAATTAGATAGCCAATATTACATGGCTTTCAGCTGGCCGGCTGAAGACTTGCCTGAACGACGGTCCTGTTCGATTTCGTAAGAAACCTTCTGACCATCATTGAGGCCGGTCATGCCGGAAGACTGAACTGCCGAAATGTGAACAAACACATCTGGGCCGCCTTGGTCTGGCTGAATAAAGCCGAAGCCTTTAGTTGTGTTGAACCATTTTACGGTGCCTGTAGCCATTTTTGTATTCCTATTTTAACATCTGCTCTTGCGGCCGACCCTGGGCCGCGGTCTGATCGAATATTCGGGCGGTGTCAGTCAGCAGAGGCTTAGGCCAAGCAGATCGTCACGGCAATTCTTAGTCGATAAAAGTCCCTATACACGGTTTTTATGAAAAGGCAAATTATGCCTCGTTCAAAAACAATTTCATAAACGCAACCGTTTAGTTATCGAGGAAGCTCCTGAGCTTGCGTGAACGGCTCGGATGTTTCAACTTTCGCAGCGCTTTTGCTTCAATCTGGCGAATACGCTCGCGCGTCACGCTAAATTGCTGGCCGACTTCTTCAAGCGTATGGTCGGTGTTCATACCGATACCAAACCGCATACGCAGCACGCGCTCTTCGCGCGGGGTCAATGAGGCAAGAACCCGCGTTGTGGTTTCGCGCAAGTTTGCCTGAATGGCTGCATCGATCGGCAAAATTGCATTTTTATCTTCGATAAAATCACCAAGATGCGAATCTTCCTCATCGCCGACCGGCGTTTCGAGGCTGATCGGCTCTTTGGCGATTTTCAAAACTTTGCGCACTTTTTCAAGCGGCATTGCAAGTTTTTCGGCCAATTCTTCTGGCGTTGGTTCGCGGCCAATTTCATGCAGCATCTGGCGCGATGTGCGCACAATTTTATTGATTGTTTCAATCATATGCACTGGGATGCGGATTGTACGGGCTTGATCCGCGATTGAACGCGTAATCGCCTGACGAATCCACCACGTCGCATAGGTTGAGAATTTATAACCGCGGCGGTATTCAAACTTATCCACCGCCTTCATCAACCCGATATTGCCTTCTTGTATGAGATCAAGAAACTGCAAACCGCGGTTGGTGTATTTTTTAGCAATCGAAATAACGAGCCGCAAATTGGCCTCAACCATTTCTTTCTTTGCCTGCCCGGCTTCGCGCTCACCCTTTTGAACTTGGTGTACAATACGGCGAAATTCTGATGTGGAAATGCCAGTTTCCTGTGCCATTTCTTGAATTTCAGCGCGCAGACGGTCGATGGTATTGCGCTCTTTATCGGCGAAATTCTTCCAGCCTTTTTCAGGGCGGCTGCCAATTTGGCCGGTCCAATCGGGTTGGAATTCAGAACCGGCATAGGCATCCAAAAAGACATCACGCTTGACGCCATAGCTTTCAGCCAAACGCAGCAAACGACCTTCGTTTTGAACAACGCGTTTGTTAATATCGTAAAGCTGCTCAACTAGCGCTTCAATACGCGCATTGTTGAGCGACAGGTCTTTAACCGCTGCAATCAATTCGCCT
The DNA here is from genome assembly GCA_031422195.1 of Limoniibacter sp. Lineage (GTDB taxonomy): Bacteria > Pseudomonadota > Alphaproteobacteria > Rhizobiales > Rhizobiaceae > JALOTE01. The sequence goes on along the minus strand of JANOPZ010000111.1, from coordinate 6,228 downwards.
TGCAATGACTTATAGCGCTTCATCTGCGAGGTGGAGAGGGCCTCGCCTTCTTGTAAGCGAGCTTCAACTTGCTGGTCTTGCAGCTTGCGCAGTTTTTTGTACGTTTCGGCAATAAAATCGAGAGCGGCCATTGCGGCAGGACGAAGTTCTGCTTCCATAGCAGCCAACGACAATGAAATCTCATCATCATCATAATCATCGTCGTCGGACGTGCCTTCGCCGCCAACATTGGTGATGTCGTCTTCCATGCGGCGGTTGCGCATGGCTTTTTCTTTGTCTTCTTTTTCTTTGCGCTGCGCTTCAATTTCTTCCGGCGTTGGCACGTTCGGCGCTTTGCGGGCTTCGGGGCCGGCGTAGGTCGCTTCGAGGTCAATGATTTCGCGCAGCAAAGTCTCGCCGGCGTTCAACTGGTCACGCCAGATAATCAAAGCCTGAAATGTCAGCGGGCTTTCACAAAGCCCTGCAATCATGGTTTCGCGGCCAGCTTCAATGCGCTTGGCAATTGCAATTTCGCCTTCGCGCGATAGCAGTTCAACCGAACCCATCTCACGCAAATACATACGGACCGGATCATCGGTGCGGTCCACAGGTTCGCGTTTTGTGGTCGTGGTTGAAACAGCCCCGCCTGCACGGCTCGCAGTCAGCGCGCCGCCATCGGTATCGCTTTCAGTATCGTCAGAGGCTTCCTCGGCAGCGGTCGCAGTTGCTCCCTCTTCTTCCTCTTCAATTTCTTCAACGACATTGATGCCCATTTCAGACAGGGTGGACATCACGTCTTCAATTTGTTCGGAAGTCACCTCTTCAGACGGCAAAACTGCGTTGAGTTCGTCCATTGTGACAAAACCGCGCTTTTTGGCGTTTTTAATGAAGCGCTTTACGCTATCAGCGGTTAGGTCAAGTAACGGACGGTCACCGGCTGCTGCACTTTCGGTCTCGCTGCCTTCGTTTTCGTCTTCAGATTTTGGTGATTTAGCCATTGATTGTGGTCTCTTGGGTCATAACCCATTATGTGTGTCGTGTTGAACCCGACTTCAACAACCCTGTGGCAGTTGCACTGGCTATTCGTCCGGTATTCTCGTGGAAAACAGTATTATCTACCCTTAAACCGGGAAGGCTTAATCCCGAATTAACCTTGTCGGATATGACGATTAATCACTTTTATTAGACTAAAACCGGCCCCACTTTAATCATGGTAGAGCGATTTTAGGCTCTGATCCCTGCGAATCATCAAAAGGTCAAGCTAAAACGAAGTGATTCGGCCTTAACCGAAGTGATTCGCGCTAATTGGCTGATTTTGCACGCCCTGAAAGCACACCAAAACCTTCAACCAGAGCATCTATCCGTTGCAATTGGTTCAATTCAGCGTTCAGCGCGACAAACGCAGCGAATCGTTCTTCGGTGGCATTTTCCCCAAGCTCAGCTTCAGCCTCGCGCAATTCATTGCGAATCGTATAAATACGGCGGTGCAGCCCCGAAGCCTGATCAAAAAACAATGCCGCATCTTGAAGAGCTGCGTCTTTAAGTGCAGTCCAAAGCCCTGCGTTGCGTACGCGGGTTTCAAGGCCATCAAAATGCAGACCGTGTCCGCGTTCGCCTAATTGAAGAATAATTTCATCCCGGTCGGGCACAGCAGTTTCAGAAAAAATGTCCAACAATGCGCCGCGAATGGCTTGCGCGCCGCCCGATGAAAAATTGAGCATTTCAAAGCGCTCAAGATCATTTGACGCCAGTTGCGGGTGATTGACGATTGCCACCAGCAAAGCGGCCTCGCGCAAACCAGATGCGCCTTCGCCGGCGGCAAGCATTGGTGAACGGGCCAAACTATCAGACATTGCGGTGCGTTGCGGCGCCATGCCGGTACGGCTGCCGCCTTGGTTGACGGGCGGGTTTCGGCGATTGTTTTGTGTGGCGTCGCGCGAAGGCCGCGCTGCACCAAAAAACGCCTGCATGCGGTCGCGCATATCTTGCGCATAATGCCGTTTAACAACCTCATCCGTAATCAAATTGGTCAGGCGCTTCAAATTACCTTCAAGCTCAGCCCGGCGTTCGGGTGTATCATACGTGCCGCCGGCCGTTTCACGCGCCCACAGCATATCGGCAAGCGGGCGAGCCTGCGAAATGAGTGCATCAAATGCCGGTTTGCCATCCCGGCGCACCACATCGTCGGGGTCCTGGCCAGATGGCAGCATGGCGAACCGCACGGACTTACCGGGCTTTAACCGCGGCAAAGCCAATTCAATTGCGCGGTACGCTGCGCGCAAACCAGCGCCATCGCCATCAAAAGAAAGCACTGGCTCGTCAGCAGCGCGCAACAGCATATCCAACTGATCTTCTGTCAACGCTGTTCCGAGGGGTGCAACAGCATGGGCAATACCGGCCTGCGCCAGAGCAATCACATCCATGTAGCCTTCAACGGCAATTAACGTGCCGGCTTCTTGGCTGGCTTTACGGGCGCGGGCAAAATTATAGAGCGTGCGCCCTTTGGAAAACAAATCAGTTTCCGGCGAATTCAAGTATTTTGCAGGAACATCAGCCGAAAGCGCCCTGCCTCCAAATGCAATCGGGCGGCCCCGCGTATCTTCAATCGGGAACATCACCCGGTCGCGGAACCGATCATAAGAAACCGGAATATCCTCACCAAAAACGACGCAGCCAGACGCTTCGATCAAATCCTTGTCGATACCTTTGCCTGCCAAAAAGTTTTTAAGGGCGCTACGGCTTTCCGGGCCGTAACCAAGGCGAAACTCGGTTTGGGTTCGCCCGCTCAAACCACGGTCACGCAAATAGGCCCGCGCTTTTGCGCCATCTTGGCTTTGCAATGATTGTTCAAAAAATGTCACGGCCATTTCAGCAACATCATAAAGGCTGGCGCGACGCTTTTCCTTAACCTCATCACGCGGCGCCGATGCGGGCAAAGCAATACCTGCCATATCCGCAACGCGTTCAACGGCTTCGGGAAAAGCCAGCCCTTCAAGCTCAACCAAAAACCGGAAATGATCTCCTGTCACGCCACAGCCGAAGCAATGGTATCGGCCTTTGCGGTCTTCACAGTGGAAGCTCGGTGATTTTTCACCATGAAACGGGCAACACGCCCAATGATCACCGCGCGAGACGTTGGATTTCTTGGCATCCCATTGCACGCGCGTGCCGATCACATTTGAGATCGGCACCCGTTCACGGATTTCATCCAAAAAGAGCTGGTCAAAGCGCATGTATGTTTTTCACCATGTCGGGCGTGGAAAGTCTTTTAGCAAATAAACTTCTGCCCGCTGTCCACAGCTACACGAGCAAGGATTTAACTGTCGCGCTGGCAATTGTGAAATCCATCTTACCGGGATAACGCTCTTTCAATGCCGCCATGCATTTGCCCATATCACGCGGGCCGGTCGCCCCAAGTTCAGCAATCACGGCTCTGCAAGCTGCGGTCACGTCATCAGCGGACATTTGTTGCGGCAAAAATTCCGATATAATCGCAATTTCCTGACGCTCTTTTTCCGCCAGTTCCATTCGTCCGCCGGTTTCATACATGGCAATCGAATCGTCGCGCTGTTTGATCATTTTACGCAGCAACGTAACAATTTCATCATCATTGATCGGGTCTTTGCCAGCACCGCGCTGCACAATATCACGGTCGTGAATGGCAGCTTGCACCATGCGCAAAGTGCTCAAAGCCAATTTGTCCTGTGCCTTCATGGCAGATTTTACTGCACCCGATAAAATATCACGCATATTCAACCCCTAAAACCGTTCAAAGCTTTGTAGCAGCAAACTTACGACAATGTTTGTTGTGTTTGATAAAATTGTGGCCGTTGACCCTTTTGCCCCACTGTCTTAAGGCCACACCCATCAGCACGGAGCAAAAATGATGAGCGTGAGTTTTGACGCATCTCAACCTTGGAGCAAAACCAAACCGACAGCTTTGCTGATATTAGCGGACGGCACAGTTGTTGAGGGCATGGGTGCCGGCGCTGAAGGCGCAATCGAAGCTGAACTCGTTTTCAATACCGCGATGACCGGTTATCAGGAAATTCTGACGGACCCGTCTTATTTGAGCCAGATCGTTACCTTCACCTTCCCGCATATTGGTATTGTTGGAACCAATGATGAGGATATTGAAGATCTAACGCCCGCAGCCCGTATTGGTGCGGCTGGCGCAATCTTTCGTGCCACAATCACAAACGCTTCAAACTACCGCGCCGAAAATGGGTTGGATACTTGGTTGAAAAACCGCAACATTATCGGTATGTCAGGTGTTGACACCCGTGCCCTTACAGTTTTGCTTCGGACCCGAGGCGCACAAAACTGTGTCATCGCTCATAACGCCAACGGTGAGTTTGATATTACCGCACTCAAAACCCGTGCCGCCGCTTGGCAGGGATTGCAAGGCTTGGATTTAGCCCCCGATGCTGGCTCGGTTCAATCCAGCAAATGGTCTGAAACGGTTTGGTCTTGGGAAGATCGTTTTGGCGAAAGTGAGGGTAATGCCGCACATATTGTCGCGATTGATTATGGCGTTAAACGCAATATTTTGCGCCTGATTTCCAGCCTCGGTGCAAAAGTGACCGTGGTTTCACCGCTTATGGCTGCTGCTGATATTTTGGCGATGAAGCCCGATGGCGTGTTTCTTTCAAACGGCCCCGGCGATCCTGCGGCAACCGGCAAATATGCCGTAAAAATCACGCAAGATTTGCTGGCCAGCGGTATCCCGATTTTTGGGATTTGCCTCGGCCATCAAATCTTGGGCTTAGCGCTTGGCGCAAAAACCATGAAAATGCATCAAGGTCATCATGGCGCAAACCATCCGGTTAAAGACCACACCACCGGCAAAGTTGAAATCGTGTCGATGAACCATGGCTTTGCGGTGGATGCGTCAACGCTGTCCGTGGGCGTCAGCGAAACTCATATATCCCTGTTTGATGGCACTAATTGCGGCTTGGCGCTGGATGGCAAACCGGTATTCTCTGTCCAGCATCACCCTGAAGCATCCCCCGGCCCGCAAGACAGCCACTACCTATTTGTGCGGTTCATGAATTTAATCCGTGTGCGGCAAGGCAAACCAGAATTGCCGGAACGGGTTGCGGCTTACTCTCACATCGATAGATAAAGGCCGCCGCTACCTCCAACAAGAATTTTATCGGTTATCTTCTTGAGCGCATTATCGATGGACACGCCATAATCTGCACGGAAGTAATTGGCGCCACTACTTGCACAAGATTGAAGCCGAGGCTCAATATCATTATAAAACGCCTTCACTTGCGACGGCGAACCGCCTAGCCGTTGATCACCTCCGATGATATCAGGGTCGGGATAAGCGATGTTGAGGACAAAAACCTCACGACCACCCTCTTTCAGTTTTTCGCACATCGCAATTGGAATTAGGCCGGGTTTATGATCAGGAAGTCTCTGTTGGACGCCGTCAGTAATGAGAACAATGATTTTCTTAGGGCTGCTAGGAGTGCTTCCCGTACCACTTACCCCAACGATACCGTCAGTTTCAGGAGCCATCTGCTCATACTGTGTGCCTTCTGACAAATTATGGATATCATTAATGGCGTTTCTCACGCGGCCAAAATTACTGCTGGGGTCTAGCAGTTTTTGTACGCCCCAAGTGAAGGAGTAAACGCGTACTTTAACATTGCTACCACCGCGCAGCAGGCGCTAGGCTTGATCAATCATCTCAGAATGTACACGGTCTTCGCGCATTGGAATGCCGTTGGCCCGAGCAATTTCAGCGCCGGTTTTGCCATTATACAAAACGTCCTGCCCGGCGCCATCAACGCCAAGATGACAAGCAAAGGCGCATTGTTCGTTCGAACCATATTCTTGGTATGGCAGGAAAAGTGGTTTCATACGGTTAATCGCCGCCACACCATCAACAATATTCATTGAGTCGGTGTTATCCATAACCATGCTCACTTCAATATGCTCATTGTTGCCGCCCAAATTGACGCGCGCTTTCGCTTTTACAGCAAGTGATTGCACGCCGACTATACCCATCAAAAGAGTGGGAGATGATCCAATTGATTCAACTTCGATCATAGCCGTATTGAGGGTGATCGACAGCCGGTCAGGATTGCAATCGGAAATTGGGCATTGGACTTTGAAGGAATTTCGCACCGCATTTTTAACTTCAGCTTCTGGCTTTCTTGCATAGGCCAGCACTGCGCCAGACAGAGTTGCGGCATCGACAGCATCTTGAAGTTCAGTTTTTATGCGCATTTGGTTTGA
>JANOPZ010000110.1:0-7196 GCA_031422195.1 Limoniibacter sp. | reverse complement strand
GGCCGGCCGCCTCTTCACCTTCGTGGCCATTGGCTAGAATACCACGCGTTGTTGCAATGTTGAGCGATAGGCGCAGCATCGTTACGACAAGCAACACCAAGGGAAATGCCGAAAATTCCAACGGTCGTTTAATCCAAAGCGACACCATCAAAATCAACAATGATAGGCCAAATGAGATCACCAGCCCGAAATCAAGGAGAAGCACCGGCAGGGGCAAAAACAAAATCGCCAGCATGGCGGCAATGCCAATGGCAAAGAATATATCTTGATTGCCGCTGCTCGGGCTTGCGGGTGCTGAAGCGTCAATGATGGTGTTTTGGGACATGCCTCAATTAAACGGCCAAAGCTTGTGCGAAAGTGATCAAAACCCACTCTCAATTCGTGAAAAAACCAGATTGGTCAGCGATTGCAACTCTGATCCCATCATGGGCGCTGCCAGTACAATCGCGATAAATATTGCGATGATTTTTGGCACGAACGTTAACGTCATCTCCTGCACCTGCGTCAGTGCTTGAAGCAGCGCAATTGCAAGCCCGATAATCATGGCGGCAAGAACACCGGGTGCAGAAACCACAAGCACCGTCCAGAGGGCCGCCCGCAGCATATCTAAGGCATCAATCTCGTTCATTGCGAAATTTTTCTGAGATCAATCACGCTGAAATAGTCGAACCGGGCCCTGGACGTAGGATCGTGCCGTTTTCAAGCCGGATATCAATCCCGTCTGTCTTGATCAAAACGGCTTCAATCTTACTACTTTGACTTTCGTCACTATAGGTCTTGCCGATCAAACTTCCTGCTTGGTTCATAGAGCCCTGCGCCAGCATGGCATCGAGCCGATCATTGGTGCGCAAGCCCTGCTCCACGTTTGAAAACGAAGCCAATTGCGAAAAATACTCCGTTGAATCGGTGGGCGAAGTCGGGTCCTGATTGCGCATTTGTGCTACAAGCAATTTAAGGAATGAATCATAGTCGACAGTCGCTTTTTCTTGAGTGGTTTGTTGGGGGCGAATGGCTGTTTCTGCTGTTATCGCGCTGATCATGCTGCTCTGCCTTCTTGTTCTGCGTTCAAAATGCTGTCCTCAAATTTGTAAAGCGCACGCAGTTTTTTAAGCGCCGGATAGGGCTTACCACGCTGAACATCATGCTCCACATCGAGCAAACCGTTGAGAACATCGCGATTGGCAAACGCTTGCAGCAGACCTGTCAGCATGCGCAGTGCCACGAACTTGGCTTGGGCCGCCGCTTCTGGCTCGACCAGCATAGTTTGCACAGCAAAGTAAAGCTGTCGTAGCGGCGTTTTGGCGTCTTCAGGTTGCAATAAATGCGTGCCGAGCAAAAACACGGCGTCATTCAAAACTTCAATGCGTACTTTGCGATCTGCACGGATTACCGCCCCATTCAGGAAAAGTCGGTCACCCGCCTTGAGCAACAGCGACAATGAGCCGTTCATGATAGGCCGCCTTGAATGATTTCAGTGATCTCGATTATTTCATCAGCGGCAATCGTGTCACCGGCGCGCAAATCAGCAAGCCGCTTCAACACATGAATGCCAATCGAAATAAGATTAGCGCGCACGGCATCGGGGAGTTCATTATCGCTCAGCGATAAATCTTCGATCAAAAAAGACCAGACACGGTTGGTGGTGTAGATGGCTTCAGCGCCCCGAAGTGAGCGGAAACCTGCCTCACGCGCCAGTTTCAGCAAAACAACCGATCGTTCCAGCGCTTCTTTTTCACGCAACCGTGTTGATGAGGCTCCCGCCTCCATCATGTCGTTATAAGCCGATTGATACATACAGTTACCCTCTCAAACGCATTACAAAAAGTTGATAAGTGACAGCCGTTGCAAACGCGCTGTCATGGCATAGCTGGCTTCAATCCCGGTCAGCAGCGTGTTAATGCGCGCTGCTACATCGAAAGGATCGGTTGCCTCTAAATCGTTCAAACTACGGGAAAAAACGGTCTCCATATCACCAAGCCGAGTGTTGGCGGTGCTGATGCGTTCTTCTGCTAAGCCAAGTTTTGCTTGCTCGTATGTTAGGCCGCTGCGCGCAACGCTTGTTGACCCAAGCGAAGCGTCAATCAACCCTTTGAACGCTGGATCAGACACTGTTTTATCGCTAAAATAGCTCAGCGCCACATAGCCCTTAGCCAGATCTCTTAGGCCTTGGGAATGGCTTGTTGAACTTGTCTCAGCTGTCACGCCCGGAGAGATTTCCGCTTTCATCGCGCTAGGGCTGGCATTTGACCATAAGGTGCCCCAGTTCGGGCCATCAAACAAAGCACTAAACGGGCCATCAAAAAATGTCTTCAAATCGGCAGCATTTAGATTTGCCGCTTGCGCATTATCCGGCAAAAAGCCGAACTGATTCTGAAACGCAGCATCAATGGCTGCTTTAGCAGGTGCACCTTCCGCTGAATTGAAGTCTTTCATGGGGTTTGCATCAAGGTTTTGACCCCCAAAAACCGGAAATCCTCCAACCTTGGTATTGAGCAAACGGTTCATGTCCGTCAGTGCATTACCGGCCGCTTGCCCCATCAAGAACCGTGCATTTTGGGCTTCGCGAGCAGGTATTCCATTACTAAGGAAATTTGCTGCCGCTTCAGCAATCGATCCGAGTGCTAGTTGCGCACCACCGAGCCGCGCTGAAACCGTTCCGTTCTGGCGTTGAAAAGCCTCAATTTCGTTAAGAGAACTGTTAAGCGCAATATTGCGCCTGATCTCTGATCCTGCTTCCAAACCGGCATCGGCTTTGCGCCCCGTGGAAAGCTCTTTTTGGCGTAACGCCAAATCCGCTTGCATCCGCCCAAGCGCTTCAATCGGGCCTGCATTGACAAGACGAGTGGGTAAAAGCTGCATAATTATCGTACCGCACTAAACAGAGCATCATACATCGAACTCACCACCGTCATGATTTTGGCACTAGCGCTATAGCTGCGTTCAAGTTCCAAGAGCCGCGCCATTTCAGCATCCAAGCTAACACCGGTTTCGGAGGCCAAACTCTTTGTTGACCGCTCCAGAACAATAGACGAAAATTCGGCTCGATCGCTTGCTGATCGCCGCTCTTCTTCCAAGGCCCCAAAGGCGCTGGCCGAGAAATCGGACACACTGCGCGAGGTGCCCAAGCCCACACCCGCGTCAACTGGCATAAATTGATCAGTTGCTTGCGCCAATTGGTTTAATTGTGCAGTGAACCCGCTTAAATTGGATAGATTTGAACGATAGGCAGGGTCGCCCGGTGCGCCAATACCGCCATCGCGCAATAGATTTAAGTTTCCGCCTTTGGCTGGGTCAACGGATGCCGCTATTGTTAACCGCTGCGCAATGCCTGGCACACGCACGCCGTTGGGTGGAAGGCTCGCTAATCCATCAGCGGCAAAAAGACCCGCAATGTCAGGCTTAGTGCCGCCAGTGGTTTTGTCTTTTTCGCGGAAAGCCGAAATAAGCATTCGCGCAGTTTCATCAAGCTTGGCTTCGGCTTCAACGGTTGCACCGTCGCGCAGTTTGATCAAACCGTGCACAATGCCGGAGCTTGTCGGCATGACTGCATTTTGCCCGGCAACCGCAACGCCATCCACCATAAACCGCCCGCCAAGTTGCCCGGCTTGTAAGGGGCTGTTGGGTTGAAAGCTGATAGGGCGTGCCCTCGTTTCAAACATCAAAACGCCGCTATCGGTTTGCAGCACAATATCATTGTCGGTTCGTGCGAAGGCTTTTACGCCAATGACATTTGATATATTGCGCAACACTTCATCGCGTTGATCCCGCAAGTCTGTGGTATCTTGTCCGAGCCGCGTTCCACCAACAATTTTGTTATTGAGACTTTCAAATGAAGCAAGCGAAGTGTTGAGCTTATCTGCCTCTTGACCAAGCCGCGCTTCGATATCGTTGCGCTGGCCAGAGATCGCTGCCGCATTATTGCGTATCGAATTGGCCAGCGCACTGGCGGCATCCAAAGCACGTCCCGCAAGAACCCGGTCCGACGGATCACTTGCCGCGGTCCGCAGTGCTGTCTGCATTGTGCTGATCAAAGTTGAAGGTGCGTTCTCGCGATCATCACCGCCAAACAGGCTGCGAATGCGCGTTAAACCGTCTTTTATAATACCCGCTGAAGCAGATTCAGATCGGGCTTCAGTTGCACGGGCAAACAAAGCGGGATTTTCAGCACGCCGGATCTGAGGCGAACCATACTCCGTTGAGTAGGCCCGGCTCTCAACAATTTTGCGGGAATAAGACGCATCGTCCGCACCAGCGATATTGCGTGAAACCAGAGCGGTTTGTGCCGCCGCTGAATCCAGGGCAAAACGCGCCGTATTGAGGACGCCTGAAAGGCTCACCGAGATGCCGCCTTACCGTTTGAGATTAACAAGAACATCCATCAACTCAGCACCGGTCATGAATACTTTGGAATTGGCCGTGTAACTACGCTGCGATTGGATCATTTCTGTCAGTTCAGTAGCAATATCCACCGTCGATTCTTCAAGCGCGCCGCCAACGATAGAACCAAAGCCGCCAGCTTGCGCCGCACCAATTCGTACCTCGCCTGACAAGTCCGAGACTGAAAACACATTACCGGGCTCCCGTGTCATACGGTCGGCGCTTGGCACGTCAGCAATTGCAATTTGTGCCAGCGGCATGCGCGTGCCGTTGCGCAAAATACCCATCACCTGCCCGTTGGCAGCAATCTCCACTCCATCAACAACGCTGGGGGAATTGCCATCCACTCGCGCTTCAATCACTGCAAATCCGGTTGATAGCTGGGTGATCTTTTTCAAATCAATGTTCAGTGTTTCACCGCCCGGCACTGTAAGAGAAAGCGCGTTTGCTGAAGGCGGTGTCAACCTACCGCTGGTTGGATCAAAACTTAAGGTCGCCGTCGATAAGGCAGCACTCGAATAAGGAAAACCGCCATTGGTGGCACCAGACCGGTTGTAAGCTGAAGCTTCCCAGCTGTTGGCGCCTGTTTTGGCAAAATAAATATCCAATGTGATTTCACCGCCCAGTGAATCATAGGCAATCATCGATGTCTTGGCACTAAAAGCAGAATTGGCGGTGTTGGTTGTTGGCAGATTGGCGGCGGCAATAATCGCCGCACTTGTTGGTAAATTGGCATTCAAAGTGCCTTCGGTTGAAGCATTTGCCTGCAAGGTGCGGTTGTTGATATTGATCACGCTCAGCCCGTCAAAGCCATTGGCAACCAAACTTGCGCCGCTGGAAACATTTGGGTGGCCGAGTAATTTGTACCCGGCTGCGTTCACCAAGTTACCATCGGCATCGGGTACAAATGATCCAGCGCGTGTTAAAAATGCTCGGCCGTTCGGATCTTCAACAACAAAAAAGCCATTGCCTGAAATAGCAAGATCAGTGGTTGACGTTGAATACCGCAACGTGCCCTGTTCCGACACATGTTGGCGACCGTGAACCACAACCCCGCCAGATTGGTATTGCCCATAAGTGGTATTGAGAACGAGCGAAGAAAACTCTGCACTCGCCCTTTTATAACCCGTTGAATCCGCGTTTGCGATATTGTCCGCCACCATCGCTAGCTTAGACGATTGGGCATTCATCCCTGAAACGCCCGTGCGCATCAAACCGTAAATACTCATATGGCCGGTCTCCTATTGCAACTCATTTAAGCAGCAATGGCTTGCGCGGGGCTGGGCCTTGCAGTGTTGCGAACTGCCATTTGAGGCACCCAGCAATAACCCAGAAACCGTTGGCTATCGATTGGATCATGGCCCAGCAAAGACTTCAATTTTTTGCGCAATTTACTGATATGACTTTCAATGACCGTCTCTTCAATTTTTTCGTCATCAAGCCCGTAAACTGCAGAAAACAGCTGCGCTTTGGAGATACGGCGGCCAGAATTCAAATACAGAATTTCAAGGATACGCCGCTCGCGCCGCGGCAATTCTAACGCCACACCGTCAACTTGCGGACCACGACCATCAAGAAAGATTTTAAGACCCATATTGGTTTCAAATTTCGGCGATTGTGAGCGACGCTGGCGCACAATACTTGCGCGCGCCAAAATTTCGCGCACATGAACCGGTTTGCGCAAAACGTCATCAAAACCATTTTCAAATAATTGCAGCGTCTCCTCGAGACGATGATGATCAATCAACGCAAACAGCGGCACAGTTGTCCGTGCATTTACCAACGCACCCATCGCGATCCGCTCTGAACAGTCCCCGATTAAAACGGCCTCAATCGTGTTCAGGTCTGTTTGCGGCAAAATCGAAAACCAGTCACGGAAATCTTCCGGTGTCATGCCGCTGATGCAAACACCCTCGCGTTTGAAGAGTGACGAAAAGCCGTCGACGACGAGATCACGCGTTTCAATTAGTATCAGCATCTCTAAAGCTTCCCTACAAATCATGGTTAATTAAATGCTACTATGAGTTGTAATTTTAGTTTTCAGAATCCTGAATTTTCAGGTGGTACGGACGTACGTTTTGAAATGAAGCTTTTCGCATTCGAAGAAATATTACTTATATATATCATGTTGTTAAGAACATAAAGATGGACACTTAGTCAGCTATGACCATCCGAAAAAACGTGAAAACGTTAATGAAAAGCTAAAGCAACGCTTAAACCAAAATACGCGATAGAGTTGTATTAATGCCCTGCACAAGATCATCACTCGTGGTCTCGCTCAGGTTAAATTTTGCATCGGCAATATTTCCCCCCTGCCCTTTTGAGCCCTTGTGCGGCGCATTGAAATCTGAGAACAATTGGCCTTGCCCAGTTAAACTTTCAGAATTTCCCGTCTGAACATGCACAGACATACGATCGACATTGGGCAGATGATCACCCAGCACCCGCAACAATAAACCACTGTCTTTTGCCAAATCATCGGCAACATGTTTGTGTTCAGCACTTAAAATCAAAGTTAAGCGGCCAGCCTCATGTTGAATCCTAGCCGTGATACGGCCCAATTCTGCCGGTTCCAACACCAGTTCAATACTGGTTAAAACACCAGTTGAATTGCGCTTTGCGTGTTCAATGCGAACACCTGTCAATTCGGGCATGTCTGCAATCTGGCTGGCGGATACTTGGGCCGGTGCTGAGTTTACTGGCATTTGAAATGGCAGGTTAGGCGGCAAAACAGACAAATCCGGGCTTGCTTTCGCTAAGGCAATTGCGGGTAGCTCCAGCCCGGCTTTGGGTGAGGCTTGCCGGGTTCTTACGCTGTG
>JANOPZ010000109.1:0-32486 GCA_031422195.1 Limoniibacter sp. | reverse complement strand
CTTTTTGGCATTAACGCATTTGACCAATGGGGCGTTGAACTCGGCAAAGAACTGGCAACAGGCTTGCTGCCGGTTGTGCAGGGCAAAGCCGGTGCCGTTGCAGGTGACAGCTCAACCGCAGGCTTAGTAGCGTTTGTACGGGGTTTGATATCTGAATAGCGCGAAGGGCTTGGCTTACCCCCACCCTCTATCCCTCCCCTCAAGGGGGAGGGAGGCTTCAACATCTCGCATCAATTTTCAAACTCAATATCAAGCGCAGAAACCAAAAACACAGATTGCGATGCTCGAACCCCTCTCCCCCTTGAGGGGGTCCGAAGGACGGGGAGCGACCCGCGGCGCGAACCCTTTAGAGGGTGGGGGTAGGACAAGCCCGCCAGTTGTAACAGGTAACCCGTTACCCGGCCTTGGCAGCAATCACCATCGGGTCGGCATCCCTCAATTCCCGGTGCAGTATTTTGCCTACATTGGTTTTTGGCAGTGCGTCTTTGAACTCAATATATTTCGGACATTTGTAGGCCGTCAGGTTTTTGCGGCAATGCGCTTTGATGGCGTCTTCCGTCAGGCCCGGGTCTTTTTTCACGACATAAAGTTTCACGGCTTCGCCAGAATGCGTATCTGGCACGCCAATGGCAGCTGATTCCAAAAGGCCTTCGCAAGTCGATGCCACTTCTTCGATTTCGGTTGGGTAAACATTAAAGCCCGAAACCAAGATCATGTTTTTCTTGCGGTCAACGATTTTCACAAACCCCGCAGAATCCATAAAACCCAAATCACCCGACCGGAAATAGCCGTCAGATGTCATCACTTTGGCGGTTTCTTCCGGGCGCTGCCAGTAGCCGGTCATCACTTGCGGGCCACGGATGCAAATTTCACCAACTTCACCGGTTGCCAATTCAACTTTGCCATCATCATCGCGGATTGAAATGTCCGTTCCGGGAATTGGCAGGCCAATATTGCCACTATATTCGGCGACATCAAACTTATTGGCGGTCGCCACCGGCGATGTCTCAGATAGGCCATAGCCTTCATGAATCGGGCAACCCGTGGCAGCCTTCCATTTTTCGGCAATGGCCCGCTGTACCGCCATGCCGCCACCGAAGGTCAGTTTAAGCCCGGAAAAATCCAATTTTGCAAAATCTGGATTGGCAATAAGTGCATTAAACAGCGTGTTCAAACCTGGGAAAATGTTGAACTTATGATGGCCCAGTTCTTTGACGAATGCCGGGATATCGCGCGGATTAGGGATAAGCACATTCTTTGCGCCAAGCCGCATGCCCATCACCAAATTAATGGTCAATGCAAAAATATGATATAGCGGCAGCGGGCAAACAAAAACCAGTTGCTTGGTATCGGCGGCGCTTACATTGGCTGATTTCAACCAGCTTTCGGTTTGCGCTGCATTGGAAAGCACGTTGCTGTTGGATAATGCTGCGCCTTTAGAAACGCCGGTTGTGCCCCCTGTATACTGCAGAAATGCCAAATCAGTCAGGCCGGTTGTCACGGGCTTAAACCCGGCAGATTTACCGGCAGACAAAGCATCATTAAATTTGACATGTCCGGCGAGGGTCCACGCTGGAACCAGCTTTTTCACTTTGCGGACCACAAAATTGACGATGTGGCCTTTCAGGCCCATTAAATCGCCCATGGACGCCACGACCACGTGCTTGACGGGAGTTTTCGACAAAACCTTTTCAAGCGTTGTCGCAAAATTTTCGAGTATAATAATTGCCTCGGCGCCACTGTCTTTGAGTTGGTGCTCAAGTTCGCGCGGCGTATAAAGAGGGTTGACATTGACCACCGTGTAACCGGCTTGAAGCACAGCCATCAGCGATACAGGATATTGCAAAACGTTCGGCATCATGAGTGCAACGCGCGCACCTTTTTTAAGGCCTTTGGATTGCAGATAGCCGGCCATTGCTGCCGATTTGTCGGCTAAAGCGCTATAACTCAGTGCTTTGCCCATACACGAAAAAGCGTTGCGCGAGGCAAATCGCTTGCAACTATCGTCCAGCATGGCAGCCAAACTGTCATGGCTTAATGTTGGCATCGTTTGGCTCACGACTGGCGCGTAGTTTTGTAGCCACGGCCTGCCTGAAGTCGGAATCGTTGTTGCGTTTGTCACTGGTTTTCCCCCAAAATGAAATGGCTTTCTGTGCAACGTGTCTCCCAACACGTGTTCAGCTTTTAGTGATTTGAACTTAGTGAGAAATTACCAAGCTGCAAGCAAGAATACTCTCCACTCTTGCGGGCCTGCACCCTCCTCCCCTATAAGGCGCGAAATTCAAATCAAAACCGGCGTCATTGGCCTTTAGGGCCTGCAAAAATTGGCGTTTAATTTTACAGGTGTGCCATGGCAGGTCATTCACAGTATAAAAACATCATGCACCGCAAGGGCCGTCAAGATGCGTTGCGCTCTAAAATGTTTTCGAAGTTGTCACGCGAAATCACCGTTGCTGCTAAAATGGGGTTGCCTGACATCAACATGAATGCGCGGTTGCGGTTGGCAGTACAAAACGCCAAAGCCGAATCAGTACCAAAGGAAAATATCCAGCGCGCTATCAATAAAGCAGCTGAAGCCGGAGGAGAAAACTATGAAGAAATCCGCTATGAGGGCTATGGCCCTGGCGGTGTTGCATTTATCATCGAAGTCTTGACCGACAATCGCAACCGGTCGGCAGCTAATGTTCGTGCGGCGTTTACCAAAGCCGGCGGGGCGATGGGCGAAACCGGGTCAGTTGGCTTTATGTTTGCCCGTGTGGGCGAAATCATTTATCCGGCAAAAACCGGTTCTGCAGACAAAGTGATGGAAGCCGCAATTGAGGCGGGCGCAGAAGACGCAGCATCGGACGAAGACAGTCACACCATACTGTGTGCGTTTGAGGATATTGGCGATGTTTCAAAAGCGCTTGAAGCATCGCTAGGCGAGGCTACCTCTCTCAAAATCATCTGGAAAACCCTGGTTGGCGCTCCAGTGGAAGGCGACCGCGCGGAATCCGTTCTAAAGTTGTTTAATGTGTTTGAAGAAGATGACGACGTGCAAAACGTGTTTGCCAATTTTGAGCTAGACGAGGCAACATTGGCGAAAATGCAAGCCGACTAGTTTCTAAAAGATCAACAACAACTAAAAAATCAACAACAAAAAGCCCGCTATTCGTTTAAGAGTTGCGGGCTTTTTAACATTATTATCAAAGCTAAAAATCAAATACCGAGGTTTGCAAACCGGTTGTTGAACTTGGTTACGCGGCCACCACGTGTTATGGTCTGGGTTGAGCCTGTCCATGCCGGATGCGTCGATGGATCAATATCAAGCGAGATGTTCGAACCAGCTTCGCCGTACGTCGAACGGGTTTCGTAAACCGTGCCGCTTGGCAACGTTACGGTGATCATGTGGTAGTCCGGGTGAATGCTATCACGCATGGCAGTGTCCTTAATCTAATCAAGCAATTTGCCGCGCTGGTATTTTGAGATGCAGCTATTATTTACTTGAGGCTTGATGGGTGAAACGCGATAAGCCATTTTGAAGCCCGCCGCGACGTTGGCGGTGCGATACATCATGGTTGCAAAACGCGCAAGTGATTGCATGCAGCCAGCGCCGGTTTTCGTCACCGGCCAGGAAGGACTTATTGGCATGGCCAATGTGAACGATAGTGGCAGCGCCAAAAGAAGCACAAACGGCCTCGCCCCTTTGGCACGGCTTATCCCTTATGTGTTGCGCTATAAGGCGCAAGTTGTAGCAGCTCTGGTATTTTTGGTTCTCGCCGCGCTGACAACCTTGGTTTTGCCATTGGCTGTTCGCCGCGTCATCGATAATGGCTTCACCAATGCTGATTCCGGCATGGTAAATTCCTATTTTGCTTTGCTTGCAGGGGTGGCTTTGCTGCTCGCATTTTTTTCATCGCTTCGATTTTACTTTGTCACATTGCTTGGCGAATCGGTGGTTTCTGATTTGCGCAGTGCCGTGTTTGAGCGCGTCACCAAGCTATCGCCTTCGTTTTTTGACACAGCCCAATCGGGTGAAATAGTTTCGCGGCTGGCATCAGATACCGCGCAATTGAAATCCGTAATGGGCTCGTCAGCCTCATTTGCGCTCCGTAATGTGATTATGGGTATCGGTTCGGTTGGTGCAATGGCGTTTACCAGCCCGAAGCTGGCCGCAATTACACTCGGCGTTATTCCGCTTATCGCCGGTCCATTGATTTTTTATGGCCGCGCTGTGCGCAAACGTTCGCGGCTGGCGCAGGACCGCTTGGCCGACGCCACTGCTTATGCCACCGAACAAATTGGAGCGGTGCGCACATTACAAGCCTTTACCAATGAGAGCCTTGTCAACACACGCTATGCCGGCGCGGTTAGAGAATCGCTCAACGCCATCCGCGACAGCATTATGTCACGTTCAACACTAACGTTTTTTGCAATTTCCATTTCGTTTTCATCGATCGTCGGTGTGCTTTGGGTCGGCTCGCGCGATGTCATGATTGGCGTTATGACAGCTGGCACGCTGAGCCAATTTTTGCTTTATGCCGTGATTGCCGCCGGTGCGGTTGGCGCATTGTCTGAATTTTGGAACGAGGTCAATCAGGCCGCTGGTGCAACCGAGCGCCTTGTTGAATTAACCGATATTGTGCCCGATGTACGCTCACCAGAAAATCCGGTCGCATTGCCAACGCCTGCACTTGGAACAGTTACATTTGAAGATGTTTCGTTTGCTTATCCCGCGCGGCCAGAACGCACCGTTGTAAAAGGGTTGAATTTCAGCATCAAAGCAGGCGAAACAGTCGCTTTTGTCGGGCTTTCTGGCGCTGGAAAGTCAACTTTGTTTGCGTTGATGTTACGGTTTTACGACCCGTCTTCGGGCCGCATTCTCATCGATGGCGTTGATGCGCGGGACGCCGCTCTTCAACCCTTGCGCGCCCGCATGGCGTTTGTCGCGCAAGATATAACGGTGTTTTCATCTTCGGTTGCCGATAACATCGCATTTGGCCGCCCCGGCGCAAGTCAGGTTGAAATTGAAGCTGCTGCTAAAGCGGCCCATGCAACTGACTTCATTCAAGCGCTACCCGAACGATATAATACACTGCTTGGCGAGCGCGGCGTTACGCTTTCAGGCGGCCAGCGCCAGCGCATCGCCATTGCCCGCGCTATCTTGCGTGACGCCCCGATTTTGTTGCTCGATGAAGCAACGTCCGCACTGGATGCTGAAAGTGAAACCGCAGTACAAAACGCACTCGATAGCCTGACCCATAACCGCACCACTTTGATTATTGCACACCGTCTGGCAACCATTTTGAAAGCCGATCGTATTTTGGTCATGGACGACGGTAAAATAGTCGAGGAAGGCAACCATCATAGTCTGGTTGCCGCTGGCGGTGTCTACGCGCGTTTGGCGCGGTTGCAGTTTGATGACGGCAGCTCGGCATTTGCAAAAGCGGCAGAGTGATTGCTTATCGCATAAGCGCGGCACGCGCCGCTAAAATTGCTAGAAAGAGACTGGCAATCACATTCCACCCGGCAAATGAAAGGCCAAGCACACGTAAAGCTGCCTCAGTACAGGATGGCGGTTTGATAGCATCAATGGCTGCCAGAATATTGGTATCAGTTGGCGCGGCCACCGTCACAGAACAATCTGCCGGGCCTGCCCAAAACGCCCATTCAACCCCGGCATGAAACACGCCTAGAAACACGCCATAAGCCATTAAAACAGCACCAATGGCAAAGCAGGCGCGGACGAAATAGGCAGGCGCAGCCGCCAGCCAAAGCACGAAACCTGCCAGCATAATTGGCGCAGCTATGTAATAGGGTGTTCTCTGTTCAAGGCATAGTTTGCACGGAATGTAGCCCCCGATGTGTTGGAAGGCGAGGGCAATGCCAACGGCGGCACCCATCAAAACAACAGCTATTAGGCCTAATTGGGCCTGAGATTTGGCAACTGGCTTTGTAAAATTCGGAAGCATGACAGCCTTAAACGCGATTTATTCGAGATCGCTAATTGGAGTGAAAATAGGCCGCAATCAAGGCCCAACACCCTCAAATAAAATCCAAATGCTTTCCGATCAAAATGAAAGGTGACGTGCTGCAAATGCTAGTTTGCCGCGTTAAGGTCGCGTCTCTTTTTATTGCAAAACACGGCTTCAGTGCGTTTATTGCATCATGGCTGAAAACTTCGCATCCAAAGGCTTGAAACCATTTTCGATGCGGTATAGTTGCAGCGTAGCGAAAACAGCCGAATGCTTATGCGGGCGTGGTGGAACTGGTAGACGCGCGGGACTCAAAATCCCGTTCCGCAAGGAGTGTCGGTTCGATTCCGACCGCCCGCACCACTTATTCTGGTATCAAGCAGGCCTTGAAAAAGCAGCGCGCAAGCGGTCACGCATAGAACGGGCGGCTACCCGTGTGCGGTCATACAGTTCGATTTGGGTGAACGCTTGGCGTGCCACACGGTCCGTTTGTGGCCCAAGACCAATAATAATGGTTTGTAATTGGCGGCGCTCTGCCCAAACGCGATCCATCATAGGATGGTTTGGAATAGCGCAGCTATCGGCGTTAGTTACATTGGGGTCGTCAAGCAGCATTTTGGTGGCTTCAATCATCAACAGCATTCCGGGCGAGTAAGCCGAGTACGCTTCATCATAGGCTATTTTCCACGTATAGGCGGTCCCAGCCTCAATCATAATCAACAGCGAAGCGATTGCCTTGCCGTTGATATCCAAGGTCGCAATACGCACCATATCGCGGTCGGCGAGGCCATTGATTGCTTCACGTGCAAAAGCTGCCTGCAATCGATCAGACGTAAGCGCGGTACGCTTGCGGCCCTTCCAGCCTCGGGCTTCCAATAACAAAAATTCTTCCATTCGCCGAAACACACTGTCCCGGTCACGGGCAAGACCGATACTAACTTTGCCAAAATCTGCAAGGCGGCGCAGCAATCGCGAAAATCCACGACGATGATGGCTGGAAAAGACCGACTGAATATAATTATTGCCGTCAAGATCAGAGGCCAAAACAGCACGGCTTTGCGGTTGGGTTAGATAAACTGGAAAGTCCCGCGCTAAGGCGGCCGTTCGCATCACCCGGCCTGCTTGCCCATCCACATAAACTTGCGGCATAACCAGCACACTCGGTAAATTAAGATGAGGACGTGACAGAACCTCTAAAAATTCGTCAGCCACAGCTGCCGGGTCATCACAATCAATCAACGGCGTGCCATTAGGCCCAAACACATTGGCCCATGACCGCAAGATTGGCGGCCCAACGCCGATTACGGGCCGTTGAACGACATATGGCATCACCAACCGAAGCCGTGATCGGGCGCCATCATCATCACGCAATACAGCTAACCGCACATCCTTATCTTGCAAGCGCGGCATAGCTGGTGCCAAGAACCGCGGATTAAAGTAGATATTAGATTCAATGGCGCGATAGCTCAAATGCTCTAGCTCATCAGTAAGTTGAAACGCAGCTGAAGCAGGATAAACCGAAAAGCGTCTTTGAGCACCGATTTCGGCCGTTTCTTCAAATCGTAGCGGCGCGTTCGGATCATCCAGCGCGAAACCTGCCAAGCCTGCAATCATAGGGCCAGCCGCGCTCCATCCAGCTTCTTCAAAAAGGGGCGTTGCGGCCATAATGTTAAGCCTTGGTCACAGGGTTAGACTTCGGTGCAAAAACAAACATGGTAAAACCAAGACGCCACCTCACAATTGCCGACAGCATGAGAGCTTCAACAGTCATTGCCAGCGCCGTGGCCAGTGCAGCACCAATCAAGCCATATGTTGGAATGAGAAACACGTTTAGAGTGAGGTTAACCCCCAACGCGACACTATAAGCAACGGCGCAAATGCGCTCTTGGCCGGTCATCGTCAGCACGCTTTCGCACGGGCCCACGGCAGCGCGGATAACAATACCAACCGCTAAAATTCCCATGAGCTGGTGGCCATCGGCAAACTCGCCGCCAAAAAGGCGCAGCAGATCGTCACCCAGCGCGACCATGATTATCGCCAAGAACAGCGACGGCCAGAACATCCACTGAACTGTCTGCCGTGCAAAGTTCGAAAGCTCTGTGCCGTTCGATGAATGCAGCAGAGTTGAAAACCGCTGCGCCGCGCCGGCACGAACCGCAAAATTGACAAAATGAACCAGTGCCAGAATTTTTACTGCTGCAAAATAGACTGCAACTTTCTCAGGCTCCATGTAGGCGCCGACCATCAACACATCTGCGTTGGTCATTGTGAAATAAAAGCCTTCCACCAAAAATATCGGTAAAGACACCACAAACCATGTTTTCATATCGAATGTGCGGGTACCAATTTTCTGCTCGACTGGCGTAAAGCGTATTGCTTGCACCAAAGCGCCTAACGTTGCCAAATAGCAGGCCACGATCGAGGCGATCAGCGCATTGATAGCGGTTGGGGCATACCCGGCCCAAATGGCACCAACAACCAAAACTAAAATCAACACTGGACGCACAATAAAGACAGGCAAAAGAGACAGCATCGCCCAGCCTTGCGAGCGAGAAAGACCGGCTACATAATCGCCCAATGCAATCATCGGCACCAAGACCATGCCCAACAAAAACGGGGCGATGTAGTAAACCGGCATTTTGTCAGCAAAGGCTTGGACAAAAGACAGTCCGGCCACTGCGAGCACAGTTGAAATAATAAAAACAATCATGCGGGAGGCATAGACAACGCCCCGGAGCCGGTCCATGTCGCCTTGCTCTCGATATTGCGGCACAAAACGGATCACCGAGACCTGAAAGCCAAAGCAGGTAATGTTTCCGGCGATGATCATCGCGGTCCACACGAAAACAAAAATCCCGTATTCGAACATGCCCATCATACGCGCTAAAATGACTTGGCTTATCAGCGCAATTGCTGCTGATAATACGCGGACCAAAAACGCAAAAACAGTAATGCGTTGCGCAACCGCAGCATTATCACGGCCAAACAAAATCGTATCAACTTTTTCAGCAATCGGACGGAGACGCTCGCTCATAGCCGACGGCAGCATTCGATTGGTGGTAGAAACTGCCGTTAGACGCACGTCTATATCCCCTAACCTATCCGTTGGGAGTGATAACGCACAGACTTTAAGATTCCGTTGGGGCCAGCTGGTTAGTTTTGACGGCGCGGTTAATCAGTTAAAATTGGCATTAGAGCACGGCGAACAATTGACCAATGGTTTCCGCAACATTCTGTCCGCCCATGCCCTAAGGCTCCAGCTCAATATCCCAGTAGAGATAATCCATCCAGCTTTCATGCAAATGGTTCGGCGGAAACAGGCGGCCATTGGCTTGCAAATCATGCACATTTGGCTGAAACGGTTTTTGCCTCGGCCACATTTTAGCGTCTTTGCACAAGTTGCCGCCTTTACGTAAATTGCAGGGCGAACAGGCAGTCACCACATTTTCCCAAGTCGTAGCGCCACCAAGTCGGCGGGGTATATAATGATCAAACGTCAAATCATCTTTTGAACCGCAATATTGGCATTCAAACTTATCGCGCAAAAACACGTTGAACCGGGTGAAAGCTGGGTTTTTTGACGGTTTAATGTACTGCTTTAGGCAGACAACGCTCGGCAGACGCATGGAAAATGAAGCTGAATTCACTTCATGATCATATTCAGCCACGATGTTTACACGGTCGAGAAACACAGCTTTGATCGCATCTTGCCACGACCAAACTGATAAAGGGAAATAGCTCAGCGGCCGGTAATCGGCATTCAATACAAGGGCTGGCAAACTATCCAGCGACACATGCACACCCAACGGTCCAGCCTCCTTTGAGCACTACAGGACTCAATTTCGTTTATACTACGCATGTCATGACAGGCTTGTGAAGCTGAAATATAGTTAGCCTGGCAGGGGTGCGGCCATATGGCGGTTAAATCCATAAATCGCCCACATCAGCCGCGCTGCAACCGAGCGGTAAGGTGACCAAGCATCGGTCAAAGCAATCGTTTCGGCTTCGGTCGGCCTAAATTCAAGGAACAAGCAGTCTTGAAGTGCAATTTGTAAGGCTAAATCTCTTGCGGGAAACACATCTGGGTGCCCGCCCGCAAATAGCAAATAAACCTCAGCAGTCCAGCGTCCGATGCCCCAAATCCTGGTCATAGACTGAATTGCAGTTTCGGCTTCCATAAGACACAAAACTTCCAAATCCAAAGTCCCGTCTAGAACCGCGGCAGCGGCAGCAGCAATGGTTTTTTGCTTTGGTCGTGAAAGTCCACCCTCTTTCCAGGCATCTGGTCCCGCGGCCAGATAAATCTCAGGAGACAAAATGCCTAAGACGCTTTCAAGGCGCAAATATATTTTTTCAGCTGCTTTGGCTGACACTTGTTGAGACACAATAATGCGGGCCAATGCAGCAAAACCCGGCTCGGCTTGACGCAATGGAAGCGGTGCTACCGCCGCTGCAATTGCCGCGAGCCGCGGGTCAAGCGCAACAAGGTTTGCCAAACTGGCAGCCAGTGCATTTTCATCGCGGACCATTTGAAGAGGTTTCATTTATTCTGTTGAACCTTTTTTGGGCTTGAACCTATAAGGCTTAATCATGCAAGCCTGCCAAATACCACCCGTTTTCAGATTTGCGCCATCGCCCAATGGCCATTTGCATTTAGGCCATGCCTATAGCGCTTTACTGAACCAAAAGCTGGCGCGTGGCGCAGGTGGCAAACTGTTGCTTCGGATCGAGGATGTTGACCGCCAGCGTTCCAGAGCTGAGTTTGAAGCCTCAATTTTCACTGATTTGGCATGGCTCGGGATCACTTTTGACGAATTTCCGCGACGCCAGTCTGACCATTTACCCCAATTTGAAGAGGCACTAGACAACTTAATATCGCGCGGGCTTGCCTACCCTTCATTTGTAAGCCGCAGCGACATTGCAGCTTTGGCCGCACAAAATGCGAACTGGCCACGAGACCCCGACGGCGCATTTTTGCCACCCGCTGCCAGCTACATCAGTGAAGCAAAGCAGGGTTCTTTTTCTATTCGCCTCAATATGAAGGCGGCTTTAGCAGCTTGTTCGGGCCCAATAGGCTGGCGCGACGGTGGATTGCAGGTCTATTGTGATGCGGCGTCTTGGGGTGATATCATTCTTAAGAGCCGGGATGGTTCATTTGCTTACCATTTGGCTGTCGTTATTGACGATGCCGCTCAAAACATCACTAATATTGTGCGCGGTCACGACCTCTATGCCGCAACATCCATTCATCGCGTGTTGCAAAATTTATTAAAACTTCCACAGCCTGATTATCATCATCATAAGCTAATTTTAGACCAAAATGGCGGGAAGCTCGCAAAAAGCAACAACTCACCGAGTTTATGCTCGCTGCGGCAAGAAGGGCTTAGCCCGATTGAATTGAGGCATAATCTTGGGTTCAGTGCATGATTTTATCAAGAATGAGCTTTAGAAAAGCCAACACAACAAATGTCAGCAATGCGCCGCCGATACCGACGAATGTCGAAACTTGAAAATTACTCAGGTAATATCCCAAACGCTCGTAGACGATAACGCCGCCGAAAAAACCAGTTGTCAGCACCACCATGTTACCGATCGTGCCAAAACCGTCTTTGCCGAACACGCCATCAATTGTCAGTGCCACAAAGTACGATATGACGGCGACGGCGACGACGGCAAAACTCAGCCAGAAAATTGATAGTTTTGACAAAGCGTACATTATATTTTTCCTCAATCTCGTGCTGGCAAATTAACCCATGGGGTTTGATGTTTGGTTAAGAAAGCGCAAACATCGAAGCGAACGTCGTATCTTCAGAGTGATTAAATAGAGTGATTAAATGCTGCAAAAAACGCAACGGACCATCCTTATTACCGGCTGTTCGTCCGGCATCGGTGAATACTGCGCCAAAGCGCTGAAGGCCGATGGCTGGCGTGTCTTTGCCACCGCGCGCAAACCTGAAGATATTGCCAGACTTAATGCAGCGGACTTTGAGGCCTTCTATCTCGATTACGCAGACGAGGCTTCAATTCACGCTTGCGTTTCTGATGTGCTTAAAGCCACCGGCGGGACGTTGGACGCATTGTTTAACAATGGCGCCTATGCCCAAGCCGGGGCAGTGGAAGACGTTCCAACAAACGTGTTGCGCCAACAGTTTGAAGCCAATTTCTTTGGTTGGCATACACTGACACGATGCATTATCCCCATTATGCGCAAACAAGGTCATGGCCGCATTGTGCACTGTTCATCCATTTTAGGCCGCGTCGCATTGCCATTTCGCGGGCCTTATGCGGCGACAAAGTTTGCGCTTGAAGGCTTAATGCTATGCATGAAACTCGAATTGGCTGAGACCCCAATTACGGTGAGCTTTATCGAACCGGGTGCAGTAAAATCCAAAATCGCGACCAATGCTTTGCCGCATTTTGAAAACAATATTAATTGTGAAGCCTCGCCGCACCGTACGGCCTACCAAGCCCAATTGGCACGCCTGCGCCAAGGTGGTGTCGAATCGCGCTGGAAACCGGGCCCGGAAGCGGTGATGAAAGTGCTCCGTCATGCTCTTAATGCTAAAAAACCAAAGACGCATTATGTCGTCACTATCACTGCCAAATTGGGCCTACTGATGCAATGGGCTCTGCCGCGCAGCTTCAATTACCGCCTATTGGCCCATAAAGGTTGAGCCCGGCGATATCGTGACAGATTTGATAAACAGAAATAGCATGAGACAAGGCGACGCGTTTCTCTTAGTACAAGCTGCGCCTAAAGCGGGTAAATCTTTTCGAAGTTGGAAAATCAAATGAGCCTTGCCTTACAATTACTCATTGTGCTTGCCATGGGCGCTGTGCTTGTCTCCTTGATGTTTGGCCTTCGCACAATGATGAAGGGCGGCGACGCCAACCTTTCTAACAAACTGATGCAGCTTCGCGTTTTCCTGCAATTCATTGCCGTTGTGCTGATCGTGATCGCAATTTATTTTTTCCGTCCAGCCTGAGGCTTTAACCATGGTCGTCTTAAATCGCATTTACACCCGCACCGGCGATAATGGTTCAACAGGCCTTTCCACCGGTGAGCGTCGCAAAAAATATGATTTGCGTGTGTCAGCCTATGGTACCGTCGATGAAACCAATGCATGCGTTGGCATTGCCCGAGAAATACCCGGCATTGAGCCGCATATTGCTGCGATGTTGATGCGCATCCAGCATGATCTGTTTGATTTAGGTGCAGACTTGGCAACGCCTGAGGGCGCTGAAAAACCCAGCTGGGAGCCGCTGCGCATCACGGCTGGCCAGGTCAGCCGCATTGAATCTGAAATTGATGAACTCAACGCGAAATTACAACCGCTCCGCTCTTTTGTTTTACCCGGTGGCTCGCAAGCCTCCGCTGCTCTGCATTTAGCAAGAACGGTTGCCCGCCGCGCTGAACGCCTTATTGTTGAACTGGCCAATATCGAAGATGAGATCGTCAGCACCGAAGCTGCGCAATATATCAACCGGCTTTCCGATTTTCTATTTGTTGCCTCCCGCTCCGTCAATGACAATGGCGAGCGCGACGTGCTATGGGTGCCGGGCAAAAATCGCTAACATAGGCGCAAAGGAGGTTTAGATCCATGTTCATTCCTCTTCATGATGCCAACAACCTGAAACATATACGCCTGCAATTTGTGACCATTGGTTTGATCATTATAAATATCGCCGTGTTTTTTCTCAACCAAACCGGCAACGCAGATCAAGTGACCGTGGCACAGATCGCTCTGTCATTTATACCATCTGAATTTGAAGGTGGCCCTAAAATTTATGATACCGGCATTGCAATACCGGAAAGCCTCACCTTGTTTAGCTATGCGTTTTTTCACGGCGATCTTTTTCACCTTGGGGGCAATATGCTGTTTCTTTGGGTTTTCAGCGACAATGTCGAGGACGCCATGGGGCATTTCAAATTTTTTGTATTTTATCTGCTGTGTGCCGCAGGTGGCGCAATGATGCATAATCTGGCCAGTCAAGGGTCTCAAATCCCTTTAATTGGCGCGTCTGGTGCGATTGCCGGTGTGCTTTCTGCTTACCTCATTTTGCATCCAAAGGTGAAAATCTGGGTTTTGGCGTTTGCACGCATACCGCTTCGAATTCCAGCTTG
This sequence comes from Limoniibacter sp., assembly GCA_031422195.1. Taxonomy (GTDB): domain Bacteria; phylum Pseudomonadota; class Alphaproteobacteria; order Rhizobiales; family Rhizobiaceae; genus JALOTE01. Next base: position 18,407 of record JANOPZ010000109.1, on the reverse strand, counting down.
GATCGCGTTGGTTCTTTGGATTGGAATGCAGATTTTCATGCTTGTTTCCTCGCCTGATGATGAAATTTCCTGGGGCGCGCACGTCGGCGGTATTATTGCCGGCCTCGTTCTCGTTTTCATGTTTAAGCGCTCCGGCGTGCCACTGTTTGACCGTGAAATTGTGTTGCCCAAAGCAGTGCAAACTTTAGCGCCCGGTCAAATACGAACCTCTGTGCCAATCACTCGCTGGGGGCGTTCAAAAGATTTGTAGAGCCAAAAAATTATTGACGTAAACGTCAATAATTGCTAACGGCCCTTTCATTAAACAAACTTCGCCTTTTTGCGGCTTTGACCTGCCTTCGCGCGACGATCTGGCGATGGACAAGCTTTATGCAAAGCCGCACAATAGACAAAATGATTTTCGGGATGGAACGCATGAAAATACTGGTGCCTGTCAAACGCGTTGTTGACTACAACGTGAAAATTCGCGTCAAGGCCGATGGCTCAGGCGTGGAACTTGCCAATGTCAAAATGTCGATGAACCCCTTTGACGAAATCGCCATCGAAGAGGCATTGCGCCTCAAGGAAGCTGGCAAAGCCGACGAGATCATTGCAGTTTCAATTGGCCCCGCTCAGGCCCAAGAAACCATCCGGACGGCTCTGGCAATGGGTGCCGACCGAGGAATTTTGGTGAAAACCGACGCATTGGTTGAGCCATTGGCTGTTGCTAAAATTCTAAAGGCCATCATTGCCGAAGAAGGCCCGCAACTCGTGATATGCGGGAAGCAAGCAATTGATGATGACAGCAATCAAACCGGCCAAATGCTGGCAGCATTGCTGGGATGGGGGCAAGGCACGTTTGCTTCAAAAGTGGTGATCGAAGGTGACAAAGCTCACATCACCCGTGAGGTGGACGGCGGCTCACAAACGATAGAGCTGAAATTACCGGCCGTTGTCACCACTGATTTGCGCCTCAACGAGCCTCGCTATGCCTCTTTGCCAAACATTATGAAGGCCAAGAAAAAACAGCTCGATGAAAAATCACCCGCCGATTATGGCGTTGACGTCAGCCCGCGGTTGAAAGTGCTCAACACCGAAGAGCCTGAAAAACGCAAATCCGGTGTCAAAGTTAAATCTGTTGCTGAACTTGTAGAGAAACTCAAAGCCGAAGCCGGCGTACTGTAAAGGAAACTGACATGGCCATTCTTCTTCTTGCAGAACATAATAACGCTAACCTGTCTGACCAGACAGCAAAAGCCCTGACCGCTGCGCACGCAATTGGCGGCGATGTTCACGTCTTGGTGGCAGGCCAAGGTGCAAAATCAGTTGCTGATGCTGCCGCGAAAATGGATGGCGTTGCAAAAGTGATTTTGGCCGATGATGCTTTACTTGGCGCTTATTTGGCCGAAAACGTTGCGGCGCTTATTGTTTCAATGGCCGGCAGCTATGACACCATCATTGCGCCTTCAACGCCAATGACCAAAAACATTATGCCGCGCGTTGCTGCAATGCTCGATGTGATGCAGCTGTCTGACATTGTGGAAGTGGTTTCCGCCGATACATTCAAACGCCCGATCTATGCCGGAAATGCCATTCAGACTGTACAGTCGACCGATGCAACGCGGGTGATTACCGTGCGGACCGCCTCATTTGCTGCAACCAGCGACGGTGGCTCTGCCACAGTGGAAACTGTTGGCGCGGCTGCTAACGCAAATTTATCGAGTTTCCTGAAAAACGAAATCGCCAAGAACGACCGCCCCGAGTTAACGTCAGCCAAAGTTGTGATTTCTGGCGGACGCGCTTTGGGGTCAAAAGAGAAATTCCAAGATGTCATGCTGCCGGTTGCCGATGCCCTCGGTGCAGCCGTTGGTGCTTCGCGCGCCGCCGTCGATGCTGGCTATGCACCAAACGATTGGCAGGTTGGCCAAACCGGAAAAGTAGTTGCGCCTGATCTCTATATTGCTTGCGGTATTTCAGGCGCTATCCAACATCTGGCCGGCATGAAAGACAGCAAAATTATTGTTGCCATCAACAAAGATGAAGAAGCACCTATTTTCCAGGTTGCCGATTATGGTCTGGTCGCGGACTTGTTTGAAGCCCTTCCAGAATTGCAGAAGGCTGTATAAGGTCTTTACCTTGTTTTGAATTGTTCTAAGGATCTCGTGGACAACTGTCCGAGGTCATTTTATGTTGCATTGCAGCAAACACAAAGCATAATGCTGTCGGGGCAGAAGTTTATGAGTGGTATTCAAAAAATTGGCATTATCGGTGCCGGCCAAATGGGCAGTGGTATAGCACAAGTGTGCGCCACCGCTGGTTTTGAAATCTCCATCATGGATGCCTCAGCGCCGGCACTCACAAAAGCTACAGATTTGATCGGCACGCGGCTTGAAGCTTTGGTTTCAAAAGGCCGCATGGCTGCGTCCGACAAAACAGCAAGTCTTGCCCGAATCACAACCTCAACTGAGGTCATCAGCTTGGCCGATTGCGATTTAGTCATCGAAGCTGCCTCAGAAAACGAAACCGTCAAACGCAAAATTTATGCTGCACTTTGTCCCGTGTTGAAGCCCGAAGCTCTGATCGGTACCAATACGTCATCGATTTCGATTACCCGTCTTGCCTCATCGACTGACCGTCCAGATAAGTTCATGGGAATTCATTTTATGAATCCTGTGCCAGTGATGAATTTGGTAGAGCTCGTGCGCGGCATTGCCACTTCAAACACGACCTTTCAGGCCGCCAAAATATTCTCGGAAAGCCTTGGCAAAACCGTCACGCTTTCTGAAGATTTTCCTGCCTTTATCGTCAACCGCATTTTAATCCCGATGATCAATGAGGCAATTTACACTTTATACGAAGGTGTCGGCTCTGTAGATGCCATTGATACCGCGATGCGGCTCGGTGCGAACCATAAAATGGGCCCGCTCGAACTTGCTGATTTTATTGGCCTTGATACCTGTTTGTCGATCATGCAGGTTTTGCATGAGGGCCTCTCAGACAGCAAATACCGCCCTTGCCCGCTGTTGGTAAAATATGTTGAGGCCGGATGGCTTGGCAAAAAAACCGGACGCGGGTTTTACGATTATCGCGGTGAAACGCCGGTTCCGACGCGGTAAATCAGGGCTTTATCGCCAGCACTCCATCGACAAATCGTCTGGCATCGTCGCCATGCCATGGCGCAGGCCCATTCATAGCGGCAAGCAAACAGCCTTCACCATCGATCAGCATGGTAACAGGAAGCCCCAAAACCAAACCCGCACTTTTCAAGTCGTTGAAAACACCGAGCGTGCCATCGCGGTAATGCTTTAGGCTTTTAACGCCGGTCTCTTCAAAAAAATCTTGCGGTTTTGTGTCGTCGCCACGGTCTAAATTCAGCGCCACAACTTCAAATCTATCGCTGCCTTTTTCCGCCTGAAGCGCATCCAACTCAGGCATTTCAGCGCGGCATGGCGCGCACCATGTTGCCCATAGGTTAAGCAAGACCGTTTTGCCCTTGAAATTGGCTAATGTCACTGATGCCTTATCTTCATCTTGAAACTTAAGAGAGGCTAGCGAACGTGGTTTCACCGCGCCCATTGAAGCCACTCCCCCCATCGCCAGTGCAACAATGGCTTGAGATTGAGCAGTTTTGGCAGCGCAGCTATCCGCTATCGCAACTGCTACATTGCCATCATCGCTTTGGCTGACGTATAGCGCAATAACAACACCAATTGCAGCGCCAACCAGACCAAGAAGAATAAAAGATCGTTGCCGTGACAAAACTGTGGGTTTGATCGGTTCGTCTGCCATGCTTAACCCTTACGTTTCAAAATTCTGCGGAGCCCGCCCATGACTGATAATTCCGGCAGCAACAAGATGTGGGGTGGGCGTTTTGCCGGTCAACCCGACGCAGTGATGGAAGCCATCAACGCCTCGATTGATTTTGACAAGGCACTTTTTGGTGAAGATATCGTCGGCTCTAAGGCCCATGCGGCCATGCTTGTTGCGCAAGGCATCATCAGCCACGCCGATTACACCGCAATTGACCAAGGGCTTGATGCGGTTTTGGCCGAAATACAGTCAGGTAAATTCGAGTTTTCCAGAAAGCTTGAAGACATTCATATGAATGTGGAGTCGCGGCTCGCAGTGCTTATCGGCGCACCGGCAGGGCGTTTGCACACAGCCCGCTCGCGCAATGATCAAGTGGCAACCGATTTCAGATTATGGGTTAAAGCACGTTGTGCATTTTTCGATGGTGTCCTGAACGGCTTGATCGAGGCGCTGCTCGAACGCGCATCTGAACATTACGCAACCGTGATGCCCGGCTTTACGCATATGCAAACCGCGCAACCTGTAACGCTTGGTCACCATTTCATGGCCTATGTGGAAATGTTCTCCCGTGACCGTTCGCGCTTTCAAGACGCAATCAAACGTATGGACGAATCGCCGCTTGGCGCTGCTGCATTGGCCGGCACTGGTTTTCCAATTGATCGGCACATGACAGCTAAAACACTTGGCTTTCGCGAACCCACCCGCAATTCACTTGATTCTGTGTCCGACCGTGACTTTGCCTTGGAGTTTTTAAGCACCGCGGCCATTTGCGGCACGCATTTGTCGCGGTTTGCAGAAGAAATCGTCATCTGGTCAACGCCGCAATTTGGCTTCGTCAAATTGTCGGATGCGTTTTCAACCGGCTCGTCCATCATGCCACAAAAACGCAATCCTGATGCCGCTGAATTGGTGCGCGCTAAATCCGGCCGTGTCACTGGCGCTCTCATTACGCTGCTTACGGTTATGAAGGGCCTGCCGCTCGCTTATTCCAAAGATATGCAGGAAGATAAAGAGGCCGTGTTTGACGCCGCCGACACGCTGGATTTGATGGTTGCCGCCATGACTGGCATGGTTCGCGATATGGTGTTTAATGAAAAGCGCATGCGTGATGCAGCCTCAACCGGGTTTTCAACTGCAACAGATTTGGCCGATTGGCTGGTGCGCACGCTTAATATTCCGTTCCGCGATGCGCATCACATGACAGGCAAGGCCGTGGCTTTAGCGGAAGCCAAAAACGTAGGGCTGGAAAAATTGACGCTTTCTGAGATGCAATCCATACATACCGAGATTACAGAGGATGTGTTTTCGGTGCTGACGGTTGAAAAATCAGTTCGTTCGCGCGTATCGTTCGGCGGCACAGCGCCAAGCGAAGTAAAAAAGCAAATTGCTGCGGCAAAACGCAAATTGGCTAAACAGTAGAAACGCGTAACGGTTTCCGCTATCTTGCCCTCATTTACAATAAGGCTTTGTCCATGCCCATTCGTTTTGTCAGCCTCGTCCTTATCGCTGTAACGCTTGTCGGATGCGGGCGCGCTGGCCCAATGCTGCGCCCGGAACCCGGCGTAACAATTATGAAAGAGGCCGATAAACCTGCTGAACCCGCAGTCGATAAACCCTTCGTGCTCGATAAACTGCTTTAGGCTGCTCATTCATGGATCATTTTCATTACGTGCGTGGCAAGCTGTGCGCCGAAGGCGTTGCCCTTGCCGATATTGCCGCCGAAGTTGGCACACCGTTTTATTGCTACTCAACGGCTACGCTTGAACGCCATTATACGGTATTTTCGCAGTCTTTCGCAGGCCTCGACACGCTGGTTTGCTATGCCATGAAGGCCAATTCCAATCAGGCGGTTTTGAAAACACTGGCCCGCCTTGGTGCAGGCGCAGATGTTGTTTCCGGCGGCGAACTGCGCCGGGCTTTGGCGGCAGGCATTGCGCCCCAAAAAATCATGTTTTCTGGCGTCGGTAAAACCATCGCCGAAATGGATTTCGCACTTGCCGCCAATATCCATTGCTTCAATGTGGAAAGCGAGCCGGAGCTTGAGCAGTTATCGGCCCGCGCGGTTTTGGCTGGCAAAACAGCCAATATTTCCTTGCGTGTAAACCCAGATGTTGACGCAAAAACCCATGCTAAAATTTCAACCGGCAAAAAAGAAAACAAATTTGGCGTTCCATTCGACCGCGCCCGCCAAGCCTATGCCCGCGCAGCCAGCCTGCCGGGGCTCAAAGTCACAGGCATCGATATGCATATCGGCAGCCAGATCATTGATTTGGAACCCTTTGATCAGGCGTTCGCTTTACTCGGCGAACTTGTCGAAACACTGAAAAGCGATGGTCACCAGATTGAGCATGTCGATCTCGGCGGCGGCCTTGGCATACCCTATAAACAGGATAATTCACCGCCGCCCTTGCCGGACGCTTATGCCAATATTGTCAAAAAACATATGACCAAGCTGGGTCTCAAAGTGATTTTTGAGCCGGGCCGTTTGATCGTTGGCAACGCCGGTGTGCTGGTTACATCTGTTATTTATGTCAAAGATGGTGATGCAAAAAACTTTGTTATTGTTGATGCCGCAATGAATGATCTCATTCGCCCAACGCTCTATGAGGCATGGCACGATATTGTGCCTGCCAAAGCCCCTGCCCCGGCCGACAAACGTATCCGCGCTGATATTGTCGGTCCGGTTTGTGAGACTGGTGATTATCTGGGCCTTGACCGCGAAATGCCGCGCCCGAACGCAGGCGACTTACTGGTCGTGCGGACCGCAGGCGCTTATGGCGCTGTACAAGCAGGAACTTATAACACCCGCGCTTTGGTGCCCGAAGTGCTGGTCAACGGCGATAAATTTCATATCGTACGCCCAAGACTGGATTTGGAAGCTTTAATTGCGCTTGATTCAGTACCAGCATGGCTGGACTAGTCATAAAAAGTACCAGCATGGCTGGATTAGTCAAAAGAATACCAGCATAGCTGGACTAAGGTTAAATTTACTGAATTTTTTGTGATTGCCTCGCCTTTGGCACATTCAGTGCTATTTCTATAGTCATGAGCAGGAGAGCGCTGTGACAAACGAACCTGACCCGCTGTTTAAAGCCATCGAAACCGCACGCAGAAGAACAGCGCGCGCAATAATGTTTGAGCGTTTTTGGCCGCGCCTGTTACCTTTGATTATTGTCGCTTCGCTTTACGCGGTAGTGGCTTGGTTCGGTATTTTCCGTGTTGTACCCGATTGGGCGCGTATCAGCATTGGTGTTGCCTTTGCTATTGCTGCCTTTGGAGCGCTGGGGTTTTTTATAGGATTTGCACGTCCAAAGTCAGAAGAAATTGACCGGCGCTTGGAACTTGGCAACGCACTGGAACACCAGCCGGTTGCCACCCAAAGTGAAAAGTTAGCTCAAGGTCAAGGCGACCCGTTTGCCGAAGCGCTGTGGACTACCCACCGTGAGCAACTGGCCGCCAAACTCAACAATCTGCAAATTCCGTTCCCTAAACCCAACATCCCTGCGCGCGACCCGTTTGCATTGCGGGCGCTGGTTGCAGTTTTAACGTTTACCGCTTTTGCGTTCTCAATGGGATCAAGCGGCGGTCGGCTAACCGATATCACACAAAGCTACGCAAGTTTTAACACCCCGCCGCCGCGTATTGATGTGTGGGTAAACGCACCGGATTATACGCGCCGTCCGCCACTTTATCTTGCATCTTTTGCATCCGGTGACGCACCGCAATCAGCAACAAATGTGCCCACTGGAAGCAAGGTCTTTGTTCGTATCACTGGCGGGTACGGTCAACCTGCCTTACAATACGCAGCAAGAGACAATATCGAGCCTATAGAAATTGCGCCGTCCGCAGATGGCGCGGCAGGCCAAACCAGTTTTACTTTCGATCTAAGACAAGCAGGTGATTTAAGGTTGACCCTTGGCGGAGAGCCGCTGGAAAATTGGACTTTCTCCATTATTCCCGATCTGCGGCCTGTGATAGCCTTTATAAAACCGCAAGAAGAGGCCGTGAAAAGTGCAAGCAACGGTGCTTTAGAACTAAATTACACCGTTAAGGACGATTACGGCGCCACTTCAGCAAACGGGGTTTTTGCCCTATTTCCCGATGATCAAATGGCGCGCCCGCTTTACAAAACCCCCGAGCTGAAGCTAACTTTGCCGGCAGGTCGCGGCGGGGGCGATGCCGGTTTCTTGGCAAAGACCACCAAAAATCTGACAGACCATCCGTTCGCGGGCCGTGACCTATTGCTGACCCTTGAGGCGGTTGATGCCGCTGGACAAAAAGGCAAAAGCGAAACTGAAGTCATCACATTGCCAGCGCGGACATTTGCCAACCCGCTTGCCAAAGCCATTGTTGAACAGCGGCAGATACTGGCACTTAACGCAGATGACGACGTTTATATTGAGGCTTTGCTGGAAGCATTAATGCTGCGTCCTGAGGACTTCATCAAAAATTCCGGGCATTACTTGGCCCTTTCAACTATTTTAGCAAGGTTGCGTTTAGCTGAGAGTGACGAGGAATACCGCGGTGTTGCCGATTATATGTGGGAAGTGGCGCTTGGTATGGAGAGCGGCAATTTGTCTGCCGCCGAACAGCGCTTGCAACAGGCAAAACAAGCCCTGCGTGACGCATTGAAAAACGGCGCCAGCGAAGAAGAGATCGCCAAGGCCATCGAGGCGTTGCGCGATGCGATGAATGATTATTTGCGTGAGTTTGCTGAAAACGCCAAGCGCAACCCGCAAAGCCAACAAAAGCAAAACGCACAGCAAGTGCAACCACAAGACCTCGACAAAATGCTCGATCAAATGAAGGAACTGTCGGAGCAAGGTGCAAAATCTGAAGCCGAACAGCTTCTGTCACAGCTTGAAGAAATGCTGAATAATCTTCAGATGGCCGAACAGGGCCAGCAAGGCCAACAAGGTCAACAAGGCCAAGCCCAAAAGCAAATGAACGAGCTTGGTGAAATTTTGCAGCAGCAGCAAGAGTTGATGGACCAAACCCAACGCGCCGACCGCAACCAGCAAAATGGCCAAGAGGGCGAAGGCGGCCAAAGCGAACAAGGCGAACAACAGGGCCAAGGTCAAGGTTCTCAACAGGGCCAAGGTTCTAAGCCGGGCCAAAGCCAAGGTCAAGGCCAAGGTCAAGGCGGTGAGCAGGGCTTCGGTGAACTGGGTGAAGGCCAGCGCGGATTACAGGGTCGTCTCGGCACGTTTATGGATGGCTTAAAGGGTTCGGGTATTGAACCCGGCAAGGAATTTGGCGACGCGCAAGGGTCCATGGGTGAAGCAGGGGATTCATTGGGCCAAGGCGATGGACAAAGCGCGCTTGATCAACAGGGCGCAGCTCTGGAAGCTTTGCGCCGCGGTGCTGAAGGCATGATGAAACAAATGCAACAGCAAGCCGGCCAAGGCGATGGCGGCGGTTCTGAAGGCAACGGCCAACGCCAAATGTCAGATGATCGCGATCCGCTTGGCCGCCCCCGCGCCACCACTGGCCCTGATTTTGGCAGCAATGTTAAAGTGCCCGGCGAGATTGATATTCAACGCGCCCGCGAGATTCTTGAAGCGATTCGTAAGCGCCTCGGCGACACACTGTCACCGGATCTAGAGAAAAAATATTTGGAGCGCTTATTGGATTTCCAGAAATAGATTTTCAGAATTGATTTTGAGAAATTGAGTACGTCTCAATCTGAGTTCACGAGCCATCGCATCGTAAACTCGATTTCGTCGCCGGGATACTCGCTCCAGCTTTCAATCTCTGTCCAATAGGCAGCCTTTGGGTATTGATCGAGCAATTGTCGGGCTTTTACCCGTGCCTCGTTGCGGGGCAATCGAAAGGTCTCCCGCGCAAAGCCATCTGAGTTGAGGCGTTTGGCCCCGGCGCGATGTGCATCCATGCGCTTTTTGAGCGCGGTCAATGGCGGGCGGATCGGAAAACCCATCTATACCTCCGTCAAAGGTGATATAGGCAGTCTTGCGCGATTTCATCACAATTGCGAGTCATTTTCAGGCAATGTTTGCGACTTTTCTGCGCTTGTAATTTACCTGCCAAGCACGGAAGAAGGCTTTCCGCTCATCGCAAAATAAGAGGCCTATGGTGGCAAAACCAGAAATTCCAGTTGGCATTCCAGATGACATCGAAGCCAAAAAATTACAGGCGCAAAACTGGTTCCAATCACTGCGTGACCAACTTTGCGGCGCTTACGAAAGCCTGGAAGACCAATTCGGCGATAATGGCCAACCAGCCGGACGTTTTGTTCAAACGCCATGGTCAAAAGATGAAGGCGCTGGCGGCGGCGGCGTCATGTCATTGATGTCAGGCCGCGTGTTTGAAAAGGTCGGAGTGCATACTTCAACCGTTTATGGCGAGTTTTCGCCAGAGTTTCGCAAGCAAATACCGGGCGCTGAGGAAGACCCTCGTTATTGGGCTTCAGGTATTTCGCTGATTGCCCATCCTGTTAATCCGCATGTGCCAACTGTTCACATGAATACCCGTATGGTGGTCACAACGCGGCAGTGGTTTGGCGGCGGCGCTGATTTAACACCCATGATGAACGCCCGCCGCACCCAAACCGACCCTGATACGTTGGCGTTCCACGCTGCCATGCAAACACCGTGTGATGCCCATAAAGTTGCAGATTATGACCGTTACAAAAAATGGTGCGATGAGTATTTTTACTTGCCGCACCGCGATGAAATACGCGGGATCGGCGGCATATTTTACGATTATTTGCATTCAAGTGATGCACTTGGCGCCTGGCATGCAGACTTTGCATTTACGCAAGATGTTGGTCGCGCGTTCTTGGCCATTTACCCAAAAATTGTTACTGCAAATGTCAACGCGCCGTGGACCGAACCCGACCGCGATGAGCAACTCATTCGCCGCGGGCGCTATGTCGAATATAACCTGCTTTATGACCGCGGCACAATTTTCGGGCTGAAAACCGGCGGCAACGTGGCCTCGATCCTGTCGTCCATGCCGCCAGTGGTAAAGTGGCCATAGGCCTGCTCAGCTCAATAAATCAGTTTTGCCAATCGTGAACCCGCTGTCCACCCAGCGGGTTTCAAGTTTCGCCAATGCTTCGCCCAACACTGCGCCTTCGCTGAAGCCGTTGGCTTTCAAATCCTTGCCTGTTATTGGAAAGACTGGTCTTTGCCAGTTTTGAACAAATGCCAAAAGCGTGGAAAGTTTGCCCGCTTCCATCATGGCGTCATCACTGAAAGCGGCTTTCGCGCGTGCCGCTGCCAGCGCCAATTTAAGCTTGTCTGAAATGCCAGATTCGCCAATGCGATAAAGCTGTTTGGCCAGCGCCATCTGGCTAACCTCGCTTGCCACCGGATTTGCCGCAGCATGTGACAGGGCACGCTCGCGTTCCAGCTTGGAAAATTTCAACCGCGCCGCCATCAATTCGATCCGAACCGGGTCAGGCGGGGTGATTGCCATCAAACGCAACAATGGCTCAGGTGTCCATTTCAATGCTTGTTCGGTGGCTATCAACCCCGGCACTGCATCAATGCCCCAATTCTCGCTTTCTGGTAAAACCGTTGTCAGCACACCCGCTTGCCGCATCCAGAGCAATGCACGCGACGGGTCTGGCGCAAACAGTAGCTTTTTGAGTTCTGACCAAACACGCTCGGCGGAAAGTTGTACCAAACCGCTTTTCAATTTTGCTGTTGCGCGAATGCCGCTCGCATCTGGCCTGCCGGAACCGTAATAAGCAAAAAACCGGTAGAACCTCAAAGAACGCAAATAATCCTCAGCAATCCGCGTTTCTGCATCACCAATGAAATGGATCGTGCGGCTTTCAATATCAGCCAAGCCGCCGCAATAATCATAAACTTGTCCGCTAACATCACACGATAAAGCATTGATGGTAAAATCACGCCGCTGAGCGTCCACTTCCCAATTTGTGCCAAATGCCACTTCAGCATGACGGCCATTGGTTGAAACATCGCGCCGCAATGTGGTGGTTTCAAATGCCCGGCCATTTTTAACAGCCGTTATCGTGCCATGCGCATAACCGGTTGGCACAGCCTTAAAGCCGGCAGCTTCAATGCGGGCAATCGTCTCATCTGGCACAGTCGTGGTTGCAAAATCAATGTCACCGGGAGCCTCATCCATCAGCGCATTGCGTACCGCGCCCCCAATGACGCGGGCTTCATGGCCACCTGAATTGAGCGCAGCAAAAAGCGACTGAACTTCGATGTCTTTCAACCATTCAGCTTTGAGTTTCATGCAAACACCCGCTCATAAAATGCGCGGATAATGCCCGCCGTCACACCCCAAATACGATGCCGCTCGTAGGGTATTTCATAATAGAACCGCTCTGCACCCTGCCATTCAAGGCTGGTGCGGATATGGTTTTGAGGGTTCATCAAAAAGGTCAGCGGCACCTCAAAAGCCTCTTCAACTTCATCGGTGTTAATTTTCAAATTGTGTCCGGGTGGCACCAATGCCACAATGGGTTTGATACGAAAACCACTACCACTGATATAATCCGGTAATTGGCCAATCACTTGCGGCACGTTGCGCGGCAAGCCGATCTCTTCTTCAGCCTCCCGCAAAGCGGCATGAACAGCGCTTGCATCACCGACATCAATGGCACCGCCGGGAAAGGCAATCTGGCCGGTATGCTTGCGCAAATTGGCACTGCGCTTTGTCAACAAAACGCTTGGCGTTGAGCCATTTTGAACAATCGCGATCAGCACAGCCGCATCGCGCAAATTCTGGCCGCGCAAGGCATCCCGCGCATCCGGGTTTAATCTGTAATCACCATCTTCAGCATCTTGTGCAAAAGGCTTGGCAAAGCCCGCAGCCATGACCTCCATCAACATTATGATTGATCCATAAGTTGTGTGAGTTGATCAACCGCCATCACCGGAAAAACCGCGCCGCGTGAGCGCAGCGCAAACATCACTTGGCCATCCATTTCAACCTCTTCACCGAGCGCTATCAATTGGTGAAGTACGGGCCTCGACGCCAGCGCTTCCAACCGCCCGCGCACATGAATATATGGTTTTAAGCCGCCATGTTTGAGTTCAACCTCAAACCGCATTTTATGTTCAGGGCCTATTTCAACAACATCGCCCACATGGGTGCGCAGGGTCAAAGCCTGTTGATCGCCCTGCCCGGCAACATCCAATTCAACGCCAATAAAATGTGCATCTTCAACACGTATGCCGAGTTTTTCAACTGGCGTGACAAGATAGGTTTTGCCATCAGCATCTTTGCGCAAGACCGATGAAAATAGCTCAACCATCGCCTGGCGACCAATCGGTGTGCCGAGGTAAAACCACGTGCCGTCGCGTTTGATTTCCATATCGATATCGCCGCAAAATGCTGGCTCCCACAGGTCCACCGGCGGTTGGCCTTTGCCGGTGCGGCTGGCGCGTGCAATCATGTCGGCAAGCGATGCTGTGTTTGGCGTAGGCATAAACGGCTTATCGATCATTGTGAATTTTCTTTACTGGCCATGGTCACGAAATAGTCACTCTTTGCCTGCTTGTCAGCAGGCACATCTCCCCTAGCCTTAATAAGTGTGAGATGACATGATTCTAAAACCACATTTTCTGTGAGGAGCCTGCATGAGCGCCCAACCTAACCCTGCCAAAATTGATACCAAAGCCATGGTCGCAGAAGCAGAAGCCGCGCAGGAACAACTGAAAACCGTTCGTTCGGCGATAGGCGCTGTTATTTTCGGACAAGAAGATGTGATCGAGCGCACTTTGTCTGCCATTTTAGCCGGCGGTCATGTGTTATTGGTGGGTGTGCCGGGCCTTGCTAAAACCAAGCTGGTGGAAACCCTTGGCACTGTGCTGGGACTTGGGTCAAACCGCGTTCAATTCACGCCTGATTTGATGCCGCCGGATATTTTGGGATCAGAGGTTTTAGAACAGGCAACAGATGGCAAGCGCTCGTTCCGGTTTGTTAAAGGCCCGATTTTTACGCAGCTTTTGATGGCCGACGAAATTAACCGTGCTTCACCGCGCACGCAGTCGGCTCTGCTTCAAGCCATGCAGGAATATCATGTCACGATTGCGGGCCAACGCTATGATTTGCCTGCACCCTTTCATGTTTTAGCGACACAAAACCCGCTTGAGCAGGAAGGCACTTATCCATTGCCAGAAGCACAGCTCGATCGCTTTTTGATGCAAATCGATGTTGAATATCCGACATTGGATGCCGAGCGCCGCGTTCTGCTTGAAACCACCGGAATGTCATCTGGCAAAGCAGCGCAGATTTTAGACGGTGATAAACTTAAATCCATACAAAGCCTCGTGCGCCGTATGCCGGTGCCGGAAAGCGTGGTGGAAACCATTTTGAAACTGGTGCGCTCTGCACGGCCGGGACACGGCAATGCGGCGCTGGATAAGCAAGTCTCTTGGGGCCCCGGCCCGCGTGCAGGTCAAGCGTTAATGCTATGCGCCCGCGGACGCGCTTTGGCTGATGGAAGGTTAGCGCCTTCGGTAGATGATGTGCGTGCACTGGCAATTCCCGTGTTGCAACACCGGATGGCACTGACATTTGCCGCCCGCGCCGAAGGCATGAAGGTAACAGACGTTGTCAACGGCTTGGTTGCCGGATTGGACAGAGCCTAATGGCATCGATCGGCGATATTGCATCGCGCAGTTCGGGCGGCGAGCTTCTTGCCCGCGCCCGTGCCCGCGCCGCTTTATTGCCGGATTTATTGGTCGAAGCTCAGCGCATTGCCAATATCATCACGCAGGGGCTGCACGGGCGCAAACGCCGCGGTATTGGCGAAGAGTTCTGGCAATACCGGCCATACTCTGAAGGGGAAACCGTCGCCCGTATTGATTGGCGGCGTTCAGCGCGTGACGAGCATGTCTATGTGCGCGATCTTGAATGGCAGGCTGCTCATACAGTTTGGCTTTGGGCTGATCCATCGGCTTCGATGCTGTATCAATCGAGGCAGGCAACCATCTCGAAAGAAAGCCGCGCTTTGGTGATTGTGCTTGCTCTGGCTGAAATTCTGTCGCGTTCAGGCGAGCGGATTGCCTATCCGCAAGTCTTTGCGCCAACCTCATCACGCCAAGGTGCTGAGCGTCTGGCAGCCAGCCTTTTCAGCACCGAAGCTCTGGCGCCCAGTCCGGATCTAAATTCGATCAGCCGTCACAGCGAATGTGTTTACGTCAGCGACTTTCTCGACCCTGTAGACGAGATCATTGAAAAGCTAGAACCTATGGCAGGCCGTGCTGTGCGCATGCATTTGGTTGAAGTCACAGACCCGGCGGAAGAAAACTTTCCGTATTCTGGCCGCACCGAGTTTGTGGATCCGGAGTCGGGTTCAAAACTCACCGCAGGTCGCGCAGACACTTTGGCCGCAGAGTATCGCCAGCTGTATGTCGCGCGCCGCGAGGAACTAAACCGTTTTGCCAAGTCACGCGGTTGGAGCTACACCACCACTAAAACTGACGGCTTAGCGTCATCGGCTTTAGTGCAATTATTCGGCGCATTGTCAGCGGGAAGTCAGTTGTGATCGCGTTCGCATCGCCTTGGGTGCTCGCTGCTTTCGTGGTGTTGCCCGCGATCTGGTGGTTGCTCAGGTTAACGCCGCCCCGGCCGCAAACTGAAGTTTTTCCGCCACTGAAAATTTTAGCGCGGCTGATCCGTAAAGATGAAACACCCGATAAAAGCCCGTGGTGGTTGACAGTTTTGCGGCTTTTATTAGCGTCATTATTGATCTTAGCGTTGGCCCGGCCGGTGCTAAACCCGCAGGCCGAAACCGTTGTGGCCGATGGCCCGCAAGCCATACTAATTGACAATTCATGGGTTACAGTGGCCGATTGGGAGAGCCGGTTGGCAACAGCAAGAAGCCTGATCGAAGCTGCTGGCGACCGTGATGCGCCTGTCATACTTGCGTTTTCTGCCATGGCAAGCAACACAGATATTGGGCCGTTTGATGCAACAACTGCGCTTGAAAAGCTTGATGCTGCCACGCCTCAACCTGTGGCTGGTGATCGTAACATTGCATTCACCCGTATCCTTGCGGTTTTGAGCGAAACCAAAGGGGCAAACCTTGCTCTGCTTTCTGATGGCTTGGCAGGCGGGTTGCTGCCCGTGCCAAAAGATGTTTTTTCAAACGTGGTATTTTACACCCCTGCCAACCGCGCGGCTTTGGCTTTAATCGGCAGTGTCAATGGAGCGGATGCACTTAATGTTACCGCTACCCGTGACCCTGCCCGTGTTGCACCTGAGATATTTATCTTAAGTGCTTTTGATGCCCGCTCACGGCCCATTGGCTCTGCCGAACTCAGTTTTGCAGCAGGGGAAGAAACAGCGGATGCAAAATTTGAGCTGCCGTTTGAAATCAGAAACGATATCGCAACGGTTTCAATTGATGGCATTGCCACGGCTGGCGCAATTCAACTTTATGATGCAGGTGCAGGCCGCCGCCGTGTTGGTTTGATCACCGGAACCACCAATGAAGGTGCACAGCCTTTACTCGCCCCGCTTTATTACATCCGTGAAGCGTTGGCGCCGTTTGCCGATCTGGTGGAGCCTCAAGCCGAAAATCTTGATGCCACCATTACTGCGGTTCTCGAAGACAGGCCGTCGGTGTTGGTTTTAGCCGATGTTGGCGTTATCAGCGGGGCGTCGCGGGCGAAACTTCAAGATTGGGTCAACAAGGGCGGTGCGCTGGTCCGCTTTGCTGGTCCGCGTTTAGCGGCAGCCGAACCTATCGTGGATGACCCGCTGCTACCGGTTGTGCTCCGCACGGGCGAGCGCGCTTTGGATGGCGTTTTATCGTGGGGTGAGCCGCAGCCAATTGCCGCCTTTCCAGATACTGGCCCGTTCGCAGGCTTGCCTGCACCGCGTGACGTCACGGTGCGGCGTCAAGTGCTGGCTGATCCCTCTTTACTCAATTCCGAGCGCACTTGGGCAAGCCTTGAAGATGGGACGCCATTGGTAACTGGAACACGGGTTGAACGCGGAGTTGTGGTCTTGTTTCATGTTTCGCCTGATGCAACGTGGTCTAACTTGCCGATTTCAGGCACATTCGTTGAAATGCTGCGCCGCGTCGTGCAGTTGGCATCGAGCAATCCGTCAACGGCAAAAACCAACACAACAGCGCTTCCGCCCTTACGGACGCTGAATGCTGATGGCCGTCTGATTCAACCACCGGCAACAGCTGAACCGGCTGAACCGGCCACTGCTATCAGCTTTCTGCATCCGCCCGGGCTTTATGGTGTGGCAGAAGCGTTTACAGCACGAAATCTGTTTCAACCGCAAACCCGCTTTACGCCATTTACGCTTGGCGATGACTGGAACAACGTGACACAAGCTGCTTATATCACAGCAGAGGAACGCGATTTGCGCGGGCCATTATTCGGGTTGGCTTTGGGCTTAATTGCGCTAGATGCAATGGCTGTTTTGTGGATGGCAGGCGCATTGTCGCAATTGCGCCGCCGCTTCGTATCAGCTGCTGCTATATTTTTGGCAGCTGCAATAATAATGCCTCTGCATGATGCCAGCGCGGACCAGGTTTCGGAAGCAGATGCAATTGACGCCATCAGCCAAACCCGTATGGCCTATGTCGAAACCGGTAATGCCGCCATCGATGATGTGACGAAAGCAGGCATTGAAGGGCTCAATATGTTTATCGCCAGCCGCACAGCGTTAGAGCCGGGTGCGCCGAAAGCTGTTGATCCCGCAATCGATGAGCTGGCCTTTTATCCGGTTATTTATTGGCCGATTGACCCAGATGCAGCCATGCCGTCTGATGCTGCGCTCAGCAAAATTGATACGTATATGAAAGATGGCGGCACGGTGCTGTTTGATACGCGTGATGAATTGCTCAGCGGCTTTGATCCCGCTTCGGCTTCTCCGGCAACGCTTCGTCTGCGTGAAATACTGGCCGGCATGAACGTGCCTGCTCTGGAGCCCGTGCCAGATGACCATGTACTGACCAAAGCATTTTTTATTCTGCAAGATTTTCCCGGCCGTTACCGCGGTGGCCCGTTATGGGTGGAAGCCAATGCCAAAACCGAAGCTGACCCGGCACGGCCTGTTCGCGCATTGGATGGCGTTACGCCTATAATGATCACCGGCAATGATTTGGCGGCGGCTTGGGCGGCAGACGCGTTTGGCGAACCGCTTTATGCAACGGTGCCCAATGATCCTGATCAACGGCTTTTTGCTTATCGCGCAGGCGTAAATATCATGATGTATGCGCTGACGGGCAATTATAAATCTGATCAGGTGCATGTGCCTGCCTTACTCGAAAGGCTGGGCCAATAATGTTGAACGGGCTGCGTATTTCATTTGAGCCATTGCTGGCCCCTTGGTTGCTTGCAGCGCTCTGTGCTGTGCTGGCAGTCCTTGCCCTTTTAGGTGTTTTTTATGCTGTTCGCGGCCGGTTTTTTCGCGTTGCAGCAGCTTTGGCTTTGGCACTTGCCGCAGCCAATCCGGTGCTCGTTCAAGAGCAACGTGAACCCATTAAAAGCACGGTTGCCATTGTTGTGGACCGCTCGCAAAGCCAGCTGTTCGATGGCCGTGCTGCACAAACCGATGCCGCACTGTCAGGCTTACTCGAGCGGATCGCTCGTTTCCCTCAATTTGAGCCGCGCGTTCTCGACAGCAAAGCCGGCGAGGAGGATGGC
>JANOPZ010000108.1:0-18852 GCA_031422195.1 Limoniibacter sp. | reverse complement strand
CGTGAAGATGCGAAAATTACACTGGCTTCGCGATTTGTTTGGCGTTCTGCCAACCGACCTTATTCATCAGGTAGGTTTTCCCTGAAAATGATCTGCAATCGAGGCGCAACATAATTATACGTCAGGCCCCGAACGGCATTGGATAGCACATTGAGTGCCTCACGGGCTTCAACGCGGGGGTTTTGATCAATGACAGCATCAAGGGTGCCATCAATAAGCAACGCTTTGTTGGCTTCAGTTGCCTCATGGCCGATCAAGATGACGCTGCCATTGCGCCCCCGGTCTTTTAATGCGCTGGCGATGCCAGGGTTGCCTGCGCCCACATTATAAATTGCAGCAAGATCGCTATGCGTATCGAGCAGTGAAAGTGCTTCACTTCTGGCACGCTCCCGATCATCTTGCATTTCACGCAAAGCGACAACTTCGAGATTCGGAAATTCGTCGTGCAAGACGTGACGAAAGCCCATTTCGCGCTCCTGATGGCCGCGATAAGAAAGCGAGCCAGCAAACAGCGCTACTTTGCCTTTTGCACCTTTGCCAAGAAAGCGGCCCAAAATGTAACCCGCAAGACGCCCCGCTTGCCGGTTATCGATGCCAACATAAGCCGCGCGCGGCACGTGCAAAATATCTGATACAAGCGTGACAACCTGTATCCCGTTTGCAGACAACCCCCTGATCGCTTCGCGCACAATCGGATGATCCAACGCCACCACGCCAACGCCCTGCGTTTGTCCTTGCAACTCGGTCAGCCTGGCTGCCAAAGTGGCCGGGTCGAACGCCTCAATGACTTCAATACGGACGTCGAGATCGGGCCTTGCAGCAGCTTGTTGTTCGATCTGGGCATGCAACGTTTTAATGAAAGTGTTGGTCCCTGAAGGAAGAACGAAGGTCAGCCGTGCCAATTGACCGGAAACATTCGCCGTCGATGACGCACGACCGGTATTCAGATACCCGAGACGTTGCGCGGTTTGTAATACAATCTCGCGCGTCCGGGTTTTGACACCTTCTCTATTGTTAAGCACCCGGTCAACAGTTGCCGGTGATACCCCGGCTTCGCGGGCAATGACGGTCAGTGTTGATCGCATGGTCGTTTAATTTGCCCTTAAATTTACGAATGACGATATCTATTGCGCCAGCGAAGATTGACACCCCGCAATGATATTTTCGATCACCTTGTCAACAGGCAAAGCCCAAAGACGCTCTGAGAATATTTCAACTTCAGTCCATCCGTCGAATCCAGCGTTTGTCATTGACTGCAAAAATGCATCATTGTCTATCACGCCTTCACCTGGAATGCCCCGGTCGAGCAACAAACTTTTCGTCTCCATCAGCCAATCAGAGATGTGAAAGGCCGCAAGCCGCCCGGCCAGTCCCGCACGAGCAATTTGATCAAACACTGTCGGATCCCACCACGTGTGATAGCTGTCAACGGCCACGCCCGTTCCATCACCCAGCCTGTCGCACCAATCATTGGCGTCTTTCAGTGTCGATATAACAGACCAGTCCGCAGTATACATAGGGTGCAGTGCTTCGATCGCCAGGACCACACCCGCTTTGCGGGCATGGTCCAATGTTTCAGCCAAGGCATCAAACGCAAAACTGCGCGCTTCCGCCAACGACCGTGACTCTGGCAATAATCCGCCTACGACAGTGATAACCGATGGAGCTCCCAATTCCGCTGCAATGTCTATTGAACGCCGCGCCTCATCGATTTTGTCCTGACGGCCCGCGCGGCCTTTTTGTGTGAAAAGTCCAGCAATGCAGAACCCGGTCACGGAAAGGCCAAGATCTAAAATGATGTTTTTTGATTGAATAATACCAAATGCCTCAATTTTGTCGCGCCAAGGGGTAATGCCTTTTATCCCGGCTTTTGCATAAGTCCGGGCGGCTTCTGGCAAGGAAAGTGTGTTTGTTGTGATCTGATTGAGGGTTAATTTGTATTTCTCCAGCATTTTTATCCCAATCCAGTTTTAACAAATTCCTAAACCCGGATATTGAGACTAATCCGCAGCTTTTGTATAGTGCCTAAAATGATTGATTACATCATTGACTTGATGTGAAATATAATCAAAAACAATCAATGTGGGGTCGCTGTGTTCTGAACCCCTTGGGAGAGAAATCAGATGACAGACACAATTCGGTTTTCGCGCCGCACATTGTTGACCGCCGGTGCCAAAATTACCCTTTACGGGTCGGCAATCGGTATTGCGCCACGTTTTATCCGTCCTTCAAGGGCGCAATCGGCCGATGCCTTGAGCCCCGGCATGATTGGGGGGCCAACCGGTTTTGCAGGCGCAGAACGCTATCAATACGGCCCGGATACGCCCGAAGGGCGTGCCATTGAAGCGGTGAAGACCTTGAAAGGCGCAGGTAAGGCACCAGCCAAGATCGTGATCGGTTTGTCTGACGGCTCGATTGGCCAGCTGACCAAGCCGTTCCCAGCAGGAGCCCCCTCGATCAAAGACCTCTGGGAGAAGGAAACCGGCATCCCGCTGGAAATCATCGGTCTGCCGAACGGGCAGGAATTCACCAAAACGATGCAGGATATCTCAACCAGTGGTGGTGCATATGACATCTACTCGACCGAATGGAACCGGCTAGGCGACTTGGCCGAGTCTGGCGGCATTGCAAAGCTTGATGATTACGTGGCGCAGCACAAACCGGAATGGGATAATGCCGAGCGCGGCTATGTGAATGGCGCTCAGGGTGTTGCGCTGCTCAATCAATATCGCGGCTCAACCTATGGCGTTTCATTGGATGGCGATTTTCAAACGTGGGTCTATCGCAGTGACTTGTTTGGTGACGCAGCTGAGCAATCGGCCTTCAAAGACAAATACGGATATAATTTAGCCCCGCCCAAAACATGGAAACAGCATTCTGATATTGCCGCATTTTTTCACCGCCCCGACAAAGGGCTATTCGGCTCAACCGATCTGCGCAATCAAGGCTGGGGATACACCAACTGGTATCAGCGCTATACCTCGATGGCATCACCGAACCAGTTTCTGTTTGGCGATGACGGGGCTCCACTGATCAACTCTGAACAAGGTGTCTTAGCCACGCAGGAGTGCATCGACTCGCTTTCCCACCATTCACCAGATGCCATAAGCTGGAGCTGGCCCGAGCAATATGGCAACTTTGCATCTGGCGGCGCTGCAATGACCTGCGCATTTTCCAATCTGCCGAAGTTTCTTGATAATGCCGGAAACACAGGATCAACCGTAACAGGAAAAATTGGATCAATGTTACCGCCGGGGCGCGAGATTGATGGTAAAATCGTCAGTCGTTCGGTGCTTTGGTTCTCGCTTACCGGCATGGTATCTGCGCAATCGAAATATCCTGAAGTTGCGTATTTGCTATTGCAATGGCTTGGCTCCAGCCGGATTTACGCATGGATGACAGCCAATCCGGGCGGATATTTTGATCCGTTCAGTTTGACTGATTTTTCTGACCCATTGGTGCGCGAAACGTATCACGCATACCATATGGATATCGTCCGCGAAACAGTGGCGCGTACGGTTCCTACCATCAACTATCCGGGCGCAACTGCGTTTCACAATGCACTTGATGAAAATTTGATGGCCTCGCTCACGGGCGCTAAAACCGCGACGCAGGCCATGGCCGATACTGCCTCTGAGTGGCAAAAGATCACGCGCCGAACGGGTGAAGATAAAATCATTGAGGCAATCAAAGCCAGCAAAGCGGCATGGCCAACGGTGCTCGACCCGCTCTAATTCCTGGCTGCCCTTTACGTTTAGATAAGTCGGCGCGGACCGCGCGCCGACTATGTTACCGACACTAGAACATTTGGATTTCAGATGCCGCGCTCCGTACTGTTTGAGACCTTCCGTTATCTGGCTATTTTTCTTGCGTTGGCGCTGGCGCTCATTCCGATTTTGTGGATGGCATCAATGGCATTTAAGCCAATACCGGAATGGCAGGCTACCGGCGCTGCACTGACTTGGTGGCCGCGCGAGCCAACTTTGGATAATTTCCGCTTTATTTTTGGAACCTCAACATCAGAGCTGATTGTTGCATTAGACCGCACAGCAATAAAACCGATCCTGTCATCATTCCTATCTGCTGGCATTGGCACCATGATTGCAATGACCGCAGGCACCGCAGCAGCATATGGGTTATCGCGCTTTGGATCGGGCGCCAATTTGCCGTTGGCTTTGGTGCAGTTGCGGCTGTTTCCACCGATGGCGGTCATGACGCCGGTTATGATCATGTGGGCCTTTTTGAATCTAACCGATACGTGGTGGGGTTTGGCCTTGGTGTACGGCATTGTGACGTTGCCTTTTGCGTTCTGGCTGATGAAAACCTTTTTTGACGACATGCCGCGTGAGATTGAAGAAGCAGCACTGGTCGAAGGGTGTTCCCGCGCCCGCGTGTTCTGGCGCATCACGTTGCCAATTATGCGCGCGCCATTGGCAGCTGCCACTTTGTTCGTGTTTATCTTAAACTGGTCAGATTACTTGATTGCACTTTTATTGACCACGCGTGAATGGGTTACAATTCCAGTTTACATGGCGTCGCTATCATCATCGATGACGGGTCAACTTTATGGGGCCAAGGCTGCTCTCGGCCTGATAGCAGCTGTCCCACCGGTGGTCTTGGGAATTTTGATACAGCGTCATCTGGCCCGTGGTTTGACCTTCGGAGCTTTGAAGCAATGATGGCGAAACGCGATGAATCTGCTCGGCTAGGGTTTCAGTTGTCGCTTCCGGCGCAAGTGCTGGTGTTGTTCATTTCATTGTTTCCGTTGCTGATGCAGCTCTATATTTCGCTGACTGACTGGTCACCGTTATCAGGGCAGCCGTGGCCGCAAGCGTGGCAAATGTGGAACAATTTTGCCAATTACCGCGACCTTATCCAGGACAGTCGGCTTTGGTCGGCGTTAGGGCGCACCCTATTGATTATGCTGGTGTGTGTACCGGTGGAGTTTTTGCTAGGCCTTGGACTGGCAACTTTATTCATGGACGAATTTCCCGGAAAGCGGTTCGCATATTCTGTGCTCATCATGCCTATGATGGTGGTGCCTGCGGTCACTGGTTATATGTTTTATATGCTGTTCCAGTCGGGCGGCCCCATCAACGATATCTTATCGGTGCTGACTGCAAATCAAGTGACTGTTGCTTGGCTCTCTGACCCGGAACTGGCGTTGATAGCAGTTATGATTGCCGACATATGGCAATGGACGCCTTTGATGTTTTTGATCCTTTTGGCTGGCCTTACAGGAGTGCCCGAAGATCAACTCAAAGCAGCCACTCTTCTAGGGGCAAACAGTTGGCAACGTTTTATCAGCATTGTATTGCCACGGATGAAAGCGATTATCGCTATTGCCCTCGCAATACGCATTATTGAGTGTTTCAAAATATTCGACACTTTGTACATCATGACCGGAGGCGGTCCGGGTGTGGCCACAGAAACGATCAGCGTTTATATTTACAAAATCGCAACACAGGATTTGATCTGGGGCTATGTTGCAGCAATTGCGCTGGCGATCCTGATTGTTTTGTCAGTGATCTGCGTTTTGGCCTTGAATCGAATGGCTCGGGTGCGATCATGAGCACGATCCGGCTTGAAAATTTGGTCAAGCGGTTTGGAGCGTTTACGGCGCTCAAAACCATGGACTTGAGTATTCACGATGGTGAGTTCGTTGCATTGCTTGGGCCATCGGGCTGTGGAAAATCCACCACTATGAACATGATTGCAGGGATGGAACAGCCAAGCGAAGGGCGTATTCTGTTTGATAATCGCGACATGTCCGGTGTGGCAATTGGCAAACGCGGAGTTGGGTTTGTCTTTCAAAATTATGCGATTTTTACGCATATGAGTGTGCGGCAAAACCTTTCATATGGCCTTCGCGCCATACGGCGGCCTGCGGCAGAAGTGGCCAAGCGTACCAACGCCATGGCTGAACTGCTGCAACTTACACCAATGTTAGACCGGCCTTCTGCCGGCTTGTCAGTGAATATTCTGCAAAGGGTGGCAATCGGGCGATCGGCAATCATGGAGCCGGCAATTTTTCTCCTTGATGAACCATTATCGAATGTTGACGCTGCGTTCCGCGCTGTGATGCGAACCGAGTTGAAGCAATTGCAACGCGGCTTCAAGCAGACGATGGTTTACGTCACGCATGATCAGCTGGAGGCAATGACCATGGCTGACCGTATTGCGGTGATGGATCATGGTGTGTTGCAGCAGGTCGGTACGCCGCTGCAAATCTATAATGATCCGGCCAACTTATTTGTCGCCCGCTTCATTGGATCCCCCGGTATGAACCTTTTGCAAGGGCGACCCGTGGAAACGGCTGAAGGTTTGGCCATTGATTTGGGTGCCTTGGGACACTCGCCACTGCTTGGGCCCGAACAGGCGGCTGGCGCGCGTCAGGCCTCTGGTGAAGTCGTGTTTGGTTTCCGCCCAGAACAAGCAGCGCGGGTGCCGGAAGGACAAGGCATGGCGATGCCTGTCAGCTTTGTTGAACGCATCGGCGCCAGAACCATATTACACCTTGGTCACGGCGAACTTGGCGCAAAGCTTGTGTTTGAAAATGATGCCGGGTTTGAACCGGGTCAGACGTTTCATTTTACCCCCCATAGTGCGGCAGTGCGGCTGTTTGATGCCGCCACTGGCGCTGCCATGAAGGGGCATTGAGATGGCTAAGATCGCTTTTCACAATGTTACCAAACGTTTTGGAAATACATTGGCCGTTGACGACGCAAGTTTTACTGTCGTCGACAATGAATTCTTCTGCTTTTTCGGCCCGCCGCTATCAGGCAAAAGCACGATACTGCGATTGATTTTGGGTCTGGATAAGCCTGATTCCGGCGAAATTCTTATTGATGGCAAAGTGGTGAACGAGGTTTCGCCTGCCGCGCGCAACATTGCGATGGTGTTCCAAAACCTTGCTTTGTTTCCTCATATGTCGGCGGCGGATAATGTGCGTTTTCCGTTGCTGGAGCGCAAAGTTGCACCAGCGTTGATTGCAACAAGGGTAAAGGATGCAGCAGAAAAACTGCATATCACCCATATCCTCCACAAAATGCCAGGTCAGCTATCCGGCGGTGAACGGCAACGGGTCGCAATAGCAAGGGCGCTGGTGCGTGATCCGGCGGCTTATTTGATGGACGATCCGATATCTGCCCTTGACGCGCGCCTGCGTGAAGAAACGCGCGTCGAACTGAAGCGCATTCAACGCGAAGCGGGCCGCACGTTGATTTATGTCACGCATGACCAGGAAGAGGCAATGTCGGTCGCCGACCGCATGGCAATTCTGGAGCACGGGGCAATACGCCAAATAGGCAAACCGGTCGATATTTATGACAATCCGGCGACCAGCTATGTCGCGCGATTCTTGGGCTCGCCGATGATGAATATTTTGCCTGCGCGTCGCCACGAATCTGGGTTTGAGACTGCAGGTGGTGCTTTGCTGGTTGCTACAAATGCGATGCAAGACGTGCAAGAACTTGGCCTGCGCCCAGAGGATTTGCAGGTCTCTTCTTGGCAGGGTGGAACAGGAGTGCCTGCAACAGTAGCGGCAGTTGAACCCTTAGGCGGATATACTGTGGTTACGCTCAGCGCAGGCCCGCAGCCTTTGCGCGCCATGATGCGCGGTCAGCCCGATATTGCGATAGGCGCATTAGTAAGCCTGAGCTGCGACCCTACGCGGGTGATCTATTTTGGGGAAAGTGGAAAAACGCTGCCCCGTCTTATGGGAGAGGCACGACAATGACCGACGCTTTAGGATTTCTACCGGATCCCGCGGTGCGAACCAATGATCTTACAATTGGCTGTATAGGTGCCGGCATGATTATGGCCGAATGCCATTTGGCGGCCTATAAGGAAGCCGGGTTCAAAGTTGTTGCAATCGCCAGCAGAACAGAGGCAAATGCGGCCGCAGTTGCTGCGCGGTGGGCCATCCCCAAAGTGCATCCAACGCCCGAAGCCCTAATGGCCGACACGTCAGTTGAGATTTTGGATATCGCTTATCCGCCAAACCTTCAGCCTGCCTTGATCCGCGCTGCACTCAAGCAGCCGCATATCAAAGGTATTTTGGCACAAAAGCCGTTGGCTTTGACGCTGGCTGAAGCCATTTTGCTGCGGGATGAAGCAGCGGCGGCGGGCAAGGTTCTCAGCGTCAATCAGAATATGCGTTACGACCAGTCGATGCGGGTCTTAAAACAGATCATTGACCGGGGAGATCTGGGTGAGATCGTGATTGCCCAGATCGATATGCACGCCATCCCCCACTGGCAAGGATTTCTGGCAGATTATGACCGGCTTACGCTCGCCAATATGGCCGTGCATCATTTGGATGTCCTGCGTTTCCTGTTCGGTGAGCCAACCGAAATCACGACCCAAACCCGCCCGGATCCGCGCACCACGTTTGAACATTCTGATGGAATAACCGTTTCAACGCTACGCTTTGCGTCAGGGGTTCTTGCGATAAGTTTGGAAGACGTTTGGTCAGGACCGCGTGCCGAGGGATTTGAAAATGATCAGCATATCACGTTCCGCGTTTCAGGCACATTGGGTGTAGCCAAAGGCTCAATTGGTTGGCCGACAGGGGCCGCCTCAACGCTGAGCTATGCATCTCAAAGGGCTACCGGCGGTAAATGGGTGACGCCGACATGGGACACGATGTGGTTTCCGCATGCCTTTATTGGTGTGATGGAACAACTGCAACATGCTGTGAAAACCGGTACGCAGCCTGCACTTACAGTTGCCGATAATGTTCACACGGTGGCGTTGATTGAGGCAGGATATAAATCGATTGCCGAAAACCGCACTGTGAAACTTTCTGAAATTTCAACAAACTGAGAAAGGATGACGACTATGATGCAACTTGGAATTTTTACAGGGTACTTCCCCTACGGCCTTGAAGAGTCTGCAAAAAAGATCCGGCAGCACGGATTTAACACAGTGCAGTTGGATCTTCATTTCAAGGATATTGATTTAAGCCACGGCAGTTTGACAGCAGCAAATTGCAAGAAAGTGCGCGATACTTTCCGCGCACATGATCTGCCCATTTGCTGCATCTCTGGTTACACCAACTTCATACACCCAGACATGGCGCACCGCAAAGCCAACGTCGACCGCTTGAAAGACATCATCCGCAATTCCCGTGCATTGGGTTCACCATACGTGATTTCAGAAACTGGAACATACAACACCGAATCTGAATGGATGTCTGATCCAAAAAACAAGACCGAAGAAGGTTTTGAAGCCTGCCGCAAGATCGTCGCTGAACTGGCCCAGGAAGCCTATGATCACGGCTCGATGTTTCTGCTCGAAACCTATGTCAACAACGTGGTGGGATCGGTGGAAGAAACCGTTAGAATGTTTGCGCAGGTCGAACACCCGGGATTGGGGTTGTTGATGGACCCAACCAATTATTTTGAATCCCATAACATCGATCATATGGACAAGATCCTCCATCAGGTTTTCGACACGCTGTCCGACAAGATCAAGATCGCACACGCCAAAGACGTCGCCCGTTCCGGCGACGACAAATCCGAAAAACATGCCGATATTGGCGATGATGATGCCTTGGCCTCGCATACCTTCCGCGGTGTCGGTGAAATTGTTCTCAATGCGCCGGGAACAGGATCATTGAACTATGACCTCTATTTGCAACTGTTAGCCAAAAAGCACCCGAATATCCCGATCATTGTAGAGCATCTGGACGAAGCCGACGTGCCTCGTTCAAAGGCCTTTATGGACGGCAAATTCATGGCGCACGGGCTGTGAAATGAGGCGGGCGGGGCTATTGCGCGCCGCCCGGTTTTGTTTAGGAGGCAAACTGAGTGCCTAGGCTTTATGAACAGACATTGACGCGTCAGGACATCGCCGCGCGGGCGGGAAGTCTGTCACAATTTGCTGGCGTGCGGTTGGTCATCTTGGGCGATGGCGTGGAACGCGGCGTTCGAATGCTTGAATTTCGCACTGGATCGGGGCTGCGATTTTCAGTGTTGGTCGATCGCGCCATGGACATTGCAGAAGTGGAACACAAAGGCCGCGCGATTGGCTGGCATTCGCCCACCGGGTTTCGTCATCCCGGTTTGCATGAAACTGAAGCGGAGGGTGGTTTTGCCTGGACGCGCAGCTTTTCTGGCTTTTTAGTGACGTGCGGGCTCGATCACATTCTAGCGCCAGAACAGGTTTCAATCGAATCCTACAACTATCCAGGCCGCAAAACTGTCACCCACGCGTTGCATGGCCGTATCAGTACAATTCCTGCGCGCCTAACGGGTTACGGTGAAAGCTGGGATGGAAATCGCTGCACCCTTTGGGCAGAAGCCGTAATTGTACAGGCTACGGTTTTTGGAGAAAACTTGCACTTGCATCGCCGCATTGAAGCTGAAGTGGGTGGAGACGAAATCCGCCTCACTGACAGGGTTGTGAATGCCGGGTTTCTGACGACCCCACATATGATGTTTTACCATGTTAACATTGGCCATCCGGTATTGGATGAGGGTGCACGCTTTCTAGCACCGATCCGAGAAGTGATTTGGGCGTCACATGACGGTGACAAATATGAGGCGCAGGGTTCCGGCTATCAGCGTGCGCCTGCGCCGATCAATGGTTTTATAGAACAAGTTTGGCAACATGAGATGGCCTCCAACGCGGCTGGCGAAGTGCCGTTGGCGCTGGTCAACGACCGGTTGGGCTTGGGCATCGAAATAGTAACACGCAAAGACCAAATGCCTTGCGTTTATCAGTGGCAATATTTCCAGTCCGGGGCATATGTCATGGGGATCGAGCCTTCGACACACCATGTGCTGGGCAATAATGCGGCACGCAATAGAGGTGAGATGATTTGGCTCAGCCCACAGGAAGAACGCAGTTATCATACGCGGTTTCGGGTGCTTGACGGGGATGCCGCAATTGCATCAACTGAGGCCGCAATCCGCGCAATTGCAATTCAGCCAGAAAGTGATTTTCCAATTCCTTCCGGCCAGTTTCCGCCTTTGCGGGCGGCGCCGGTAAACCCAAAGACCAAGGACTAACCCATGACAATCTTTACCCGAACCTACACCGGACGCGACTATTCCCTAACGGGCAAAAGCCAACAGCTTGCCATTGAAACCGGGCTGGCTTCTGCTGAGTGGTATCATTCAGAAGTACCGCGCAAAGTAATGAAAGAACTGATGCAGCGAAGCGATGGCCCAGCCATCCGCGATACGTTGGTCTGGCTCGGGCTTTTGGGCGTTTCGGCAGCAGGAGGAATTGCTTTTTGGGGCAGTTGGGCATGCGTGCCGTTTTTCTTTGTTTACGGTCTTCTTTATGGTTCTTCCTGCGATAGCCGCTGGCATGAATGCGGGCATGGCACTGCTTTCAAGACCGGATGGATGAACGATGTTGTTTATCACATCGCCAGTTTCATGATAATGCGCAATCCGGTAACATGGCGCTGGAGCCATGCCCGCCATCACACCAACACGATTACTGTTGGACTTGATCCTGAAATTGGCTTCATGCGCCCGCCGATGATCCTGAAAATGGCGTTAAATTTTATTGGAATACCGTATATATTTTACGATTTGCGAACATTGGTTCGCCATGCAATTTACGGCGTCAACGCGGCCGAACAAACTTACATTCCGGAATCTGAGCGCAGCAAGGCCGTATTTTGGGCACGGCTGCATATGGCTATATATGCGGCCACACTGATTGTTGCACTGCTGCTCCAATCTTGGTTGCCATTGATGCTTATCGGCGGAGCGCGGGTTTATGGTTGCTGGCATATGTATATGACGGGTCTCATCCAACACGGTGGATTGGCCGAAGACGTGGTTGACCACCGTCTCAACAGCCGGACCGTTTATATGAATCCCATCAGCCGCTGGCTCTATTGGAACATGAATTACCATATCGAACATCATATGTTTCCAATGGTGCCGTATCACGCCTTGCCGAGGCTGCACGCATTGATCAAACACGATCTTCCCGAACCAAATCCGTCAATTTATGCCGCATATGTCGAAATGGTCGGCGCTCTTTTACGGCAGCAAAACGATCCAACGTACTATGCGCGCAAAGAACTTCCTGCTTCAGCACGGCCTTACCGCGAAGAATTCCATGAAATTGAAATGATCCGGGAGAGGGTTTGATATGGCTTGGATTGATGCGTGCGGCGTGGAAGATATCGATGCTGAAGACCTGATCCGTTTTGATTATAGCGGTAAAACCTATGCAATTTACCACGCCCCTGATGGAACATTTCATGCCACCGACGGACTTTGCACTCATGAAAAAGTGCATCTTTGCGATGGATTGGTGATCGGCGACACGATTGAATGCCCCAAGCATAATGGGCGTTTCAATTATCGCACCGGCGAGGCCTTGCGTGCGCCGGTTTGCATAAACTTACAGCGGCATACCGTTCGGATTGCCGGCAAACGTGTCGAACTCGAAATCAACTGAGGAAGCCTCAATGCGAAACAAACCGACCGTTGCTGATCTTCGATCAAAAAAAGGCAAAGGGCAGTTAACAATGCTGCGCATTTTTACGCTTGAAGAGGCGGCTGCAGCCGAAGAAGCGGGGATTGATGTTGTCTCATTGCCTGCGGAACTGGTGACCAACCCCGATTATCGTAAAGTCGCTCCGAGTTTGTTTTCAATGACCGGGCTCGATCACCGCTCCGCCGGAACACGTGATGATTACCTGCGTTTTGCAGGACAGATGTTAAATGCCGGTGCGGACGCACTTTATTGCTCCGGCGGGCTTGGAACTGTGCGTTTTCTGGCCGATGAACATATTCCGGTAGTAGGCCACGTCGGTCTTGTTCCGTCGCGCAACACGTGGAGCGGGGGCTTTAAAGCCGTTGGTAAAACAGCAGAGGCAGCGCTTGCACTGTTTGAAGAGGTCAAAGCCTATGAAGCAGCGGGGGCTTTTGCCGTTGAAATTGAGGTTGTACCTGTTGAGGTTGCAACTGAGATTAGCCGCCGGGTTGGAATTTTGCTTTGGTCAATGGGATCAGGCCCCGGCTGTGATGTGCAATATTTGTTTTCCGAAGATATTTTGGGTGAAAATCTCGGCCACTTGCCACGTCATTCCAAGGTGTATCGCAACTTTGCCGGAGAATTTGCCCGCCTGCAGCGCGAAAGGGTCGCGGCGTATAGCGAGTTTATTGCCGACGTAAAGTCTGGCGCTTATCCGCAAGATAGCCACATCGTAAAGATGGATGCTGCAGAGTTGACCAAGTTTTCGGCGCAAATGGGTCGCGGATAGTCTGGAATTTCCATGGTTTCATATGTTTGCGGTGCGAAGCAATTTATACGCTGACTACAGAACACACTTCAAAACAGGGGTAATGCTGCCAGCTTGTTTTAATGGCTCACAGGCCGAAGCCACCGGCGGAGCAAAATTGTGCCAACAGAAATTACACCAAAATTGCTGGAGGGCGGATAAGACCTGCGGTTTTCAAAGGTAATCGGCATCCGCTGCATTGCGTCTAACCAAAGTCATCGCTTCGGCAGCCCGTTGAAGTGCTAAACGGGATGTTATCCGGTTTCATATACCGCTCGTTCAATGTGGGTTACCGTAGGCCGCAAGAAGATCTTTTTCTGCGTTGTCGAGAACGGTTAACATAGCGGCTTCAGCTGCCTTCTCATCACCGGCGCAAACGTGTTTGAATATTCCAGCATGGGATTCAACGGAATCCGTAAGTTCAAAGCCCCGCAAGCGTTGCCCCTTGCGGCTTGAAAAGAACGCCTCTTGAAGCGAACCAAACATGCCTTCAAAAAGGTAGATCAGTATTTTATTACCGCCAGCTAGCGCCATGGCCTCATGGAAGCCAACATCAGCCATTTGAAATCGTGCTTCAGCGGACACGTCGCCATTCTTCAGGTCTTCGGCGGCTCGTCCCATGGCCTGTAAAGTGGATTCTATTGCCGCAAGGCCTGACCGGCTTGCATGGCGTGCAGCCAAAGTAACCGACTGAATCTCAAGCGAGCGACGAACCTGAAGCAAGTCAAACAAACATTTTGGCTCAGACTTTATAAGTGAACGTAAAAACTCACCATAAACTGAACCGTCTGGTTGTGTTACTTCCGCTTTTCGCCCTCTGGCCAACGCTACTAAACCGCGGCCCGACAGAAGCTTCAATGCCTCTCTAATTGTGATGCGGCTGACATTGAACTCCAAAGCCAAATCAGCCTCACTTGGCAGCTGAGTGCCTGGCGAAAGTTCGCGATGAATTCGTAAAGCCAATTGTTCTGCCACTAAAACAACTGTCGTTTTTGCGGGACTTGGGCGCGCCGCTAAGCCTAAAACATTCTTCATGTGAACCAACATATATGATATCTTTTTCATGCGATATATTATTTTTCGCATTAATAGGCGATATTCAAGCCTATTTTTCACATTATGTCCGTTTCAGAGATATTAAAAAATCTCATCTTTACAAACATATATGTTTACTTTAGCTTTTCACACCAGCACAGCTGTGCCAAAACAAATGGGAGGATTCGATGAAAAATAAGTTGTTGCCAACTGCATTCATGGCAATTTCCGCAGTTTCGATGTCACTGGCTTTAACAAGCGCCGGTCAGGCTGCTGATCCCACACCGAAATGGTGTGCAGGCGTAAAGATCGCTGCATTTCCTGGCGGTCCACAGGGCGGCGTATTTGCTAATAACGTTTACAACGGTTTTCGTCAGGCTGAGGCCGATCTCGGCGCTGAACTGACGTATTATTTTTCTGACTGGGATCCGAATAAAATGTTGCAGCAAATTCAGCAAGCTGTCGCAACCAAGGTTGATGGTATTGCGACCTACGGTTTTGCTGGCGAGCCTGCGACAGGCCCAATCGTAGAGCAGGCGTTTGCCCAAGGTACAATTTTTACCAGTCTCAACACAGCATTACCTGAAAGCCAGAAGAAGTACGCTTCAAGTGGCTTTGGTTATGTTGGTGCGCCAAATTATGCGGCAGGTTTTGCCCTTGCCAGCGAAGCGGTCAAACGAACCAAGCTTGCAGCAGGCGATAGTGTTTTTGTATGGGGTCTTAAGGGGCAGGGCGGCGATCGTGGTCAGCGCACAGTCGGCGTTATCGAAGGCTTTGAAAAGGCTGGCGCAAAAGTCATTTATCAGGAAATTGATTCTGCAACGAACGCTGATCCAAATGCCGGAACCGCCACTTTCGTTGGGGTTATGGGCGCAAATCCGGGCATTAAAATAGTTGTCACAGATCACGGCGGTCTAACAGCTAACGTCGGTGTTTACGCCAAAGCAGCTTCATTGACGCCCGGCCAAACATACTTTGCCGGCTTTGATATGTCGCCAAACACAGCGCAAGCCGTAAAAGAAGGTTTTCAGAATTTGGTCATCGATCAGCAGCCTTTCTTGCAAGGCTATCTGCCGATCCTCAACATTTGCCTGACCAAAAAATTTGGGTTCTCCGGGCTTGATGTCAATACGGCAGGTGCTTTTGTCGATGCCACCAATGTTGATGCTGTAGCGCCTCTGGCAGCGGTTGAAATTCGCTAACTGAATACGGGGGCCTAAAGGGTCCCCGTAAATTTCTTCTCGCCCGCATCATTTGGGCTAGTCCATTCAAGTTGGTAATCATGTCAGATCAAGTGTCGATAAACACCGGTGCCACACCAGTTATTGAACTGCGCAATGTTTCAAAGACCTTTGGTGAAGTGCGATCACTTTCCGGGGTGGACTTTGTCGTCAGGCCTGGCGAAATCGTTGGTCTGCTGGGCGATAATGGCGCAGGCAAATCGACTCTCGTCAAAACTGTAATGGGCTTTCACCGGCCAGATGCAGGCGGTGACATTTTTTTCAAGGGCCAGCGGATTGATGATTGGTCCGTTGCCCGCGCCCGCAGCCTTGGCATCGAAACGGTTTACCAAGAACGTGCGCTTTGTGAAAAGCAGCCGATTTGGCGCAATATGTTTATGGGCCGTGAGCCGCGCACTAAATGGGGATTGCTCGATGTAAAACGCATGCGCTCTGAGTGCGCAAGACTGATGAGCGAGCATATGGGTTTTACGTCTGCCGCCGTTCATCCAGATAATGTTGTAACCACGATGTCGGGCGGTGAAAAGCAGGGCGTCGCTATCACGCGCGCACTCTACTTTGACGCTGAACTCGTCATTCTTGATGAGCCGACAATGGGATTATCCCTGACCGAAACCAAAAAGACTCTCGATTTTGTCGGCAATATTAAGAAAGCCGGTAAGTCTGCAATTTTTATCGATCACAACATCTTCCACGTTTATCCTGTCGTTGACCGTCTTTATGTGTTGGATCGCGGCAAAGTGGCCGGTGTTTATGACAAAAGTCAGATCACAATGGATGAGTTGATCGATCGGCTTTACCGCGTCGCACGCACCGGTTCTTTGGATTAAGGGGCAGTCATGTCAATCGAAAAGCAAGAAACAAAACCAGCAAACACAAAACCAGCAAGCAACCGCGTTGCTCCGCCTTCATTTTTGCGGCGCTATGGCTCACAAATGGGAATTATCGGCGTCGGTTTGGTGATGTGGTTGGGGTTTGTGATTGCAGCTCCTGCCGTCTTTACAAATTGGGATATTTACCGGGCCTTTGCCCAAACCACCCCACAGTTTGGAATCATTGCTCTTGGCCTGACCTTTATTGTTATTACCGGAGAGATCGACTTGTCCTTCCCCTCGATTATGGCGTTGGGCACCGCGATATTTTGCTTGATGGCTCAAGCAGGCATTGCATGGCCCATTGCGCTTGTTGGTGCTTTTGCCACTGGCGCAGCTTGCGGCTGGGTTAATGGTGCACTGGTATCCCGCCTTAATATACCGTCGTTGGTCATTACCATTGGCACGTCGTTTCTGTTTCGAGGCTTGGAACTCGTGTTGATGAATGGCACTGGCGTGCCGCTTACGGCTGATTTGTATCCGGCGCTTCATGCGATATTCCGCGAGTCGTATTTTGGTGTCCCGGTTCAGACATGGTGGATGGTGTTAATTGGCGTTGTCTTATGGTTCCTGCTCAATCGAACCCGGTTTGGCGCCCATGTATTTCTTGTTGGCGATAATCCAACGAGCGCGCGTTTGATGGGTATTGACGTTATCAGCGTTAAAACCCGGGCCTTCATGCTTGTTGGTGTCTTGGCGGTTTTTTCGGGGATTATGACATCGGTTTATGGATACTATTTTTGGCCGACGACGGGCGAGGGGTTCCTTCTCAATACAATATCATCGGTCTTTCTTGGCGGGACATCTGTGTTTGGTGGAACCGGTTCTGTCGTTGGCTCGTTTGTTGCCTCTTATATAATCGGCGCAATCAATGCTGGAATTGTTTCGGCGGGGATCAATGCATTCTATACGCAACTCTGTTTTGGACTTGTGATTGTAATCTCGGTCGTATTGCAAACCATCATTGAGAGAAAAATCCGCCGTCAATCGATTACGGGGCGCTAATCGATGAAAATCACGGCTATCAAATCTTTTGTCGTAAATGCGGCAATGCGCAATTGGATTTTCGTGCGCGTTGAAACTGATGTGCCGGGTCTTTACGGCCTTGGCGAAGCAACGCTCGAATTTCAAACACGTGCTGTCGTTGGCGCTATTGATGATCTGGCATTGTTGATTGAAGGCGAAGATCCCAGAAATATTGAACACCTCTGGCAGGTCATGTTCCGCCATCCGTTCTTCAAGGGCGGTATTGTGACAATGTCTGCGCTTTCTGGCATTGACCAAGCTTTACATGACATAAAGTCCAAGAGTTTGGGCATTCCGTTGTGGCAATTGCTTGGCGGGCTCAGCCGCAAACGTTTGCGCATGTATGACCATTTGGGTGGCGGTGATTCCAATGCGGTCTATGATAGTGCCCGTACTGCCGCGTTCGCCGAAAAAGCCGCGCGCTCAAAAGCTGATGGCTTCACTGCGGTAAAGATTTTGGCGGTTGGCAAGACCGCATCGCTCGATGGTATTGCCGCCCTCAAAGAAGCAGAATCTCTGATGGCCGCCGCTCGCGAAGGTGCTGGCGACGATATGGATATTATGATTGATCTGCATGGTCGCACGAGCGCTGCAATGGCAATCCAATATGCAAAAGTCTTAGAACCGTTCCGTCCGTTCTTTATGGAAGAGCCTTGCCAGCCTGAAGACTGGGAAGGCACGGCGCGTGTGGCAAAATCAACCTCCATTCCAATTGCAGCCGGTGAGAGACTTGTTCACCGTCGCGAGTTTTTACCATTGCTTCAAGCAGGCGCAATTGCGGTTGCTCAGCCTGATGTTTGCCACGCTGGTGGCCTCACCGAAGTTCGGCGTATTGCGGCGCTTTGTGACACGTTTGGCGTTTCGATGGCTCCACACAACCCACTGGGGCCAATTGCAACAATGGTGAACATTCATCTTGGTTTTGCTACCCCGAATTTTCTGATCCAAGAAGTGATGCGATCAGATGTTCCATGGCGGGATGAAATTATTTCCGGTGTTTCGCCCATTAAAGGCGGTTATGTTACCCCAAGCCAAGCGCCGGGAATTGGTGTCGAGATCAATTTTGAAGCTGCAGCCAAATATCCGTTCAAAGAAGTACGGCCCATTCAATGGTATCACCATGATGGCAGCGTGGCGGATTGGTGATGGCCGGGCGCCTTGAAAAACATCATGTGATGGTAACAGGCGGCAGCCGGGGTATTGGGGCAGCCATAGTCGAAAAGGCTCTCGCTGAGGGTGCGTACGTCACTTTTATCGACATCGAAGCTGCGGCGGGCAATCAACTGCACAACACGCTTTCTTTCAAAGACCGTTGCTACTTTGGCGTCGGCAATGTTTGCAAAAATGAGGATATTGAACGCGTTCTCAAAGATGGCGTCGCGCGATTCGGTACAGTCACAGGGTTGGTCAATAACGCCGG
>JANOPZ010000107.1:0-38973 GCA_031422195.1 Limoniibacter sp. | reverse complement strand
TTATCATCGCGTCCGCTTTTGGACCCAGCTTGGCCGGACTAACCACTGTGGCCCTTTTCGACGGTTTTGCTGGCATAAAACACTGGTTAAAGCGTTGCTTGTTTTGGCGCGTCGGCTGGGGTTGGTATGCCATCGCTACTTTTGTTCCATTGGGGTTGATGGTCTTGGCACTCGCACTCAACTCCATTTTGGGCGGCGTCGCACCAACTTCGCCCGCAGTTGGTAGTGTGTGGCTGTCAATTCTGATCTTTGGGCAGATTCTTGTGCTTGGCGGCCCGCTGGGCGAAGAATTTGGCTGGCGCGGCTACGCATTGCCCGCTTTGACACAACGCTTCGGCTGGCGATGGGCCAGCCTGTTGGTTGGTGCTGTGTGGGCGCTTTGGCATTTGCCGCTGTTCTACATCCCCGGCATGGCGCAGGCCAACATGCCGATGGCCCTGTTTATGGCGTCAAGCGTGGCGCTGTCGGTTATTTTTGCACGGCTGTCGATCAATACTGCGTTCAGCGTGCTGCCTGCGATTGTGCTGCACTGGTCAATCAATGCGGGATCTTGGGCCATCCCGGTAACACCGCAAAACGGCGTGATGCAACCCTACTATTTGGTCATGGGTTTATTGTTCGCCGTCGCGATGATCGCGTTTCTAAAACCGGGACCACACCCATCACAGGAAAGTTTTCAACAATGATACGCATTATAGCTTTGGTCTTCGGCATCATTGCCATTTTACTGGGCTTGCTTTGGTTGCTTCAGGGGCTTGGCTTCATGAATGTGCGGCCGATCCTGTGTTTTGCCGATTGCGCGCCCATTCAAGGCCCATCGTCCACATGGGCCATCACCGGTGCCTTCACGCTGCTTGCAGGCGCAATTGGCGCGGTGTGGTCAAGCAGGCTCAATTCAAAATGAAACGACAAGGAAAGCCAATGCAAATCTTCTCATGGATTATATCCAGCATTTTCGGCATCGCCGTTGTTTATGGCGCTGCATATGCCTTTGGCGCTTGGCGTTGGCAGGCTGCAACCAGTGTTTTGGTGGCAGAACTGAAAGCGGGCCGCGTCGCACCCAAAGTCACCGGCCATAGCACTGCCGAACTGGCATCGCTTCCTGCGCCCGTACAGCGTTATTTTAGAGCTGTGCTGACCGATGGCCAGTCGATCGTCACGGCTGTGAAACTCACTCAAAGCGGCATTTTCAACTTAGGCAAGACCGCGCCGCAATGGAGGCCGTTTACCGCCGTGCAGAACTTTTCCACCGCCAAGCCCGGCTTTGTGTGGGATGCAAACATCCAAATGTTTCCCGGCGTTCCTGTGCGCGTTGTCGACGCATTCACCAATGGCGAAGGCTTGCTTCGCCCGACATTGTTGGGGCTCATTTCCATGGGCACCGTTGAAGGCAAAGGTGAAATTGCGCGTGGTGAATTGCTGCGCCATTTTGCTGAAAGCGTGTGGTTTCCAACCGCGCTGCTGCCCAGCCAAGGTGTGGTCTGGCAGGCGGTCGATGACAAATCTGCCAATGCTACCATGACCGACGGGCCGATTTCCGTCACCATGCTGTTCCGTTTTGGCGATGACAGTCTGATCACATCAATCTATGTTGCAGGCCGCGCAACCACTGTCGGAACTGAAACCGTGCTGATGCCGTGGGAATGCCGTATGTCAAATTACCAGACCAAAAGCGGCATGCAAATTCCCCTGACCGGCGAAGTGCTATACATTACCCCGCAAGGAGAAAAGCCGTATTTCAAAGGCACGATTGAGACAGTGGATTATGAGTTTGCGGGGTAGCCAAACTAAAAACGGCACCGCCGCACTGTTTTTTGGTTTGGTCCTGCTTTTGTCGATGCCGTTTTACGCGCTTGGCCTTTTGCACTTTTCCTTGCCATTTGCGGAGGCTTTGCCGCTTAGCGCGCTGTTGGCCTTAGTGCCGGCCATCGCAGCTTTGGGTTTGGTCGCACGCCACAGCGGTGTGGCAGCAGCGGGCGGTTTTTTCAAAAGCGCATTCACTATTGGTGGCACGCCAAATGCAGGATGGGTAATTCTGGCGTTGGGGTTTATGCCAGCGGCTTTTGCATTGACGGCGGGATTGATCTGGCTTTCCGGTGCGGCCCTTCCGCCTGTGCATTGGCTGTCCGCCAGCGCCATTATTCCTGCTTTCGCGTTGTTCTTTTTGGGTGCCGTGGGTGAGGAACTCGGGTGGCAAGGCTATGCCACTCCGCGTTTGATCAAGCGTTATTCGCCATTACAAACTGCTTTGATCATCGGTGTGGTTTGGGCGCTGTGGCATATAATCCCGTTTGCACTGATGGGCCGCAATGGAATGTGGATTTTCTGGCAAGGAGGAACGATGGTATTGATGCGGATCATCATTGTCTGGCTCGCTATGAACACGCATCGAAGCATATTGGTTGCAGTGTTATTCCACATGATGAGCAACAGCGTCTGGGGCATATTCACTGATTTTGCGCCGTATTACGACCCGATGCTGATGTGCGTGGTGTTGCTTGCACCCGTGATCGCGATAGTGGCCCTTTGGGAGCACACCACTTTTGGGCGTCGTCAAGATAGCTGAGCAAGATAGCTGAGCAAGATAGCAAAGAACGGCCTGCGCTATCCTGCTTTAAGTCAATGCGTCCCGAGAGATGATAGATAAGCTTGATGCCAAGGTTTCAGGAGGCATTCATGGATGGTCAAACGAAAATTGTGGTGAACGGCACTATCCAACCGGACTTTAAAGCCGTTAAGACGGCCTTTGAGGAGAATTTTACGCAACGCGGCGAGCTTGGGGGTGCCTGCTGCGTCTATTACAACGGCGAGAAAGTCGTCGATCTTTGGGGAGGTATACGCGACGCGGCGTCACGCGAGCTTTGGCAAGAAGACACGATGGTTATTGTCTTCTCTTTGACCAAAGGCATGTCGGCGATGACATTGGCTTTAGCACATTCCCGCGGGTGGCTCGACTATGACGCGCATGTCATCGATTACTGGCCGGAATTTGGCCAAAATGGCAAAGAATCCATGACGGTCAGACAACTACTGGCCCATCAGGGAGGTTTGCACGCGTTTCATGAAAAAGTTGACCGGCAGGTGATCGCGGATCCGCGGCGGCTTGGCGACATTCTGGCGCGGGAAACCCCGCAGTGGCCGCCCGGCGCCCGAAACGCCTATCACTTCATTTCGCTGGGGTTTTACGAGGCTGAATTGTTGCGCCGGATTGATCCTAAACACCGAAGTCTCGGACAATTCTTTCACGACGAGATCGCGCTACCACTTGGGCTGGATTTTTACATTGGCCTGCCGGAAACAATCCCCAACGAAAGACTTGCGGTTTTGGCAATGCCCGGTCTCGTGCGTTCCATTCTTGGGTATCCGTTACCCATGGTTCTGGCTCTTCTGAACCCTTGGTCTTCAACTTTCCGCGCCTGCATGGTGAATCCGGGCTCGGGCGTCGTGATAGATGAAAATTTCATCTACGCCCGGAACCTTGATGTGCCTTCAGGCGGGGGCGTCGGTACGGCGCGGGCTATTGCGCAGGCCTATGGCAGCTTTGCGACCGGTGGCGAGGCGCTTGGCTTGCGGGCAGAGACGCTGGCCGAACTCCGCGCCCCGGCCCGCGCGCCAACCAACGGGTTCTTCGATGAAGTATTGAGGGGCGATGCCACCTATTCGCTCGGCTTTATGAAGCCGTTCACGAGATTTTCTTTTGGGCGCGACGATGCTTTCGGCACGCCGGGCGCAGGCGGCTCACTGGGTTATGCCGATCCTTCAGTTGGCATTGGATACGGCTATGTGACCAATCGTATTGGTCTTGGCATTGCGCCTGATCCCAGAGATGTCGCGTTGCGGCGCGCCCTTGCACCAGTGGTGAATTGACACTTTGGAGTTATGGTGGCGGTAATTGTGGGGTTTTCCGGCGCATAACCAGCAGGCTCTCAGCCAAACACATTCAGCCAAATCACAGAGCATTTGAAGATGAAATTTTCCATATCGCACCTTATGAAAAACGGGTTTTAGCTGACGTTGCCGCCGCTAATTTTCAGTTTGGGCCTCGTGGCCATTGCGACGATGGACAATATCAAACAGAACCCGTTTTTGCGTTCGCCTATAATGTCATAGGCATTCCAGTTGCGGCAGGTATCTTTTACCCATGGTTCGGAATTTTGCTCTCGCCAATGATTGCGGCGGCAGCAGTGAGCCTGTCATCCATGTCTGTCATCACTAACGCGTTGCGGTTGCAACGGGTTGATTTGAGTTGAAAATTTATTGCGTTGCCAGCCCCTGAGCATTTTTTTGAAAGACGGTCCGAGTTCCAAATACTGCGATTTTTCTGCCAAACCAAGTCAATGCGAATTGCAAAGCTTTAACGTGCAAATTTCCTAGTTCGTTATTGCGACCATCTTCGTTGGTTTGACAATCAGGTTGCCCATGTTAGACAGCGGCATGACTGCAACCTGCCGATCCATATTCGCAAAACTAATGCTTGCCCTCCGGCTGGCTGTTGTTTTGTCAATTGCCGGGTATTCTACCACTCAGGCCAATGAAGCTATGCATAGCACAATATGTGGGTCAGATGTTTCGGTGTCTCATAGCCATGCGTCTTCGGATGCTTCACATTCATCTGGGAAATCCTTGCGGCATGTTCACGCTGATGTGGATTTGGCGGAGGATGGCAATGCTGATTTTGATCAATCTGATTGCTGTAAGAGTTTCTGTTCCAGTTCCGCGCTTTTGACTGCTGAAGCAGCGTCGCACAACAGCTACATATCGATGAGCCATGTGCCTTTTATTGAGCAACAGCTTATTCCGGCCGGTTTAGCGACCATTCACAACCCTCCCAACGCCTGATTTTTCCGCGGCCGCCATTGGCGGTCTGCTCCGTTATGCCCAGTGCCAAGAGCGCTGCACAGATCATTTCATCTTCCTTTTTGCTTTTGCGGCCCGGAAGAGACCCCTTAGGAAATCATCATGAATCGAATTGTTGCGGCATTATTGTTTGCCATCCTATCTGTTACAAACGCTTGGTCCCATGCCGGTGAAGATCACAGCGGCAAGGCCACCGCCATTACTGTGCAAACTGCGCCCCGTGCCTTCGCGGCCTCGCAATTGTTTGAATTGGTTGCAGTTTCAAACGGCAGTGCGCTGTCTATTTACCTCGACGCGTATGCGACCAATCAACCAATCAGTGGTGCTGCAATCACCGTTGAAACACCCGCAGGGCCCGTGGACGCGGTAGCAGAGGGAGACATTTACCGTATCGATGCGCCATGGGCGGCGACGCCCGGTGATTATGAACTTCTTTTCACCGTGACAGCAGGAACCGATATCGACTTTTTAACTGCTACACTCAGTGTTCCCAAGGTCTTTGCAGCACCAGCGGCAAAAGCACCCGGTGGATTAGCTGGTTTTGCGTTGGCGCATAAGGTGCGTAATGTGGTGGCAACTACCATACCCGACCGCCTGAAACAGTTTGACCCGGCCTTGATGACAATGGGTGGCCTTGGGTTTCTGGGCGGTGCAGCCATCATGGCGCTGATGCGTCGCCGTGTATTGGCCGCCAGCATTATGGCTACCTTGCTTGTGGCCGTCATCGGTTCTTCCGTAGCGTTTGCCGAAACTGTGGCTGCTGGAGCGCAAGGCACGATTGTTCGCGATATTGCCCAGCGTATGCCGGACGGGCGGGTGTTTGCACCAAAATCAACACAGCGCATTCTGGCTATTCTGACAATTCAAACCGTCGAGGCTGAGCACCGCCGCAGTGTTGAATTGCCGGGCCGTGTTATCCCTGATCCCAATGCCAGCGGGTTTGTGCAAACGGCCATTGGCGGGCGACTTTTGCAACCGCCGGGCGGTTTTCCAAATGTTGGTTCAACCGTTAAGGCAGGCCAGTTGATGGCTCTGGTTGAACCCAAAATTGCTGCTGCTGACCAATCCTCGATCCGGTTGTCAAAAACCAATATCGATCAGCAGATTGCTCTATCACAACGGCAGGTTGAACGTTTTCGCACATTGGCCAAATCCGGCAGTCTGTCGCGGACGCAGCTTGAAGAAGCAGAGCTAAAATTGACGGGATTGGTTGAAAGCCGCGGTTCGCTGGACGCGGTGCGGATGGAAGCCGAACAGCTGATCGCGCCAGTGTCCGGCGTGCTGTCGAAAGCTGAGGCCCGCCCCGGCCTCATTGCTGCAACCAATACTGAGATTTTTCATATTATCGATCCCGCGCGAATTTGGATTGAGGCGCTGTCATTTAACGGCGTGCCGGTCTCCGGCAATGCCTCAACCAATGACATCAACGGCAAGGCAGTGAAGTTAAGTTTTGCAGGCGCGGGCCTCGCCGAAGACGGCCAAGCGCAACCGGTGCATTTCAAAATCGAAGATACTTCAGGCCGTTTGCGTATCGGTGAACGTGTAATCGTAGTGGCGCAAACCGAATCCATCACGCGCGGCATAGCCGCCCCCCGAAAGGCGGTTATCCGGGGCGCTAACGGCGAAGATATTGTCTTTGTTCATAACGCCC
This sequence comes from Limoniibacter sp., assembly GCA_031422195.1. Classification (GTDB taxonomy): domain Bacteria; phylum Pseudomonadota; class Alphaproteobacteria; order Rhizobiales; family Rhizobiaceae; genus JALOTE01. The sequence continues at coordinate 32,465 of JANOPZ010000107.1, read as the reverse complement.
CGGAGCTTTTCGAACCCCGCGCGGTGCGGATTGAGGCATTGGATGGCGAGAATGTCATCATCGTGGCGGGTATTGCTGCGGGAGACCGTTTGGTCACCCAAGGCGCCGAACTTCTCAATCAGTTGCGTTAAGGGGGAGCCAAAATGTTTACATTTCTCGTCACGCAATCCTTGCGCAACCGCGTTCTGGTTCTGGTTATCTCAGCGGTTTTAATGGCCTATGGCGCATTTACCGCCATGCGCCTTCCGGTTGATGTGTTTCCCGATTTGAACCGCCCGACCGTGACCATTTTGACCGAAGCTGAGGGGCTTGCCCCGCCAGAGGTCGAGCTGCGGGTCAGCTATCCGATTGAAACGCAGATGAACGGTATTCCGGGTGTTGACCGCGTGCGTTCTGTGTCTGGTGTGGGCTTGTCCATCATCTATGTAGAGTTTGATTGGGGCACGGATATTTACCGCAACCGCCAGCAAATTGCTGAGCGTTTAACACTGGTTGCACCGCAATTGCCTCAGGGCATAACGCCAACAATGGGGCCGATCAGTTCCATCATGGGGCAGATCATGCTCGTTGCCATGACTGCACCGGACAATATTTCGCCGATGCAACTGCGCGAAACAGCAGACTTTGTGGTGCGCCCGCGTTTGCTGACAATTCCCGGCGTTGCCCAAGTGATCCCAATCGGCGGCGAAGTGCGGCAGTTTCGCGTGGCGCCCAATAATGCGGCCTTGCGCGCACTGGGTGTAACTTTGGCCGAAGTTGAAAGCGCAATAACCGCTTTTGGTGCAAACACCGGCGGCGGCTTTACCGACCAATATGCCCGTGAGTTTTTGATCCGGAATATCGGCAACACGCTGAGCTTGGATGATTTGCGCAAAGTCGTTGTCAAAAGCGACGGCCAGACTTCGATACTCTTGGATCAAGTCGCGGACGTTGGTTTTGGTGCGCGGCTCAAACGGGGTGAAGCCGGTTATATGGGCAAACCGGCGGTTATCGTTTCGGTCGAAAAGCAACCTGATGTCGATACGGTTAAGCTAACGCGCGACGTTGAAGCGACGCTGGCAGAAATCACGGCATCACTGCCGGATGGAATGCGTGCTGATCAGGTGCTGTTCCGGCAAGCTGATTTCATCGAGACATCCGTCAAAAACGTGCAGACCGTTTTGCTGGAGGCAGTGGTGGTGGTAGCCATCGTTCTGTTTGCATTTCTGCTCAATGTGCGCACAACGCTGATTTCACTGACGGCAATTCCGGTTTCCATTTTGGTCACCGCGATTGTGTTCAAGATGCTTGGGCTGTCGATCAATACAATGACCTTGGGCGGACTGGCGATTGCGATTGGCGAACTGGTCGACGATGCCGTGGTGGATGTTGAAAACATTTTCCGGCGGCTCAGAGAAAACCGCGAGGCGGGCAATCCGCGTTCGGTGTTTGATGTGGTGGTGTCCGCCTCACAGGAAGTGCGCTCAGGCATTGTTTATGCCACAATGATTATTGTTTTGGTGTTTGTGCCCTTGTTTGCATTGTCCGGTATTGAGGGGCGTTTGTTTGCGCCGCTCGGCCAAGCCTACATCATCTCAATTCTCGTCAGCCTGTTGGTGTCGATCACGCTGACACCCGTGATGGCTTATTACCTGTTGCCAAGCATGAAGCGCCTCGATGAACACGAGGGATGGTTGGTGCGCACGCTCAAACGCGGCAACCGCGCTGCCTTGGCTGTGGTGTTCCGGTGGCAAAAGTCACTAATGGCTTTGGCTGCAATCGGAGTGGTTATTGCTGCGTGGTCGGCCACCACTTTGCCCCGGGCATTTCTGCCTCCGTTTAACGAAGGCACGTTTACCATCTCAATGCTGTTTAACCCCGGCATTTCTTTGGGCGAGTCTCACCGTGTCGGGTTGATTGCTGAAAAACTGATCCTTGAAGTGCCAGAAGTGACTGCAGTCGGGCGGCGCACCGGGCGCGCGGAACTTGATGAACATGCAGAGGGCGTGCACTCGTCAGAAATTGAGGTTGATCTTGATAGATCGGGCCGTCCCAAAACCGAAGTTGTGGCGGACATCCGTGCGCGCCTTTCAATTTTGCCGGTCGCCGTCAATGTCGGCCAACCCATCTCGCATAGGCTAGACCACATGCTGTCAGGCGTGCGCGCGCAATTGGCGCTCAAAATTTACGGCTCAGACTTGGATGTCTTGCGTAGCGTTGCCGAAGATTTACGCGGGCGTATCGCGGCCATTCCTGGACTGGTCGATTTGCAGGTTGAAAAGCAGGTACGCATTCCGCAGTTGGAAATCCGCGTCGATTATGATCGCGCCGCGCTCTACGGCATCCAGCCCGCCGCCATCACCGAAGCCTTGGAGCGGCTGTCCAATGGCCGTGTCGTCTCCAAACTGGTGGATGGTACCCGTAATTTTGATGTGGTGATGCGGCTGGCGGACGAGAACCGCACAACGCAAGCTCTAGGCGATTTGTTGATCGAAACGCCATCAGGCTGGGTTCCGGTTCGCCAACTCGCCGAAGTCAAGGAAACCGACGGGCCAAACCAGATTTTGCGTGAGAACGGCAGCCGCCGCATCATCGTGCTCGGCAATACCGACGGCAAAGTTGATACCGCCGCAGTGGTTGCTGAAATCCGCGCTGTGATTGCTGCCGCCAATTTGCCCGAAGGTTATACCGCCACATTGGAAGGCACGTTTCAAGCGCAAGAGGAGGCGAGCCGCACGATTGGGCTGCTGTCTCTCGTCTCGCTCGCACTGGTGTTTTCAATTTTGTTCAGCCGCTATAAATCTACCGTTTGCGCGCTGATCATCATGGGTTCGGTCCCGCTGGCCTTGATCGGCTCGGTTGCAGCTTTGTGGATTGCAGGACAGCCGCTGTCGGTTGCATCGATGATTGGCTTCATCACTTTGACCGGTATTGCAGCGCGAAACGGCATTCTGAAAATCAGCCATTACATCAACCTCGCATTGCATGAGGGCATGGAATTTGGGCCGGAACTGATTGTTCGCGGTTCATTGGAACGACTGACACCGGTTTTGATGACCGCGCTTTCTGCGGGCGTGGCGCTCATTCCGCTGATGATTGACCCGACAGCACCGGGCAAGGAAATCCTTAACCCGGTAGCAGTGACAATCTTTGGCGGGTTGATTTCTTCCACACTGCTCGACACGTTTTTAACGCCGGTTTTATTCCTGCGTTATGGCCGAAAATCCCTCGAACGCCTTGTTGAGACCGCACGCGCGGCCAGAACGGCACCAGACGCACCAGCAGGTGCTGAACTTCAAACCTTCTGACATTCAAAATCTGATTTTTCAAAAAAAGGAACACCCAAATGAAAGCATTTCTCAAAGCCGCACTTCTCTCATTCATGCTGGCTGCGCCAGCCACCGCGCACGAGTCAGGTATTGGCCCCAATGGCGGTATGCGTGTTGATGCTGCCCCTTTCCGCGTTGAACTGGTTCCGGCCGGAACGGCTGTCAACGTTTACATCACCATGGATGATGATAGCGCGATCGACACCTCGACTATGAAGGGTACCGCTATATTGCTCATCGACGGCAAACCGGTGCGTGTTGTGCTCGCGCCCAAAGAACCCGGTGTTCTATCTGCTGAAACCGGCGTTGCAGTTCCCCAAGGGGTAAAAGGTGCAGTGCAAATTACCGGCGCGGACGGGAAAACGGTGCAGGCCAAATACTGAAACATGACGCTCAAAAAGACATACTGACTGGCGAAGTTACGGCTTTAAGGATGCAACTTAACTGCCGTAATTTTGTCATTCGAACCGGGGCCAGAACCCTCACATTACCTTTTTGATTTCGGCATAATTACCGGTTGTCGTCAGCCTGATGGTCACCGGCTCTTTGCCGCGGTTGCGGAAAAACCAGCCATGCGAGCCATCGTAAGCGGCAGTTAGTTCGCCTTCGTCGGCAGCAACGCCGCGATCTTTTTTGTAGCTTTCTTCGCCGGAGCCATCGGCGTTGGTGCCATGCATGTCATAGTTCACAACGCCATTTTCGACGGCCCATGAAAACTTCACAATGTCACCCGCTTTCAACGTGATTTTGTATTCGGTGCCTTCGGACGGGTTGAGCGTGATGATTGTTTCGTCGGTGCGCTCAACAGCGGCTCGCGCCAACATGATGTCTTCCGCGTAGGCAGAACGCACGCCGATCAATTCGTCAAAAATCATGCGCAATGACGAGCCTTGCTGCGGTGTGGCAGGTGCGACGCCAGCATCTTTCAAGCGGTCGGCTTCGGCTTCCTCGGCCAATTGCTGTTTGATCTCGCCCATGTCGGTCAGCTTCAAGAACCGGCCTATGCCTGTCGGGTCGTAAGCATATTCAGACGGCAGAACGACCGTGAACAGCAAAATAACTGCGGTGACAAAAGCGATGATGGTGGATTTCAGCAATTGCGCACTGCTTGGGAGTTCAGTGCGGGACGGGATATCAGAATTGTACATCGGCTTTTCCATTCAGTTTTAGTTTATATGTTTTCAAGCAGCAGAGGTGATAATCATTCCGCTGATGTGATAGCCCATCAGCAAAAACCCGGCGGCCATCATGGCGACATTTGCGGCATAGGCGTGTTTCCAAAAACTGCCCGAACGCCTCCAATAGCTCACGACAATCAAAATCGCGGCGAGCGCCAGCAGTTGCCCGATCTCAACTCCGATATTGAAGGCAATTAAATTTGTCAGTAAGCCGTCGCTCGCAATCTCGTATTCCTGCACCTTTGTGGCCAAGCCGAAGCCGTGCAAAAGGCCGAAAAGCAGCGTGGCGGCTTTGGTATTGGGTTGAAAGCCAAACCAGCGCTGGTACGCCCCCATATTGTCGAGCGCCTTATAGACGACAGAAAAACCGATGATCGCATCAATAATGTAGCTGGAAATTGAAATATCAAAATAGACGCCAGCAATCATCGTCAAAGAGTGGCCGATGGCGAACAGCGTGACATAAATGCTGATGTCTTTCAGGCGGTAAAGAAAAAAGATAACCCCGGCCAAAAACAGCAAATGATCATAACCGGTAATCATGTGTTTTGCGCCAAGATACATGAATGATGCAAAGTGAACGCCAGTGATTTCCTGAATGTACCCCTTGTCCCCTTCCGCAACAGCATGGGCAAAAGCGGGAACCTCGATCAAAAAAATCGCTGCAAGGGCCAATAAAAAATCGCGGAAGTGGTCGCGAGGCATCAAAAACTCCGGTGAGGTCGGGCGCAAATCCGAATGGGTTTCGAATCTTGGTAGCGCTTGACTATATCCTCCCTAGGGGGATATCAAGAGCAAATGGAAAACCCGCACCGCCACGCCAGCCACCCTGATATTGTGAAGCGCCTCAAACGTGCAAACGGACATTTGCAAAGCGTGATTGCCATGATTGAAGACGGGCGCGATTGTCTCGATGTTGCACAGCAGCTTTATGCCGTTGAAAAAGCGGTTGCTGAAGCCAAGAAAAGGCTTATCCGCGATCATCTTGATCATTGCCTGAATGATGTTGTTGGCGACCTGCCGGATGCGCAAAAATCAGCCATCGACGCGTTTCGCGATATAACCAAGTATCTTTGACTTTAGCGCAATCATCAGGCTTGCGGCACTGTTCTATGCGGTTTGTGCGTTCGGGTCATACTTTGGGTTAGCTTTGCAGCGTAGTATATCAAGTAAGGCTGGCGAGAGTTTGCGCAGGAGATCAACTATGTTGGCCGCTCTTAAAAATCCGTCCTTCCGCATACTCTTTGCAGCGCAACTCGTTGCGTTGCTGGGCACAGGTCTTGCCACTGTGGCACTCGGTTTGCTGGCTTGGCAACTTGCCGGTGAAAATGCCGGAGCAATTCTTGGAACTGCTTTATCAATCAAGATGATCGCCTATGTGACGCTGGCTCCTATTGCCGCGGCAATTGCCGAGCGTCTGCCACGCAAAGCATTTTTAGTTGTGCTGGATCTCATACGTGCTGGCGTCATTGCCTGCCTGCCATTCGTTGATCAAATTTGGCAGGTGTATGTGTTAATATTTTTCCTGCAGGCGGCCTCGGCCGGATTTACGCCGGCGTTCCAAGCCGTCATTCCCGATGTTATCAAAGATGAGGGCGATTACACGAATGCTCTTTCGCTGCTCCGACTTGCCGAAGATTTAGAACAATTGGCCTCGCCGATCATAGCCGCTGTTTTGCTTTCTTTTGTCAGTTTCCCCGTGTTGTTTGCGGGCACGGTCACCGGTTTTGTAGCCTCAGCCTTCCTCGTGATGACAACAAAATTGCCAGACCGTGTTGAAAGCACTGAACGGCCGTTTTGGGCTGATGTCACCAAGGGTGTACGAATCTATGTGCGGACACCGCGGCTGCGCGCACTTATGGTCATGGAAGCAGCTGTCGCCGCGGCCGGTGCGATGATTTACGTCAACACCGTTGTTATTGTGCAATCACAACTCAAGCTCAATGAGCAGGCGGTTGCGCTGGCTTTTGCAGGTTTTGGTGCAGGATCAATTCTAGCGGCTATTTTACTGCCACGCTTTCTTCAACGTTTAAATGACCGCCCGATTATGATTGGTGGCGCAGTATTCATGGTTGCAGGCGTGGCACTGGTGTCGCTTATCAGCAGCCTTGGCTCGTTGATAGCGCTATGGGCCGTAATCGGTTTTGGTTTTTCCCTGACACAAACGCCCATAGGTCGGATCATCAACCGATCTGCGACTGAGGCTGACCGCGGCGCGGTTTTTGCCGCACAATTTGCCTTGTCACACGCCTGCTGGCTTATAGCCTATCCGCTTGCGGGCTGGGTCGGCGCAAACGCCGGAATAAACGTGGCAGCGCTCATACTGGCTACTATTGGCGCGCTCGGCGTTATTGCGGTGTTGGTGATCTGGCCCGCGCAAGACATACAGGATTTGACACATATCCATCCAGATTTGGCACCCGACCACCCGCATCTCAGCCAAACTGGAGCAGCCCATAAACATGCACTTGTGATTGATGATCTACACCGCCGCTGGCCGCGCGCAGCATGACTTTGGTTCAATTTGGCTGTGGGCTGAAAGTGAGGAACAGGAATAATTGTGTTTCGCTTATTTAGACTGACGTATTTAAAGCATGGGCATAGCCCATTTCAATGAAGCCCAACATTTATGCAGATGTTGCAACTATGCCTAGTGCGTTTGAAGTCAGTGGTGATTGGAGCCTCCTTATAACGTTATTTCATCATGATTTAGATTTGGCGCGGGTTTTTCAGTATTCACCGTTCCGCCAGTGAAACGGAACCAAATGGCGGATTTCGCGTTTCTTCTTGAGGGGCAATTTTGTCCCTCTTTTGAGGACACCGCCATGACGAAATTATCAATAAGCGCGGCGTTGGCCGTCTTGTTTCTCGCCGCTCCAGCCAATGCTGCCATGCATATGAAATGTGACGACGCCTCCATGATGATGATGCAAACCAATATGGAAGCCATGAACGACCCGGCTATGCAGGCAAACAAGGATATGGCCATGAAACAAATGGATATGGCAAAGACTGCAATGAAGGACAACAAGATGGGCGAGTGCTCCATGCATATGGGCATGGCTGATATGAGCATGACTATGAAGTGTGACGATGCGTCGATGATGAAGATGCAGACGGAAATGGATGCAATGGCTGATCCAGCCATGATGGCCAATAAAGACATAGCAATGAAACATATGGGGTTGGCGAAAACGTCTATGAAGGACGGCAAAGCCGATGAATGTATGATGCATATGGGCGATGCGATCGGAGCCATGAACAAGAAAATGTAACGGTTATGTCAACCCTATAATACAACGGGGCGACCGGATTTGCCCCGTTTTGCCTTTGGCCCGGCCGCCTGAAGCAAGACATTTTTTCTTCAACAACCGGCAACAGGAATAAGGGACAAAAACATGTCATATTATCTTTCAAAAATGCTTTCCGTGCCATTCGACGAAGCCGTGACGCGCGCAACAGATTCATTGAAAACCGAGGGTTTCGGCATCCTCACGGAGATCGATGTCAGCGCGACGCTCAAGATCAAAATCGGCGTCGATTACCCGGCCTACAGGATTCTTGGAGCTTGCAATCCTGCATTGGCCCACGAAGCCTTGATGCTCGAAAACAAAGTCGGCACGATGCTGCCTTGCAATGTGGTCGTGCGTGATGCGGGCAATGGCCAGGTTGAAGTAGCGGCAATCGATCCTGTCGCTTCAATGCAGGCGATAGACAATCCGGCGCTGAAAGAGGCGGCCGGGCATGTTCGCGCGAAACTTGAGAAAGTTATCGCAGGGCTATGATTGATAATCCGCAATAAAAAGCCTCAACCAAAAGGAGTCTGCCATGCGCAATAACCAATCGTTGACAACGCCAAGCCGCCGGACCTTCCTCAAATCAACCGCAGGTGTGTGCGGCGCTCTTGTTGCCGGAGTTCCGTGGACGGCAGCATTGGCGGCGGCACCTGTTCTTTCAGTCGCCTCCCGCACGCTGGAAGTGAACAAGAAGGCGGCGACAGTTTTCAGTGTGCTTGGATCAAATGGCAAGCCCGGCATGGTTGGTAGTGAGGGGGATCGCTTATTGGGTGGTCTTCTCAACGCGTCGGGCGAACCGCTGCAAATGCATTGGCACGGACAGGTCAAAGCGCCCGCCAACCAGGACCGCGCCCGCCCCGATGGCGGCGTGCTGGCTGTAGGAATGACCGACGCCCATGATTTCGAATTGACCACCGGCACCCATTGGATGCATTCCCATAGTCTCAGCGAGCAACAGCTTTTGGCAGCGCCGATGGTAGCGATTGAGAAGGATGCGGGCGACGCTCAAGACGTCATCATCATGCTGCATGATTTTGCCTTCAGGCCGCCCGCAGAGATTTTGGCTGAACTTAGTAGCGGCGGCGGAGCGCATGCAAGCCAAGGCGCGGGCGGCGGCATGATGGGCAAAATGATGCACGGTGGCATGATGATGGGAATGACCCATGCCAATGACGTCAAATATGATGCCTTTCTCGCCAACGACCGCACACTCGATGACCCCGAAGTCGTCATGGTTGATAAGGGTGGAAAGGTTCGCCTGCGCATTATAAATGGTGGCACTGCAACGGCCTTTTTCATTTCGACGCTTGGATTGCAAGCTCGCTGCGTCGCCGTTGACGGCAATCTTTGTCAGCCTGTTTCACAGGCAGCATATCCGCTGGCACAGGGGCAGCGCATCGATCTATTGGTTGACATCCCGCAACAAGGCGGCGCGTTTCCGGTTCTGGCGCAGGTCGAAGGCGACCGGTTTGTGACCGGCATCGTGCTGGCGACAGCTGGTGCATCGATTTCCAAGCTACTCGCCACTGCCCAAGCGCCGCAGCCATTAACCGATCTTGCGTTTGAAACGCAGCTTCGTGCTGCAAGTCCGCTGGCGGAGAAGTCTGCGGATCAGTCATTGATGGTCATGCTCGGCGAGGAACCGGGGTATCGCTGGACGATCAATGGCCGCGTCCATGGGGACCATCAGCCTTTCACAGTGCGCCAAGGCGAGCGGGTCGAAATGACCTTCATGAACCCGACCACGATGATGCATCCCATGCATTTGCACGGCCATCACTTTCAGGTTGTCGCCATCGGTGGACAACGAATTCGGGGCGCAATGCGCGACACCATCATTGTCCCCGCCCACAACCCGGTCACGGTCGCCTTTGACGCCAATCAAAAAGGCGCATGGTTTCTGCACTGCCATCACCTTTATCACATGGCGGGCGGCATGATGACGGAAGTGCGCATAACTTGAATGCGGAGCGGCACCGGTTGGATGCGCTGGTAATTTATCTCGGATTCACGACGGGTTTGAATGTGGTGAGGGAAATCGCATAGCTCCCGCTTTACGCGATGTGGAACACGGGATCGCCATAAGGCATCGCCCTTGCGGCATTTCACCGTGCTGTTGGTGATATGGTGGTCGCCAAAATATCGCTGGTGCTGGCAAGGATGTGTTGTCGCGGCCCATCGTGGCCACGCGAGCGGGGGTTCATGCATGTTAAAGTGAAAACATTCATCACTGGCATCGAATACACCGTTTACCGTGATATCCGATCACTGGCATCCGCAAGGCTTAGACTTAGACCGAGTTCATGCCAATGCCCCCAGCGCTTGGCATCAAGCTATCTCCGCTGTTGCAATGGAACGCCCTGCCTGTGATTGGATTCGCATTGACGGCGCCGCTGTTTCGAAATTCTCCATATGACCGAGACGGCACTTCGCACTGACAATTGCGGCAAGACGGAATGCTTTGGTAAACGAGTGGAAAACTGTAAAAGCAGTGACGACGCCGCGTCTAAGGAGAACGATGAATGATATCAGATCCGCCGAATCTGCCTCAATGGAATGAAAAACATCTGCGCTTTGCGGTCGAGGGTGCCGGTGTTGCGCTTTGGGCATGGAATGTTGATACAGACAAGCTTCTGCTTGATCAGCGCGCCTACGATATGTGGGGCGTATCAAGAACCACCAATGTGACCTTTGAAGATTTATCGTCACATATTCACCCGGCTGATCGTGATCGCGTGAAAGCCGCATTCGCCGCGAGCAGGGCGATCATCGGACCCTACGAAATCGACTTTCGAATCCTCATTGGTGATGAGGTCCGCTGGGTGTCGGCCCGGGGCCAAGGTGACGATGAAGGCATGGTGGATCGCAGCATGTTCGGGGTATTCTTGGATGTCACCGGGCGAAAGCAAGCTGAGGAAGGAAACGAACTGCTAGCGGGCGAGATGAGCCACCGGGTCAAGAACCTATTAGCAATAGCCTCCGGCCTGACATCAATAACCTCCAGGTCTTCTGCGTCAATCGAAGACATGGCAAAACAATTGACGAACCGTCTGACTGCGCTGGGCCGCGCGCATGACCTCGTTCGCCCGCTTCCCGGACAAACGAAAACAGACGCCTTGCTTGGCGATCTTCTTTCTGTGTTATTGGCGCCTTATGACGATCTTGGCGCTTATAGCGGACGAATCCGCGTCGCCGTACCACGCATGGGTGTGGGCGAGGCATCAGCGACAACGCTTGCCTTAATCATCCATGAACTCGCAACGAACTCTCTTAAATATGGGGCACTGTCTTCCGAAAAAGGCACGCTGGATGTCTCATCGAGCGGGTATGATGATGACGTAATCCTCATATGGACGGAGAGGGGCGGGCCCGCCGTCGCAACGCCGACAGGCCCCGGAGGATTTGGCAGCAAACTCATCAACCACGCGCTATCGGCACAACTCGGCGGAACAATCACATGCGACTGGGCAGTCGACGGCGTGGTTGTGACCTTGAAGATGAACAGAGCACGACTTGAGGGATGATTTAATGTACAATTGGCCCGACATTCAAACCGCGTGGCGCGGGCGATTCACCGGAGGTTGGCCGAGAGGGGAAACGATAGGAGGCGGGACATAGAAACACAACGCATTGCATCCGCGATGCGTCTTGGCTTGGGCGGCCATGTTGAAAAGCACAAGACTATTATCCCTCTTTGCCGAGCAACTTGAAAGGCGACACCGGTGAAATCCGCTAACCCGCGCATCCTGACCATCAATGGCGGCTCATCAAGCATCAAGTTCGCATTGTTTGAGACGGGTGAGGCGGTGACGCGGTTGATGGGTGGCGTTATTGAGCAGATTGGTTCGCCGCAGGCCAACTTGCGGGTGAAAGGCCTTACGCCAGCGGATAATTTTTCCAAGCCGGTGACGGCTCCAGATCACGCGGCGGCTATCAGCGCGCTGATGGAATGGCTGGAGAAGATTGACGGCGGTCTTACCGTAGCCGCAGTGGGACACCGCGTCGTGCATGGCGGGCCGCACTATTGGGAGCCGCAACACATTACCCCGCAGATGATGGGGAGTCTGCGCGCGCTGATGCCATTTTCTCCGCAGCATCTGCCGCAGGAAATTCTGCTGATGGAAGCGCTGGAAAGCCGGTATCCGGGGCTGCCGCAGGTGGCGTGCTTCGACACCGCATTTCACCGTGAAATGCCGCGCGTTGCCCGGCAGTTGCCCATTCCGCGCCGTTATGAAGAGCTGGGGGTGCGTCGGTATGGGTTTCACGGACTGTCCTATGCGTTCCTCATGAGCGAGCTTGTGAGCCAGGTTGGAACGAAGGCTGCACACGGCAAGGTCATCCTCGCCCACCTTGGCAATGGCGCGAGCATGGCAGCAGTGCATAACGGCAAGCCTGTGGATACCAGCATGGGGTTCACACCTGCCTCCGGATTGCCGATGGGCACCCGCTGCGGCGACATCGACCCTGGCCTCATGTCTTTCCTTGCGCGCACGGAACAGATGAGCGCGCAGCAATTCGACGATATGGCCAATACGCAGTCCGGGCTCTTAGGGCTTTCGGAAACCAGTTCTGACATGCGTGAATTGCTCATACTTGAATCTCAGGATGTGCGTGCGGCCGAAGCGATAGAGCTATTTTGCTATCAAGCCAGGAAATGGATCGGCGCTTTTGCCGCCGCGCTGGGCGGAGTGGACCAGCTGGTATTTTCCGGAGGTGTTGGCGAGAACTCATCTTTGGTTCGCGCCCGCATCTGCGACGGGTTGGGCTTCTTGGGAATCGAAATAGATCAGCAGCGTAATTTGGCCAATGCGCCTTTGATTTCAGAGGAGAGCGGCGGCGTTGACGTCCGCGTCATACGCACCGACGAGGAACTGATGATCGCAAGGTCAGTCATCGAAGTTCTCGGACTTGGCCTTGCTTGATTGAACGCTACAACTTTAACTGCGCCACCCATCAAATGACGAACACCGGAGCAAATCCGCCACCTGCTGTTCTGAAATTGGTTGTTTGGCCCTGATAAAGCCGCGCCGCTGTGAGCAAAATTTGGCCAGCGTAAGTGTAGAGCCGGATATCCATCTTGCGCTGCACGGCAACGCCGTCAAGTTTGATCATGCGCTGGCCCGGTGCCGCGAAGGCTTGAGCCACATATTCGCCAGCCGCGATGTCAGCCCATACGCCTTTGGTCACTTTATCACCGCGATAAACAGCTTTGCCACCATGGCCGGACAGCGGCTTGAAGAACAGATTCTTACGGTCAGCCCACATCGCATTAAGATTTTCCGGCGTGACCAATGTGGTTTTCGGAATGCCTGCAAGCCTTATTCGCATTGCGTCGGGCAGGCCCGCCGACGTCAACCATCTTTGATCAGACAACAAAGTCAGATTTCGTTTGGCTGCATAAATCGCGTGATTGTGCGGGTTTGGCGTGACCACAACTGCACCATCCCTATAGGCCGAAGCGAGTGCTGCGTGGCGCGGTTCCGCCAATGAAAAATCAACAAGCCTATTGTAAACGAGGTCGATCTCCTGTCCGTCCAATACGAGTTTGCCCGCCTCATATGTGAGCGCCGCTGCATCGCCGATCACCGCGTCAATGTCAGCTTTGCGCAACAGCTGCCTTGCCAGAATGAATTCGGGATAGAGATATTGTTCTTCTGGCCGGTCGTCTATGATTGCCACGCGTCGCGGCCGACCCGTGCCCCGCTGGAGCCGCCATTCCGCAATAAATACGTTGAGCGCTTGTGTATCGAAGTCCGTTGCCTGCATCGCAATAAGCCCGCGTTCAATTTCGTTGCAACAGGCTTTCTGGGCCTTGGCAAGCATGGCGTTAATGAAGGCGCCGCCGGCATTGGTGTTCACCTCGATAAGCTTCGGCCCGTCGCCATCCAGATGAAAATCATACCCCATAAACGCGCCAAGTGGACCAAAATTACTTTGTGCAGATTCCGGCGCCCAAGCGAGGACGGCGGCTCGGTAAGCGGGTAATTGTGCTGTCGTCTCTATGGCTTCAACGATGCCGCGCATTTGGGCGATATCGTCCGAAGTGAGAAATACGAGAATGTTGGAGAGCAGGTTTGGCCTGCTTTCGAGCTGTTCCACATTGAACGCCGGATCATCCACCGCACGACTGATATTGTCCGCCAGAAGGTTGCGGTCAAGCGTTGTGCAGAGGCAGTGCTGGTTCAGAAAGTTGGAGACTTCGGGCTGTCCGGATTCTTGCATGTTTTTGGCTCAAAAGTTCCATTGGATCGTCCATTTTATAACACGATTGTCAGTTCAACGGGTGTTGATGCACGAGGTTTGGAATGCCACGATACGCCATATCGTTCAATCAATATGCGTGCATCCATGTTGCCTTATTTCGTCAATATAACGTCCGTTAGACCCGGGCGCTGGCCGGAAAGCGGCCAAGACGCTTAACCGTAGCAAACTAATTCATTGCGCTGGAGAACTGGCATGAAACTAGGTGCGCCCTTTCCACTGCCAATCCCGGAATTCCGGCATATCTTCACCATATTCGGCGATGTAAAGTTTATGATCCGCCAGTTTTTCGTCGGTCGCCTGTCTGACTTGGCCGGCAAAAGCTTCAAGATGCGGCAGGCGGTCGATGGCATTGGCCATAAGATGAAAGCGATCGAGATCGTTCATGACCACTTGGTCGAACGGCGTGCTCGTTGTGCCTTCTTCCTTGTAGCCATGCACATGAAAATTTCTGTGGTTTTTACGCCGATATGTCAGCCTGTGAATAAGCGCGGGATAACCATGATAGGCAAAAATGACAGGTTTATCGACGGTGAACAGGCTGTCAAACTCTGCATCGTTCAAGCCGTGCGGATGGTCGTTCTGCGACTGGAGCTTCATCAAATCAACGACATTGACCACGCGGACTTTCAAATCCGGGAATTGTAATCGCAGCAGATCGACGGCGGCCATTGTTTCGAGTGTCGGAACGTCGCCGCAACACGCCATAACCACATCCGGCTCACCATCACCCTCACTGCCCGCCCACTGCCAAATCCCGATGCCGGCGGAACAGTGTTCAATGGCAGCATTCATGTCGAGCCACTGAGGAGAGGGTTGCTTGCCGGCTATGACGACATTCACGTAGTTGCGGCTGCGCAGGCAATGGTCGGTCACCGACAACAACGTGTTTGCATCGGGCGGAAGATAGACACGGATGACCTCAGCTTTCTTATTGACAACATGGTCAATGAAACCCGGGTCTTGATGTGTGAAGCCGTTATGATCCTGCCGCCAGACATGTGACGTGAGCAGGTAGTTCAGTGAGGCGATGGGCCGTCGCCATGGAATGCCGCGGGTGACCTTCAGCCACTTGGCGTGCTGGTTGAACATCGAATCGATAATGTGAATGAACGCCTCGTAACACGGGAAAAACCCATGGCGGCCCGTGAGCAGATAGCCTTCCAGCCAGCCCTCGCACTGGTGCTCGCTAAGCATTTCCATCACCCGGCCGTCAGGTGCCACGTGATCGTCAAAATCAAAAATCTCGGCGGTGGAACAGCGGTTCGTAACCTCGAACACGGCATTCCAGCGGTTTGACGTGGTTTCATCCGGGCTGAAGACGCGGAAATTATCCGGGTTCAGTTTGATGATATCGCGGATGAACTGCCCCTGAACCCGGGTTGCCTCCGCATCCAACGCTCCGGGACTTGGCACATCAACAGCGTAACTGGCAAAATCGGGCAGCTGCAAATCCTGCAGCAGCACGCCACCATTGGCATGGGGATTGGCGCTCATACGGCGCTCACCTTTTGGGGCCAAATCCGCAAGCTCGGCGCGGAATTTTCCCGCATCGTCGAACAGCTCTTCCGGCCGGTAGCTCTTCATCCAGCTTTCCAAAAGCTCCAAATGCCCCGGCTTGTCCATCTCGCCCATCGGTACCTGATGGGAACGGAACGTGCCCTCTGTCTGTTTGCCGTCAACCAGCTTCGGTCCGGTCCAGCCCTTGGGCGAGCGCAGGATGATCATGGGCCAGCTTGGCCGGGTCTGGAAACCGTTTGCCCGCGCCTCTTGTTGAATGTTTTGAATATCAGCTACGACAGTGTCCAGCGTTGACGCCATCAACTGGTGCATCGTCATCGGGTCATCACCCTCGACGAAATGCGGGTTGTAGCCGAGCCCGCGGAACAACGCTTCCAACTCAATGCGGGGCATGCGTGCCAGCACAGTCGGCCCGGCAATCTTGTAACCGTTCAAATGCAGGATCGGCAGCACCGCGCCATCATGCACCGGATTGAGAAATTTGTTGGAGTGCCAACTTGTTGCCAGCGCCCCTGTTTCCGCCTCGCCATCACCAATCACGCAAGCAACAATGAGATCCGGGTTATCAAAAGCAGCGCCATAGGCATGAGACAGCGCATATCCCAGTTCGCCGCCTTCATGTATCGACCCCGGCGTCTCAGGTGCAACGTGGCTTGGAATGCCGCCGGGAAAAGAGAACTGTTTGAACAGCTGTTTCAAGCCAACTTCGTCCTGCGAAATTTTGGGATAAACCTCACTGTAAGTGCCTTCCAGATAGGCATTCGCCACGAGGCCCGGCCCACCATGACCGGGCCCTGTGATGTTGATCACATTGAGGTCGTGAGCTTTGATCACCCGGTTGAGATGAGCATAGATGAAGTTGAGGCCCGGCGTGGTCCCCCAATGGCCGAGCAAACGCGGCTTCACATGAGCCAGCGTCAATGGCTCTTTCAGCAGCGGATTGTCATAAAGATAAATCTGCCCAACCGAGAGGTAATTGGCCGCCCGCCAATAGGCGTCGAGATCGCGTAATATGTAAGGCTTGATGCTATTCATTTCGCCATTGCCGGGTTGAGCGATGGTGCAGAAGCAGGATGAAGACAAGCAGAACAGCCGATGCCTCATAGAACTGTTGGCCACCATATATAAAGGTAGAACCGACGCTGAACAGATAGCCCGTACTGACGCTCAGGACGACGAGCACCGCCATATTGGCAACGCCTCTGCGAAGCGAACGGTAAGCTGCAACGAAAAAAGGCCAGACGGGGTAAAGAATGGCCGCACCGGCCAGAATGAACAGCACGAGTTCCAGACGCATTCCGAAAGGTGGCGCGACTTTGATGAAGTCCATGCCCTTCGGCGACAGGAAGAAAATCGGCACAGTGAAACCAAAAGCAATCCAAAACCGGTTGCGCATATCGCGTGCCATGGCATGCACGTCCATAGCATCACTCTTCTCACCACCAGTCGCTTTATGCTTTGTCTTGGCATAGGTGGGTTTTATGGCCGGAACGCCAGCTTCATGTGCATCCGTATGAGCTTGGCAAACATGTTTGGGCAGCGCTTCACCCGCGCAATGAAAGCCACACTCCTTGATAGCCGCTTTGATTTTGGCGAGGCTGGTCTTGGCCGGAAGATTGGCCACTGCCGTCGATCCAGAAACGGGGTTCACCGACCCCCGACCCACGCCGACAATGCGCCCTAACTGTTTTTCAGTTCCTTGTGCTCCAAGCACAGAGAGCAGATCGCCAACATCAAGTGTGCTGGTGGTCATGACCGCGCCGCAAATATTGGGTGGCATGCCAACGTGAGCATCTGCATGGGTATTTGCTCCTCACATGCCTGGTGCAGGCTGCAGTTGCTGGCATTGCGCGGTCTGTTGCACCAACACGCTAACGTGCCATCGCCGCTTAAGTTCCATTGGCGCTTAACTTTGGCGTCCGACGGCCATCTCGCAAAAGAGTGCCTCAGCACTCATGCCATATTGGGAAGAGAGTGCCCTCCAGCTGTCTTGACTATGGTGTATCGCTCAAAACACTGCCGCCGTTGTGGCGGTGCAGTTTCGTACACATTATGGCCTCGCCGCGTTTTCGTTCCGCCAGCCTGTTTTGTCAGATAGTTTTTGATTTGAAGCCTTACGAGCCGTCGAGAGGTGCTTGGCGGGCGAATGTCTGCTTTCGGGCGTTCGCAAGGGCCGCTTTAGCGTCCGAAATTAAGCGCAAAGCTGAATGTCAGAGTTCAGGGCCGGAAGCTGACTGACGGGTTTTAGGTAGCGGCGGCATAAAGCGGGTCTTATTTAGATAGGGCTGTATGAAAAGAGCCTAAACCAGACAAGGACGCGGAACGAAAACGGGGCAAGACTATGCTCCATGGCAGGCATCGCCGAACCATAGAGCATTAACAAGACATTGAAGGCTTTGCTTGTGAATTAGCCTAAGCCGCAAGTGGTTCGGATAATGATTGAATGTGGATGTTTGGCTTAGAAAGCAAGCTGGTTTGTAGCACACTGCCGGTAATGCCAGAGGCAGCTTGTATGCGTCCTAGCATGGCTTCATCGATAGCAAATAGTCCGGCAAACGCTGTGACTTTACCTATACGCTTTGGTGAACCGATAATGTCAGCGGGGCAGCCCGCCTTTTCCAAAACTCTTTTCATAATAGCGTCATAGACAGATACCACACTGATAAGGCCAGCCTTCATGCCAACCTCCACTATGCCAGCGAGTAGCTCACCGGTGGTGCGGTTTAAGCGATTTTCAGAGCGTTCGGATGCAGCATCTGGGGTAACGCAGAACCGAGTGCTTTCCCAAATAACAGGGCTTTTGATAGGACTTTCTCCATCGAGTAACTCATAGAATACAGACTCCAGCATATTCGGGCCGGTTGTTGGTAAAAGGCGTAAACTACCTTTTAGTTCACCGTAATCATCAACTGAGATTAAATAGGCTGGACTTGCGGCATCAAATTCATCAATTTCGAAGCCATCACGTATATTTACATCCCATCCGAGACGATCTGCGAAGACAGCCTTGCGTAGCCTGAACATTGAATCAACAAGTTTAGAATACTCTTTGAGCTGCTCGCCTTGAAGCAAAATTATCATCATAAGTCCCTTCATTTATCCCTTTGACCAGAGTGGTCAGACCTGAAAAATGAACATGGTTATGAAGCTCGCAACAGTCCCCCTATTGTAGGAATTGACAAAGAAATCTGCCACAGAAGCTAGACTTTGATCCAAATTTCAATGTCTCAGTCTTATCAAATCAAGCGACAGTGCACGGGCTACCGCGTGCGTTGTGTTAATCGCATTTAACCTTGCCCGTGACATTTCTAAATAAGTGCGCACCGTGTGGGCTGAGATAGAGAGTATGATAGCGATATCGGCCACTGTCTTGCCAGCAGCTGCCCAAGTTAGGACTTCAATCTCGCGTTTTGATAAACGCGGAACCTGATCAAAATGTCTTATGCTTGAATTGTCAACGCCGGTAATTTGAGTGTGAAGGTGATTAGCAAGTATCTGAAGCTCACCCATACATTCGTTTTTGAGTATCAACCAATTCTTTAAATCATCATCTGAAGTGATGCTAAATAGGGCTAATTCCCCTCTTGGGCCTCTTATTGGCAGTGACAGTCCCTGTCTACCGATACCAAATAGTCGAGCTTCATTAAACAAGTCTCGAACTCTCTTCTCAGATTGATTAAACTCTTGCCAGTCAGAGGGTAGTATGGATTTTAATGACTGATAAAGAACCGGATCAAAGTCGACAAAATTTCTGTCTTTGTAATGTTCTATCCATTCGAGGCTGTAAGTTGTCAGCACAAGTGGCCCATTCTCAGTCAACTTATTTGGCAGGTTAAGGCCTAAATAGGCGACATTTTTAAAGCCATATACTTCTCTGATGGCTTCAATCATGCTTTTGGGTTTATCGTCTTTATCTTTTAGCAGTTCGAGCACACAGTTAAGTCTGCCTTCTCTCGATAGCCAAGGCCTAAAATCTATATGAGCACCCACAATCGTTTTTGCCCTTATCTCCGAATGCTGCAATAATATGCAACATTGTGTCGCAAACTGTGAGCATAGGTGTCACTTTGCAAGAGATTTTATGTCTTTTGTTCAAATACTTCCCGTCTTTTTGCCAATATGCGGCGCTTCGTATCAACTTCAGCTATGAGCTGCATTATCTTATCAGCCTCGGGATTGGCGATAGGGATGACCAATTTTAAGGTGGCTATCAGTAATTGCTTGGCTGCTTCCAAATGCTCCAATGCGTTTGGATAATTGATATCCAAGTTTTCAGCTGGGTCGATGAGGCCTCGTAAAATTTCTGTCCTCGGTAATGAATAATTCACTGACATTGATTGCTCTTTATCAGTCTTCGAAACTCTAGTGTTGATTTGCATTATTTTTCTCCCCTAGACGCTTGGGGTACGCAAGCTAGAAGCGGCTGCAATATGCTGGTATTGCTTCCCCTAAAAAGGGGAAGCTATTCAAGCTATCGCCAGGCTCATGGTATACCGCGAATTGAACTGCACCAATTTTACCGGAGACCTGTGAGGTCGTGCTTAATTGCAAACATGCGCCAACAAGCACTTTTAACATCAAAGCTTTTGAAAGAGCAGTTTAAGCGCCCAATTTGGCAATTGCGCAATGTCCGCTTTTGGGCATAGCTTAAGCCTGCTTTCACGTCCATTTCTCAGCGCAAAGCTGACTATGCGGCGAAGGCGCAAAGTGAAAATGAGGCAAAGTCAAAATGCCTTCGTTTTCGAAGTCTTGTCGGTGCGCATGCGCTTGCAACCGGAAATGACAGCTGCCGCTTCAAGGCAAGGTCGGCTGTAGCAGCCAGAAAAAAGAAAGATGCAGATAATGTCTTGGCCCGAGAATGGAACAAGAAACATTATCTAGAGCTGGCTCACTGCTGCATGCAAATCAACTGATAGGGCTAAAATCGGTTAAATTGGGCACTCTTATTTTGATCCGATCGCGAGTCACTTCGAGTCAGAAAGAGTCAAAGTGAGTCATATTTGCGATTAAACATTTCGGAAAATCGCGCGTGCATCGTCCGAAGTAACGTAGGTGTATTCGAAAACGAGACTGCGAAATTTGATAATACCCCTTTTGAAAACCAACTGAAAAATGAATCGAAACCGTAAACGGTCGACATAAATGCAAACCGCCAAACTGGATCAGCAAACTATTGAGGCCTGAGGAAATCCATTTATACAGCAGCTTAAGTCTTGGACATTTAACCGCGTTCTTTTAGCGAAGGCAGTTCATACCGGGCAGCCAATCCTGCAAGTGACATTGCTTGCAACAATCCATCATGCGGCACCATGAGGTAACGCCAAGTCTTGCCGCCAAATCGAACCGCATGGTCATTGGCGTGCCCAACCCATATCCGCGCAGATTTGGCTTTCTCTTGCACGGTCGGGTCTTCAACGTCTTTTCGCGCTTTGATCTCAACAATCAGCTTTTCACTTGTCGTCTCAACAACAAAGTCAGGCTCATACCGTTGGCCTCTTTTATACTCAATTTGAAATTGTTTGCGCCCGGGCTTCACCCAACGCACAACATCAGGCTCTCTTTCGGAGTCGATCATCACCGCAAAGCGACGTTCTTCGTCTGATTGGAACGATTGCTCGGGGTAAGCACACTTTTTGAAACCGGCAAAAACATGCCGTCTGGTGTCAGAAGCCGGAACGACAGTCTGACGGAAATCACGCACGCCTTTGTTGTCGCTCAGCTTAAAGCTCTGCCGCTCCAAAATCTGAAAACCGCGTGAAACATTGACGCGATAGTTCGTCGGCGTCTCGACATAGTGTTTCATCATCTGGCCAAAAATAATGCCTGCCAGCCGTTTTCCTTGATGCAGCAGCACGTTTTCGATGGCGTCGTCATTGGTAAGGTATTGGCGTAGCCGAGCAGTCATTTGTCCCGCCAGCTTATAAAGCAGGTCCGCGTTCGCGTCGTAATCGACTTCATCATAATCAATCAGGTGGACAATCAGATAATCCTCCAGCCGCTCTTCGCGTAGCACCGCGAGATTGCGGTTGATCGTGAGCCGTTGGCCCGTACGCATTTGTTCAACAACAATTTCGTCCGAAAGCGGCTGCGGCGCTAATGCCTCCAGCCCGCTCAAATCGAAGTCCCTAAAGCTGAATGTCACTTCGCTTGTAGGCAGAACAACAATTTCGGGGATTTCGATTGTGTTATTGGCAATGATGTCGGTTACTGCGGCCACAATTCTTGCCGTATCGGGCCGGGCAACAACGCCTTCTAATGTGCCTTGAACAGGGCGCATCATGGCTTCCACACGTTGTTCAATTTTCTCGCGCACATGTAGTGTCTGAAGTGCTGCCAAGTTTGGCACTTCACGGGTCATCTGACGCACAACCTGATACGTTGCCGTTGCATAGTCCTGCGCCGCAGGTGTCGCAAATACATATGGCGCTTGCTCAGCCTCACCAAAACCGAAACCAGAACCGCCAAGACCCGTGATCATCGTTTCAACAATTGAAGGCGAGGACATTTCAACCGCGCCATCGCGCCAAACATTGCCGCCCGCATCAATCTCAATTGCCTTCATCAAGATTGAGCCAGTCGCCCGTGCACGCTTGATGATCTCATCAAACCGGTCGTGTGCAATTACCGTCAGTGTATCAATGGCCTCATCGCCGGTTCTTTGGCCGTAGGGCAGACGGAGGCCCCGCCCAAGCGTTTGCTCTGTCAAAATGTCAGACGCGGAAGCGCGCAGCGGCACGATTGTGTAAAGATTGGTAACGTCCCAGCCCTCTTTCAACTTGTTGACGTGGATGACGATTTCGGTTGCACCATCGTGCTCCAGTGCGACCAGGCGCGCAGTGGCCTCATCGCTTTCTTCGCCCTTCAAGGCGGAGTCGACGCGGATTACCCGGCCTTTATAGCGGCCGCCAAAAAAGCTCTCGGCCTCAAGGCGCTGGCGGATGCTTTCGGCATGGGTGGTGTCTTGCGCCACAACCAGCATGAAAGGATGCACGAGGGCAGCGCCACTCCGCTGTGAATAATCGATCAGTTTCAGTTTGACGTTTTCATGGGCTTGAACGCCGTCTTCCAGCTTCACTTTTTCAAGTTCATCGTCACTCAATTCGCGTGGATCAAAATCCTTGCGGGTGGCAACGGCTGGCTCTTTCACAAAGCCATCCTCCATGGCTTCAGCAAGGCCATAGCGGTAAATCACATTGCGGAAATCAACTGATTTTGCACCCACTGTTTTTGGCGTAGCGGTCAGTTCTAAACCCAACATCGGTTTCAAATCGGCAATGGCCTTAAAGCCGGCTTTGGCGCGATAGCGGTGCGCTTCATCCATCAGCAAAACGAGGTCAGGCAATTCTGCCAGATAGTCGTAATAAGAAACGCCCAGTGTCTCGCGCAAATTGCGGATACGGCCTGCGTCCTTGTTGATCTTATCAACGTTGAACACGTTGATGATCACGTCAGCGTCAATCAACTCGCCTTGGCGTCGCAGACCGCGTCCTTGATCCCAATTATCACCTGTCACCAGCAATGGCGGCGATTGAGCAAATTCGGCAATGCCCTTGAATACATATTTCGGCTTGCCGGGTGTGAAGTCAGCAATCAGCTTTTCGTAAATCGTGGTGTTGGGCGCCAGCACGAAAAAATGCTTGGAGCGGCCTGTCAGTGCAAGATGCGTGATGAATGCACCCATCAGCCGTGTTTTACCGACGCCTGTTGCGAGCGCAAAACACAGCGATACAAAATCGCGCTCGAAATCATCAATTTTGCGAACATCGCCGCCCGCCAAGTTTTGGATAGCCGCCAGAGCAGCAGGCAAATCATCAAGATCAGCGCCTTCAAGCACCTGATGCAGAATTTCAAGGCTGCGCTCTTGCGGCTTGCGCAGTGACATGCGGGCTGTGATCTGGCGGATCAATCGTTCGGCAGGAACCCGGGAAGCGGCAAAACTCATGAGCGTTTGCCTTTGCTGGCTGCAATTTCAGCAATGCGCTGCAACTCGTCAATTTCCGGCACAGCTGCATCCAATTCCTTTTCGTTCAAGCGGCGGCGCTCGTCGAAGGCGGCATAGCGCTCATGCGCCAAACGCTCGGCATCTTCAGTTTTGATGTGACCACGACCTTGCAACAATGGCAGCGCATTATTGCGGATGAAATCATCGAGAATCACCTCCCATTCGCCAAGCTGAATGTTCTGGCGGCGGCGCGACCGTAAATCGGCAGTGTCGAGAAACATCGTCACGATTAAATTCAGTTCAGATATTTCAGGCTCGGCCAGATAGTTTTTGGCGGTGCCAACATCGCCCTTGCGCACGCGCACACCTTTCCAACTCATCACGCCCATATTGGGCTTTGCAGGGTCAGAGCGGGCTGCAATGAGTTCTGCGGCGGTGTGATTGGTGACGGCATGCAGCATCTTGTTTTGAATTGTCGCGTAAAAATTGGTGACGCGTGCATCGTTTTTAACGTAGTCGGCGCTGAGGCTGAGTATATCGCGCAACTTTTGGTAGAACCGTGCTTCAGAAGCCCGGATATCGCGGATGCGTTCGATCAGCTCATCAAAATGGTCGGCGCTGGCTCCTTTAAGCCGTGCATCATCCATGGCAAAGCCTTTGACCAGATAGTCGCCCAGCACTGTGCTTGCCCAGCGGCGGAACTGCACACCGCGCGGGGAACGCACGCGATAACCGACGGACAGAATTGCTTTCAAAGCATAATGCTGCACGGCATAGCTTTTGCCGTCGGCGGCAGTTGTCAAGTAATCCTTGACAACTGAGTCAGCCTCCAGCTCGCCTTCGGCAATCGCGTTTTTAATGTGCAGGCTGATATTTTGTTTGGTCGTGTCAAACAATTCAGCCATTTGCGCTTGGGTCAGCCAAATCGTGCCATCAACACTGCGCAATTGAATGGTCGCTTGGCCGTCATCGGTGGCATAAAGGATGATCTCGCCGGTTGCCATATCAGTCCTCCCCGTCAAACAGGGTCGGGGTATCGGCTCTTACCGCCTTTGCCTTTGCAGCTTGAACAGGTTCATTCTCGCGTTCAGGAAGGCCAGCGATGCGCAGCGAATAATCATCGCGGCCCCATTCGCAGCGCGATAAAATCGCTTGGGGAATTTTGGTCACAGTCAAATTCGGGAAATCATCCACCCGTGAGGCAAAGGCTTTGCAGCAGACGAGCAAGGTTCTATCAGGCCCAACATCTTCGGCAATGGCGCGCAGTTGATCATGCGCCAGCGCATTGGTGGTGACATAGATAAAATCGCGCTCGGACGAATGGCCGTGCCGCCAGCTTTCTGTGATGTCTTGGGCCGGCGCGTAGGTAAACCCCATATGGCGGCACACGGCCTCGGCCATCATAGCGGCATTATAGTCTTTCGAGATGATCCAGCGGCCCCATTTATCAGTTTCCAGCAGCGATGGCGCAAGGCGGTAAAACCGGTAACCGCCGCCGCCTTGCCAGCCGGTTGCCTCGGTGACGCCGCCTTTATCTGTGCCGTCGATCACCTTGTTGAGGCGTGGCACAATATGGGTTTCGGCATGGTCGCCGAGTTCAACCATAATCCATTTGCGGCCCATTTTATGCGCCACCGCCCCCGTGGTGCCGGAACCGGCGAAAGAGTCGAGTACTAGGTCACTGGGGCTGGTGGCTAAATCCAGACAGCGCTTGATCAATGCTTCAGGCTTTTTACCTTTAGGAAATTCAACTCCACCTTCGTTATGTAAATTATTGGAGAGTAAATCATCCCAAATTGACGTAAGCGGTTCACCTGCAACATAGTTACCATCAATGAGCTTTAGCTTGTCTGAGTAAAATAGAATTCGTTCGCCTGAAATAAAATACATGTCAGATAAATCGCCATCCCGGCTCAACTTCAAAATTGTGTTTGGGGCTGCCTTAGACTGATCTATCATCACGCGGGCGGCGGAACTCACGGCATCGTAATCTGGTCTCGCAAAGCGAATTACCGATGTTGCATTTCCGTGTACAAAAGAACTTAGTTTACTTTCATATTCGTCCCCTAGTGATTTTTTCAGCCCTTTTTCCGGCATTCCTATAGAGCGAGCGAAAGCCGACGAAAGCGTTACAAACCGCCAATCTTGAGCCAACAGTGATCTATTTTCGATGAACTGATTATATCTCGCATCCGGATCTTGGCGACCGACTAAAACACGGTTTGGCTTCCAATTGGATTTGTCTTTCGCATAAATTAATACGAAGTTTGAATTGCTAACAACGCCCGGATTTATTGACTTGTGACCTGTCGCAGCGCCTTGCTTAAAAGTTGCGATCGAAATCCGATTTTTTCTACCAAATATATCGTCCAAAAGGACGATTAGGTAGCCAACCTCGTTGTCGTCAATATGAATGAAAAGAGAGCCATCATCTGAAATAAGCTGATGAATTATTTCAAGCCGATCTCGCAAAAGAGTAAGCCAAACTGAGTGCTCAACACCGTCATCATAGTTTGCAAATGCCTGTTGGGTGTTAAACGGCGGGTCAATATAGACACATTTGACTTGGCCAGAATAAACCGATTCCAGCGCTTTAAGCGCCAGCAGATTATCGCCCTTGATCAGCACATTCTCAAAAATATCACCGTCTTTTTGCCCCGCAGCGTGGTGAGACAGGCTTTCATCCTCAATCAATATGCGCGGCTCTAACCTTGGCCGCTCATCCTTGCCGATCCATGTCAGTTCCAGTTTGGGCTTGCGGCTCATCTTCAATATCTCATTCGCTCTCAAAGCGTTCACTAACACGCGCCACATGATCAAACGAGCGGCCTTCAAGCCGGACGCGCCACGCATCCACTGTAAAGTGCTGGTTCATTCTGTAACAGAAAAACGAATAGTGAAAATGGGTGTGACTTCCGGCCTGACTTTCAAATTATCTGACAATTCCTCCAGCAAATCGTCAACTTCTTTGCGGATTGATTTCTTGCGTTGGAACATATCGGCGGCAAGGTCGTCGCGTTGGCCTTCACGCTTTTTGATGGCACGCTTTTTCTCAATTTTATCTTCAAGGCTTTCTGCCGCCCTGGCCTCCTTTTTCATCACCTTAATCTCGTCTTCGAGACGCCTGATTTCTTCTTTCGCTGCCGTTTCAAGGTCATCTACATAAGCGTCGAGCTTGATTTCCTCGCGTTCGAGAAACTCTGCATTGCGCAGCTTAGCGACATCCAAAAATTGGCTGACAAGGCGCTGCTCGGAAGCCCTCAGTTCACTGATCGGCGCTTCGGCAGCGGTGCCGGTTGCAACCGCAGGAATTTGAAACAGGCGTTCAAGCGTTTCAGTTTGAAGCTCCGCACCATCATCAAGCAAGCCGGACATCACCAAATGCTCAATTGTGGTCAGGCTGCCGGCATCAGCCTTGGCTGACTTCACGCCAAGGCGCGCTATACTCAACCAGCCGGATTTTCCGATTAGCGCTTTAACATCGGCAAGTTGGCCTTCGCCCGCAAAGCCTACATATGAAATGTCCAATGCTGCGGGCGGCAATTGCCGCGCTTTAGCATTCTCCACCAATTCAGACGCAAGGTTGTCATCTGCCAGCCGGAAGAATTGCCAACCGTTTTTATCCGCAAGTTCCCAATTGGTTGTGTAGGTTTGCCCGTTCAGCGTGAAGCAGGGCTGGCCCTCATTCTCAAAGAAGTTGGCGTCTGGCAGTTCAGCTTTGGCAAGCGCAAGCAATCGTTGTTCAAACACATTGATGATTTGGCTCAATTTTTCCTTGCGGTCTTTCAAGCGCTTGACCACGTTTTGATCAAAATGCCCAATCAGCTTGTTACGGGCGTCCAACATTTCGTTGCTGATTTTTTCACCCAGCTCGTCTTGCAGCTTGTTGAACGCAGCATCGATCTCGTCATTATTGCGGGCGTTTTGCACGATTTCAAAAACACGCTTTTCAAAATCTGTGCCGCGCTCAATTGCACCCAGTACTTCGTCGCTGGCCCCAAAAACCCCGCTGAACAAACTGAATTTTTTCTCCAACAATTCCAATATCCGCTGCTCGGCGCGGTTCTTGGTGTTGAGAAAGTTGATCACCATCACATCAAGCGCCTGACCATAGCGATGGCACCGACCGATGCGCTGTTCAACGCGCTGCGGATTCCACGGCAAATCAAAGTTGATCAGCAGCGAGCAGAACTGAAGGTTGATGCCCTCTGCGCCGGATTCTGTAGCAATCAGAATGGTTTTATCATTCCTGAATGACTCAACAATGGCCGCCTTCATATCGGCCGTTTTCGAGCCTGAAATGGCGTCTGTTCCGGAATGCCGCGCTTTCCAGTTCTGATAGACGCTTTGGCTGAGCGGATCGTTATTTGAGCCGTTCATAAGAACAATCTTGTCGGCAAAGCCGTTGGCTGAAAGCAAGTCAGTGAGATAGCGCTGCGTGCGCACTGATTCAGTGAAAATCACTGCCTTGCGCTGCCCGCCGGGTTTTGCCGCAATGATATCAAGCACTTTGGTTAGGTTATCAAGCAAAGCGCGACCTTTGGCATTTTGCGGAATGCCGCGCGCAAAATTAAGATAGCCCGACAGTTCTTTTATTTCGGCCTTTAGTCTAGCGGCATCAATTTGGGGGCTGTTGGCATCTTCATCGTCACCAGCAGCCCATTCTTCCGCCTGTTCATCGTTTAAATCGAAGTCAGCCAAATCATCTATGCCGACCGACTGCAGTTTTTTAAGCCGCTCGATGATTGCTGAAAGTGTATCGGCGACGGCAAAAGTGGACGAACCAAGAATTTTGCGCACAACCAATGTTACAAGTTGGTTTGGCTTGTCACCAAACGCCACAGTATCCTTGCGCTGCAGGAAAGCCGAGAGCAATTTGTATAGTTTTTGCTCCTCGTCATATGGCTCAAACGTAAACGTTGAAGGCAGTCGTTTGGTATAACTGATATGCCCGGCTTCTTGAACATCTTTGCGCAGTGTGCGCAGGCAAACAGGTTTGATGCGCTCGCGTAAAATAGCGAGGCTAGCAGGCGTGGGTTTGCCCGAGCTGTAATTAATCTTGAAGCTCGCCTCATCACCAAAAACATGCTCATCAATCATGGAAACAAGGCCGTAAAGCTCCATCAAAGAATTCTGAAGCGGTGTTGCTGTCAGCAATATTTTGAAGCTGGTCTTCAACGAGCGGTGCAGAGCTTTAGCTTTGATCGATCCGGCTTTTTTGTAAACGTTGCGCAATCGGTGTGCTTCGTCGAAAATCACCAAATCCCAGTTCGTTCGCGTAAGGTCATCTTCTTTTATCGCCGCAAATTCATACGAGGTAATCACCACCTTACCTTCAATTTCAAACGGGCGGTGGTGGCCAGCTTTCTTGGCTTCTTTGTAAGACTTTGCCTCAAGAATCGCAGCTTCAAGCCCAAACTTTTCACGAAGTTCCTGTGACCATTGTTTGCGCAGCGATGCCGGAACAATGAGCAATATGCGCCTTCGTTTTTCTGCCCAGCGTTGGGCAATCACAAGGCTGGCCTCAATGGTTTTACCTAAACCCACTTCATCAGCCAGAATTGCCCCGCGTGGCATAGGCGGCTGCAGCGCAAATAAAGCTGCATCGACTTGATGCGGGTTCATATGAACGCGGGCTGTCGACAGCGATTGAGCAAATGTATCATCATCGACGCCAGCAAGAGTGATTAGATGCGCCAAATACTGGCCGTGATAATGGGTAAACTGCATGGAGCGCTCGCGAATCTCTGATGTCGCAGTTAAACTTAATTGGACCTTCAGCACAAAGCCTCACGCTGCAATTCCACCAGTTGCGCAATATATTTCTGGATTTTCAAGGTTTGAATTTTATGCCATTCGTTGGAATAAAACGCTTTAGCTTTTTCCGGATGCGTCTGACCCCAGCCGGTAGAGGAGTTGGTAAGTTTCCAACTGTTTCTTTTAGCGCTTTCGAACCCGATTTTCGGCTCGGCCGGGCGTAGTTCCGGTACGCAGATTCATCCGTTGCATGCCCCATAAGGGCGGCAACCTCCTCGGGCAAATAGTGTTTTTTTAGGAATGCAGCAGCGACATGTCTCGCCGAGTAAAGGGTGAAGTGCTTCTTTTTTCCTGGCCAAATCATCCTGTTAGCATAGCCAATTGCATCTTGCATTTTCCCTAAAACCCGCTCCCATTCTTGCCTTCTTAGTTCGGGGCCTAGGTGCCCAACTTTCGAATCTACAAACTGAAAAAATGCCAAAGCAGAATTCACAAGAAATGCAGTTGGTTGATTAAAAATTATCGTCCGCCTTGGGCCGTGTGCGCGATCTTCATCGTATTTTGCATTGACAACAATCAGCTCTAACGAGTCTTTTTCAGGGTCCCAAGTCACTGTCGCGTTGGCAAATTCCACTGGTCTTAATCCAATGATGCAGTTGCAGTAAAAATAACTGAGAAGGGGTTTTGATAGGACCGAGCGATGGCTAGAAAAATGATTTTTTAGTGCTGCAAGCTCGGTCTCGCTCACTTTTTTTGCTCTTGTCGCAGAGGTCTTTTGTGATATTTTTTCGCAGCTTTCTTGGGTTTGTTTATCAAGAGCTTTTGCGGCACGCAGGGTGTTTTCAGGCTCGGTCAACGGCCAAAACCATTCGGGCTCTGCCCGCATAATTGCAATCGACGCGGCTTTATATTGTCGCCAGGCAGAGCGATGCAATTTCGGACGCAAACTTGAAAGCCACTCTGCATAGAGGATTGGTGCGCCATATTCCCCATCATCTATCGGGTTGGTTTCTCGGCGCCATCGCCTTACCAATTGGAAGATCCGCATTGAATAGGCGAGGTACGTTGCTTCACTGATTGGTCTTTGTTTATTGGTTTTGTTCGACATATTCATGATCCATTCTTGATGAACCTGAAATATTAAATCTCATTTTTTTTGGATTGTGAGTTAAATCGACGGCGTCACTTAGGGGTTATAAATGCAATTCTGAGCTAAGTTTTTATACCCCCAATGCACGCATAGGTCTGCTTTAAATCAATGCAGTTTCCAATTGAAATATGTGTTGGTCGTTTCACGTTTAACGGCAGAAAAGCCAAAAATTTCGTGGCTCCGATTTAACTCACAATCGAATGAATTTCTAACAGTGCATCATCCATGCATGAAAACGAACGAACCAACCATACTGCGGCCAAAACGGAGTGAATTGCTTCGCAAAAACGTGCCGTTTATTGCAGCTAGCAGGCCATTTATAGCATGGGCTGAGATTACTGCTGAAGTAAATAAGCAGCTTGTTGGTTACTGTTTCGCACCAATATCTACCGAGGCGCTACGCGGATTTTTCAATCGCGACATTAACAATTCAACTGGGTGCCTTAACCCTCTTCCCCTGTTGATTCCTCACAAAACCAGCATGCCCGAGAGTGCGCCATTAGAACCTTGGGCAAGGGTCAACGTTCTCGACAAAATCCGTCTGGCCGCCAAATCTGTCAATAACATCAAGGAATAATGACATGAAAGAAACTATCATTTTCGCCAACCAAAAGGGTGGTGTTTGGAAGACCTCCACGGCAATTTCTGTGTGCGATATTGCCATCCAAAGTGGCCTTGCATTGGATATTTACTCAGTTGATATCCGATCGCGTATGAACGATCTTTTTGCCTCTACGACTACTATTGTTGTTCCAAATACGGAGGATGTGGCAGCCGATGACATAGCAGACGCACGCGCATTTGCCCCAATTTTCAATGCGATACTGAACACAGAACCTGAGACTGTAATTGTTGATATCGGTGCAAACCATTTGGGCCGATTTTGCAAAGTAGGGATTTCTGTCAACGTCGCAGAAGAAATGAAAACTATTCCTGCAAGAGCGATTATCGTGATTCCCACCACACCGGATCCAGCTGCTGTTTCGGCAGCGATAGATAGCGTTAAGGCGCTTATCGCAACTTTTCAAGATTCGGCCCGATATGTTTTGGCCGAATGCGGTAATGGGTTTGCGGCGATAGCAAACGATTCAAATTACTTAAAACTCCGCCGCATGTGTCCCGAGGTAATGAAGGTACCTTCGTTGGGCACCACAACTTTAAGACGTTTTGAGCAATCAAAAAGGCTAGGCTCAGCATTTGCATCCATGACCAATACTGAGCTTGCGACAGCATTGGGTGAAAACAAAATTGAGGCTGCGTTCACTGCACGTAATATTATGACTTACTTAGCTAGCATGATTGACGAGAGTGAGCGTGTTTTTCGATTTCAAATTGGCAAACCAAGCTGATTTCAAACTCAAGAGAACCCAGTATAAGCAAAAAATAGATCGTCACATAGCCGCGACGGCCAAATCAGCGACATTTGATGAGGTTCGGAATCAGTTGCCGTCGCTGTGTAATCGGCAGGATTTTCTGGCGTATTTTTATGCTCGCGAACAATACTTAAAGGGCCGTTTTTACGATCACCTCATTCAACATTTAAGAAATCGTTACTTATCAATCTGCCGGCAGATCAAAGAAAAAATCTATGGATTTTTAGGCGACTGATGCGAACCCACCCCGTATTCCACATATGTTTTTAAATTTTTGGGACAAAAAACTTGCCAAAACGAAATTTCAAAACCATCATGAAATGGAAGCCTTTTTGCTATACAAATTGCTGCACGTTTTGCGAAACACGAAAGGCTAACACATTGATTACTAACATTAATAAAAAATAGATGGAGCACTTCGGGTGCACCACTTCGGTTCATATGCACGAACACCGGTTTTATTTTTTAGGCTTTCCCCAAAGACGCGCTCTAAACTGTCAATGGATCCTTTGATTTTGACAGTTTTCTTAGAAACCACGAGGTTTGTGAAGTCTGTGCATATCCAGGCTTTTCGGAAATGACCATTGCCCTCGATAAGCGCTATTTTGAGAGTATGGGCCAACTGCTCGACCTGCGTATCAGAAATGCTGTGAATTTCATCATTTGCTGGCTGAATACG
>JANOPZ010000106.1:0-38366 GCA_031422195.1 Limoniibacter sp. | reverse complement strand
AATTTGAATGTGAAAGAGCCCCTCATCCGGCCTTTCAGGCCACCTTCTGCCCGTGAAGGACGGGGAGAAGTAAAAAGAGGTCCTCAAATTAAAAAGTTAAATGTCCTGCACTTTCTTCCCCTTCTCCCCGTTCTTTACGCGGAGAAGGTGGCCCGAAGGGCCGGATGAGGGGGTACCTTCTTAGCTATGCCGCCAGTTTCAGCGCAGCCTTCTGCGCGTGGAACGCCCAGTCCAGCCAAGGCAACAGCGCTTCAATATCAGCGGTTTCAATTGTCGAACCGCACCAGATGCGCAGCCCCGGAGGCGCATCGCGGTAAGCGCCGATGTCATAGGCGGCGCCCTCTTTATCGAGCATCGAAACCATGGCTTTGGCAAAAGCTGCCTGACCATCTTGATCAAGTGCCATCACTGCCGGGTCTACAATTTTGAGACAGACCGAGGTGTTTGACCGCGTGGCTTTCACCACAGCCAAATTGTCAATCCAATCGCGCGCATCAACAAAAGCATTGAGCGTGTCGGCGTTGGCATTGGCACGTTTAATGAGACCATCGACGTTTCCATTGGCTGCCGCCCAATCAAGCGCCACCAGATAGTCTTCAACACACAGCATCGAGGGCGTGTTGATGGTTTCACCTTTGAAAATACCTTCCGACAATTTACCACCCGACATCAGCCGGAATATTTTTGGCAGTGGCCAAGCCGGCTTATATGTTTCAAGCCGTGTCACAGCGCGCGGGCTAAGAATAATCATCCCGTGTGCACCCTCACCACCAAGAGCTTTTTGCCATGAAAATGTGACGACATCCAATTTCGAGTAATCAAGCGCTTGGGCAAATGCCGCAGACGTTGCATCGCAAATTGTCAAACCTTGTCGGTCAGCGGGGATAAAATCTGCGTTCTCAACGCGAACGCCTGATGTTGTACCATTCCATGTGAACACAACATCATGATCAAAATTAATTGAAGCCAAATCCGGCAAATGGCCATAGTCGGCGGTAATGCTGCGGCAGTCAGCGAGTTTGAGTTGCTTGACCGCATCTGTCACCCAAGTTTCGCCGAAACTCTCCCATGCCACCATATCGACGCCGCGTGCGCCCAAAAGGTTCCACATCGCCATCTCAACGGCGCCGGTATCTGAAGCAGGCACAATACCAATACGATAATCAGCTGGCACGCCGAGCACAGCACGGGTTTTATCAATAGCTTCTGCCAGTTTGGCTTTGCCTTGTTTGGCGCGGTGCGAACGGCCCAAAGGCGCATCTTTCAGCTGATCCAAAGACCAGCCGGGAATTTTCGCACAAGGACCTGATGAAAAAAGGGGCGTTAGCGGACGGGCGCCCGGCTTAGCGGTCAAACGTGGGCGTTCGCCCAATACGGCAGAAAGCGACATATGGCTATCCTTCCAGATAGAAAAGCCTGCCGTTGGGGGCAGGTGTCCCATCGCGGCGATTAGGGGTCGCTCATGTCGCTGTCAAGCAAAAATTAGGCGCAAAATGCGGCCGTAAACAAAAACGGCTCCCTTGGGAGCCGCTTTTAATTTGAACAGGTTCACGTTTCTACCAAAGCGCATAGCGGACGCCAAGGCGCACCTGCTGAGTGCCGAATCCATCTCTGGCCATACCCGAACCGGTATTGAGGGAGTATGTGATGTTATTAGCGCCAACGTTCAGCATACGGTATGACAAGTCCCATGTAACGTTTTGCGATGCTTTATAGGCGACACCGGCCATCAAGGCGTAAGACATACGGTAATCAATACCATCGTTTGTAACGCCTTTTTCGGTATAAATTGTGTTGGGCAGGGGTTGATTAGGCGTTCCTTGGGCGGAGCAACCCTCTGCGCGCGTTGCCGCGGCGCGTGGAATACACGTTGTCGCATCGGTTTCTTCTGACCACTTAACCCGGGCCGTGCCAATGCCGGCACCGATGTAGGGTGTAAAGCCAATATAAGTCCCCAGATCAATATAGGCATTCGCCATAAAGTTCATGGCGTTGTATTTTGCACTATCGACATCCAAGCAATTGGTGATGGTATCTGTGTCAATATAACTCGGTGGGCCAGCAAAGGTGCCCCAGCCAATACAAGGCCCGCGTGGCCCTATGAGAGTGGTGGCAGAAAAATTGGAGTCAAAAAGCTGTTCAACTCCGACATCCGCACGAAAATAATCATTCAACTGATACCCAAAACCAATTCCCACATTGAGTGCGTCACTGATGTTATTTGTGTATCGAACATTGCCCGCAGTATATTCATTCGATTCATGTTTGCCAGCAAAACTGGTGCCAATGTCGCCGCGAATATACCAACCATTGCCAACTTCGACCGGCAGCAACTCAGGTGCTTGTTCCACGAAGATGGGCAAATCTGCATCAGCGGCAAGGGCATTCATTCCAAACCCGGCAACTGCGCAACCGGCAATCAAGGCAATTTTTAACGCTTTTAACATTCTGGTTACTCCGCAGTGCCGCTATTGTTCTCGGCATTCCAACACCTGATGTCAGCAGTATTAACCATGCTAGTTAAAAGGCGGTTAAGTATAATCGTAATTCAAAAATTCATTTTTACAGCAAACGGATTTTGCAGAAATGGATGCGAAAAAAAACCGGAGTGCAGTGCACCCCGGCTTGGTCACATCTAACTTGGTTATCTTATTTGTAAACTGGCTGATAATCAGGTTGGTAATCAGCAGTTTTGGCGGTGCCGCAGCCGCCGAACTTGTATCGGGCACCAATACGAAATTCATGGGACTTGATACCTTTGTCGTGACCCGGGCCGGTAGACGAAGAGCCAATGGGCGCACTGGCTGCAACACCGTTACCGATGTTAAACATTTTGCCGCCTGCAACACTACGGTAACGGTAGCCTGCATCAACTGCAACGCAATCGGTGACATCGTAGCTGGCACCAGCCATCAATGCGTAAGTATAACGCCACGACGTGTGACCATTATGTTTTTCGTTGAAACCACTATAGGCCGCGTCTGCGTAGTCGTTGCTCAGCGTGCCCCACTTCACCTGCGTGCCGCCAATGCCTGCGCCAACATAAGGCGTGAAACCATGGTACTTGCCAAGGTCAATATAGGCGTTGGCCATAAGTGACAATGTTTCATACGTTGCGGTATCAGTGGTTGTGCATGTAAAGGTAGGGTTGCCCGGGCACTCGCCGGTTGAAGACCCTTTGAAATTTGCTTTTGAGAAGTAATCTGCGGTCAAATCAACACGCAAATAATTGCCAGTATCGTAGCCAACGCCTGCGCCAAATGAGTAGCTATCCGACAAAGACCCTTTAAGAACGCCGGTACCCAATACGCCTTTTACATTCGGCAGACCAACATTCGCAAGGCCAGCGGTGATGTAGTCAACGTCAGACATTTTATTTTTGGAATAGCCGACATCGCCGCGAATATACCAACCGCCATGGGCTGGTGCAGCAACAGGCATGACGGGCTCAGGCAATTCAATAATCTGCGGTTCCAAAATATCGGCTGCCTGCGCAAGCGTGGCAGCACTTGAAAGAAGAGCGACTGAGGCCGCTAGAAGTAGAGTTTTGCGAGACATGACGCGTTCCTTTGCCGATACATGACACTGCTCATTCCAGTTCATGCGTTGCTAAGGATAATGATGGGTAAAGGTTAAGTTGGGCTTAACTGTATCGCTTAACTGTAAAGATTAACCTTAACTGGAAAACCTACAGAAAATCACGCGGCTTCACGGTAGCGCGAAATGACATCAACAAGCTCATTGACGACATTTTCTACCAAACTTTGGTCGTCACCTTCTGCCATCACGCGGATCAAAGGCTCAGTGCCGGACGGGCGGATAACCAAGCGGCCATTGGTGCCAAGACGGTGTTCTGCTTCTGCAATAGCCAGTTTAACCTTCGGTTCCGCCAATGGTTGGCCGCCATTCAGGCGCACATTTTTCAGCAATTGCGGCACGGGTTCAAATTGGCGGCAAATTTCACTCACCGGTTTACCGAGTTGTTTCATGCAAGATAACACCTGCAAAGCAGAGACAAGGCCGTCACCAGTCGTGCCAAAATCAGACAACACAACGTGGCCAGATTGTTCGCCGCCAATATTGAGACCATGTTGGCGCATATGCTCCACGACGTACCGGTCGCCTACTTTTGTGCGGTGCAGCTTTAGATTCATGCCCGCCATCATACGCTCAAGACCAAGATTAGACATAATGGTTGCCACGAGGCCGCCGCCTTCAAGCCGCCCGCTTTCGTGCCACGTGCGCGCTATCAGCGCCATAATCTGATCGCCATCAATAATGGTGCCCGTTTCATCGACGATAATCACGCGGTCAGCATCACCATCAAGCGCAATACCGATATCGGCTCTGACTTCATGAACTTTACGGGATAAAGCGATGGGATGGGTCGAACCGCAATCAAGATTAATGTTTGTGCCATTTGGCTCATTGCCAATGGCGATAACATCGGCGCCCAGTTCCCAAAGGGCTGCTGGTGCTACTTTGTAAGCTGCGCCATTTGCGCAATCAACAACCACCCGCAAGCCTTCAAGCGACATATTGCGCGGCAGTGTGCGCTTGGCAAACTCAATATAGCGGTCAAATACGCCGTCTATTCGCTTTGCACGGCCTATCTTCGCGCCTGATGGCATCGAAATACCGCCGACCGAGTCAATGAGGTCCTCAATGTCCTTTTCCAGCGTGTCACTGAGTTTGAAGCCGTCAGCGCCAAACAGTTTAATACCATTATCATCAAACGGGTTATGTGACGCTGAGATCATAACACCGACATCTGCCCTCAGTGAACGTGTCAGCATTGCCACCGCAGGCGTTGGGATTGGCCCAAGCTGAAATACGTCAACACCGGCCGATGTAAAGCCAGCCACCATTGCACTTTCAATCATATAGCCTGACAAACGGGTATCTTTGCCGATGACAACGCGCATACGGTCACCGACTGCACTTGACTGGGACCGAAAAGCAGTTCCGCATGCAATAGCAACACGCATGGCCAGATCCGGGCTCATCTTTAATGAATTGGCGCGGCCTCGAATGCCGTCCGTGCCAAAATATTTTCCAGCCATGTGATAGCCCCCTGCTATTGCGCAGCTTATGCGCCCACTTGCGCTATAACTTAATTCAAAAACTGTGAAGCATTGTTACTGAAAATAAACTTGCGGCCTTTTTCGCCACTTTGATGGTAATTTATAGTTAAAATACCTTTTTGAACGCAGTTCGCTCTTGTTGAACGATCAGATTAAAAGAACCCTGCTCAAGGTATTTCACTTTTGAGCGGCTTTTAACCGATTATGACTGATTATAATCGTGGTCCACTCCAGCGCACATGTTACCCGCGCAAACGATAGCAAATCCATCATTTTATCATTTATGGCGACAAAATGGGTTGTGCCTGCGCAATTGATGCATTTCTTCACCAGCCAAGTCAGGCGTCGTTTTCAGCCATTTTGTGGTCGCGGATAAAGTGGCTTGATGCAGGCCTTCCGGAACAGCGTGAGTGATGAAAACAAATATTTCAAATTATAGTTTTGGACTATTCCTTGTCACAATTGCAGCCGTAGCATGGAGTGTTACCGGGCTTTTCACACGAGCTTTAGCGCAAGATACGGCAACAGTTTTATTTTGGCGCAGCGTGTTTGGCGCCGCTGGCACATGGGCTGTGCTGCTGTTAATTCCAGCCTCCGGTGGCCAAGCCTCAGTTTTTAAGCTGGGAAAAGCCGGTTGTGCCTATGCAATGCTCACCGCCGTATCGATGTTTTTCTTCATTGGAGCATTGCATCATACCAGTGTTGCCCATGTTGCAGTTATAACTGCGCTTGTGCCTTTTGTGGCGGCGTTTGCCGGTTGGGCAATTCTCAGCGAACGGCCGAGCAAGACGGCTTTGGTTGCAAGTGCCGTGGCGCTTGGCGGTGTGATTATCATGGCAAGCCTCAGCACCAATGGAGGCGCTTTTGGCAATTTATTGGCCGTATTCATGACTTTTTGCATGGCAGGCATGATCCTCATTGCGCGCCGATACCCCGGCATTCCGCCGCTTGCAGCAACATTGCTTGCGACTTTGATTTGCTGTGCGGCAACGCTGCCATTTGCTAAATTAACCGGTTTTTCAGGCGTTCAATGGTTGGGGTTTGCCGCCTTTGGGATTGTCAATCAAGTGATTGGCTTTGGCCTTTTCGCAATTGGCGCGCGGATGCTTCCGCCAACCGAGACCGCGTTGTTAACCTCACTGGAAGTGCCGCTGGCGCCATTGTGGGTTTGGCTGGTCTTTGGCGAGACGCAAAACACTGCAACCTTCATCGGAGGCGCGTTGGTGTTGGCTGCCGTTATCGGCTACATTTTAATAACAGTCCGGAAAAGCCCATAGGTGTTTGACAAAGCGGCAATAAAAAAGGGCAGCTCACATGAAGCCGCCCCTTTTCGAATGATTCAAACAAACCGTTCAGCTTTGTGTTTGCGGTTCAATTCCGTCACCGGTTTTGTCAGCCTTTTTCTTACGCCCACCCGTCCCGGTTTTAGGAACAGCAGATCCACGCGCCGGTGCATCTTCGTCTCCAAGATCGCGTGCCGGTTTTTCGCCGCGCATAATCGCTTTGATTTCGTCCCCCGAAAGGGTCTCATATTCAAGCAAACCTTCAGCAATCGCCACAAACTCATCATGGCAATCCGTCAAAATCTTGCGGGCTTCAATTGTAGCGGTTTCCACCAAACGCCGGATTTCCGAATCAATAATTTGAGCGGTGGATTCAGAGACGTTTTTAGTTTGTGCCACTGAATGGCCCAAAAACACTTCCTGCTGATTTTCGCCATAGGCAACGTGTCCAAGTTTGTCAGAAAAGCCCCATTGCGTGACCATCGCGCGGGCAAGCTTGGTTGCTTGCTCAATATCTGATGAGGCGCCTGACGTTATGTTTTCTTTGCCAAAATGAAGCTCTTCTGCAACGCGGCCACCCATCATGATCACCAGTCTCGACACCATATACTTATAGCTCATCGAGTAGCGGTCACCTTCAGGCAACTGCATAACCATACCTAACGCGCGGCCACGCGGAATGATTGTTGCCTTATGCAGCGGGTCAGCCAGCGGCACTTTTAACGCCGTAATCGCATGGCCAGCTTCATGGTAGGCGGTCAGTTCTTTTTCTTTAACTGTCATTGCTGACGAACGCCGTTCAGCACCCATCATGATTTTATCTTTTGCGTCTTCAAATTCCTGCATTGTGACAAGACGTTTGATACGCCGCGCTGCCATTAAAGCCGCTTCGTTGACAAGGTTCATCAAATCGGCACCCGAAAAGCCAGGTGTTCCGCGCGCCAGTGTTTTCAAATCAACATTTGGTGCAAGCGGCACATTGCGCACATGCACTTTCAAAATTTTCTCACGGCCAACCAAATCAGGATTTGGTACCTCATCTTGGCGGTCAAAACGGCCCGGCCTCAGCAATGCTGGGTCAAGCACGTCAGGGCGGTTGGTGGCTGCAATCAAAATTGTGGTTTCATTGGCTTCAAAGCCATCCATTTCCACGAGCAACTGATTGAGCGTCTGTTCACGCTCATCATTGCCGCCGCCCAAACCAGCACCGCGGTGACGGCCCACTGCGTCAATTTCATCGATAAAGATGATACATGGCGAGCTCTTTTTGGCTTGCTCAAACATATCGCGCACACGGCTTGCACCGACGCCCACAAACATCTCAACAAAGTCAGAGCCCGAAATTGTAAAGAACGGCACATTGGCTTCACCAGCAACGGCGCGGGCGAGCAATGTTTTACCGGTGCCTGGAGGGCCTACGAGCAAAACGCCGCGTGGAATCTTGCCTCCGAGGCGTTGATATTTTTGCGGCTCGCGCAAATAATCAACGATCTCTTCCAAATCCTGTTTTGCCTCATCAACGCCTGCGACATCGGCAAACGTCACACGGCCTTGGGTTTCGGTCAGCAGTTTTGCTTTTGACTTACCAAACCCCATGGCCCCGCGTGAACCGCCCTGCATCTGGCGCATGAAGAAAATCCACACACCCAGAATCACGATCATCGGCAACCATGATAACAAAATCCCGAGCAATGAACTGGAGCCCTCGGTCGGCGGCTTGGCGGCAATCACCACGCCTTTGCCTTCAAGGCGTTGCACCAAACCGGCATCGCCGGGCGAGAATGTCGAAAAGCTGTTGCCTTGATCGCCATAAGTTCCGACTATCTGATTGCCTGAAATAGTGACAGATTTAACCCGGCCCTGATCAAGGTCTGTCAAGAATTGCGAATAAGGAATATCGCGCCCGGCAGTTGTTGCCTGCGGCTGCGAAAATAAATTGAAAAGCGCAATAAGCAGCAGGCCGATTACGGCCCACAAAGCCAGGTTACGGTAATTCTGGTTCATAAAAACCTCGCATAGGCCAACCTTTGGCCCGGAAAATGTCGTTGGAATTGAAGATAGGCATGTCTACGGCGAATGCCAATGCCTGATCAGGAATATGGGTTAAATTGCCGCCCCCTTATGGCAAAATAAATCGTGGCGCATGCAGTGTTTTTGCCAATGCATTAGCCAGTGCCAGCACCGGTTGAGCGCAAAAGGTCTCAAATGGGGAAATCTCGCCGCTAAACAATTGCCGCATAGGATGCCGCGCTTCACGGGTAATCAAAATACCGCCGTCAACCCGCATATAACGGCAGCGTTGCGCTGAAAAAGCCACACGATTATCCCCATCATCAAGCAATACTGATAAGTGTTCCCCAATCTTTACCGGTGCCGGGTATTCATAATGGCCCAGTGTTGCTGCCAAATAGCGCAAGCCAAGTATCTCAGCATTTTGATCGCGTATTTCAGGCCGGGCAACTATGACACTATCATCATTGCGTTTGACATAATTGAGAATAAAATTTGCCGCGCGCTCAACCAGATGATGATGTACCGCGGGATCTGCAACAACGGGAACATCAATATCCTTTCCCGTGCTTACTTTTGTTTCGTTGCGTACTCTTGTTTCGTTGCGTACCCTTGTTTCCTTCCGCACCCTTGCGCGCTCATAACGCATATCTGAATTGGTCGGATCGTCGGCAAACGGGATCTGTGCTTTTTCAAGGTGCGCACGCAGTTCAGCGCCTGATGTCAAAAGCAAAGGGCGTGAAATCATCACATGGCGCTCAAACAAAACCTCGCTTTCCATCGGCTGTGCTTTACCGCGTAATGCCCTTATGATCATCGTTTCATGCTGGTCATCCAACGTATGGCCGGTCAGAACAGTTGTGGCACCGCTGTTTCGTGCCGCAGCAGCCAATAGCCGGTATCGTGCCAGGCGCGCGGCCGCCATGATCCCGGATTTTGGTTTTTCGCCTTGCCAAAGCACCAATTGCCAAGGCAAATTATGTTTTGCGCAGTAAGCCTCAACCAACGCAGCTTCTGTGTCAAAACCGACGCGCAAACCATGATCAATCGTAATCACCAACGGCAGAGGCAAATTTCTGTTTTGGCGGCAAGCCTGCCTATACAAATCCAGCAGCGCCATTGAATCGCCACCGCCAGATACAGCCACAGCTATGCGCGAGCCGCGCGTGGCGTAATGTTCAAACAGACGGGAATGGGTAAGCGCGGCCATCAGAGCCTCTAACGCAATTAGGCTATCAACTCAGCGTATAACGCGCGGCCGATCATCAGCACTGTGCGGCAGCTTTTTCGATGTCAATCCGCGATTTTAATGCCGAATCGGCGTTGGGGTAGCGTTTGATCACTTCTGAAAATGTAGCGCAGGCAATATCATTCTTCTTCAATGCCGCCATTGAAACACCAAGCTTGAGGAGCGCTTCGGGCGCACGCTCGGATTTTGGGAAATTGCGGCTGATTGCCAAAAAATTCTCGGCAGCATCTGCATATTTTTCTTGGCCAAGTTGGCTTTCACCAAGCCAATATTTAGCATCAGACGCGCGTTTGCTTTTGGGAAAGCGTGAGACATGTTCTTTCAATGCGCTTTCAGCAGCGCCATAGTCACCTGCCAGAACCAAATTATACGACGCCTCATACAATTCACTGTCGCCAAGGCCCGCCGGAACGTCAGATCCCACGACGGCATTGCCGCCGATGGGGTTGCCATTGGCGTCAAAAGTAACTGTTCCAAGATTTTGTTCAAGAGCCCCTGTTTGCGGTGCTGAAGCCGGATCCGTTCCCGCGGCCACGTCTGCCGGCGGTGTGGTTTGAGGCATCACATCTGTCGCATCGCCGTTTTGCTGTGGAACGCCATTTTTGCCGCCTTCCAACTCTTGGAACCGGAACTCATTGTCCTTTTGCTGCTTCCGCAGCATTTCCTGCAGCTCTAGCACCAAAAAATTCAGCTCTTCAACACGCCCGTTCATTGTACGCAGCTGCTCTTCAAGCTGGCCCACACGCGGATCTGACGTTTGCACCGGAATGATAAGATTTCGCTTTATTGTCGGCAAATCCAAGGGTGGCATGGGCACTTGCGCCGTTGCACCGGTGCCGCCAACACTGACAGAAAAGAGAACCAGGCTTGCAAAAATCGTAGGAAATTTACGCATCAACAAAGCATCCCGTGCAGATATTAGCGATTAAGCGCCACCGCCAAGAACGGTTACAGCGCGGCGATTTTGACTCCAGCATGAAATATCATCGCACACAGCCACGGGGCGTTCTTTGCCAAATGATGTGGTTTTAATACGGTTGGAGGCAATGCCTTGTGAGCCTAGGAAATCGCGGGTGGCAGCAGCGCGCCGGGCACCCAGTGCAATGTTGTATTCACGTGTGCCGCGCTCATCGGCATGACCTTCAATGGTGATGGCATAGTTTGGATATTGATTAAGCCATTGGGCCTGACGCGCCAGTGTTTGCTGCGCATCAGCGCGAATTGACGACGAATCCGTGTCAAAGAATACACGGTCGCCAACATTAACTGTGAAATCCTGGCTGGAACCCGGTGTGGCAACGCCATTTGCACCATTGGTGCCAAGGCCCAAATCAGCCGCGCTGTTCATGGCAGGCTTCTTGGCACAACCTGCAACAGCCAGCGCGAGGAACAAAGCAACCATTGCTGGGTTGCGGGCGAGAGTGGCGATGTGGCGCATGAAAACTCCTGCGGCTTTATACGTTTCAATTCAGTATTCTATTAACCCTGATAGGCTTAACCGCAGCTTCACAATTACGGTAAACAAATAGTAAATCTGGACCAACTACGGTAAATTGGCCGCAAAATCTTGAATTACGGCTTAAGGTAAATTGCGGCCAAACGACGGCGTTTAACCAAATTCACTCCAAGATCGGCGACCAAGCAGGGTCAGATCCAAAATTAGGGGTGTTGACCTTCTGTTCGTTACGACCGGAAAGGTCGATTGAAAAAAGCCCTGGCCCACCGGAACCTGCAGGTTCGCGGAAGAACATGAGGACGCGGCCATTCGGTGCCCAGGTCGGGCCTTCATTGTGAAACCCCGACGTCAAAATCCGTTCCCCCGAGCCATCTGTACGCATGACGCCAATGGCAAATTCACCGCCTACTTGTTTGGTAAACGCAATCAAATCGCCGCGCGGCGACCAGACCGGCGTTGAGTAAGAGCCCGCACCAAATGAAATACGGGCTTGACCTGAACCATCCGCGTTCATTGCATATATCTGCGTTTGCCCGCCGCGGTCGGACGTGAACACAATCTTGCTGCCATCTGGAGAAAATGATGGCGATGTGCTGATTGAATTCGAATTGGTCAGGCGTTGTGTGGAGCGTGAACGCAAATCCACAATGAAAATGTCGGAGTTGCCGTCGTCGCGGTTGATCGAGAGCACAACGCGCTGGCCATCGGGTGAAAACCGCGGCGCAAATGTCATGCCCGGAAAATCACCCAGCAATTCGCGTTGGCCGGTTTCAAGCTGCAACAAATAAACCCGCGGCTCGTTACCGCCAAACGACATATAGGTGAT
The DNA here is from genome assembly GCA_031422195.1 of Limoniibacter sp. GTDB lineage: Bacteria > Pseudomonadota > Alphaproteobacteria > Rhizobiales > Rhizobiaceae > JALOTE01. The sequence continues at coordinate 26,458 of JANOPZ010000106.1, read as the reverse complement.
TTCTTGTTTGCTGGGCGAAAAGCGCGGCGTGATGACAAGATCATCACCATTGGTGAGATACCGCACATTTGCGCCATCCTGATCCATAATCGCCAAACGTTTTGTGCGTTTGGTTTTGCCACCGCTTTCGTCGACAAAGACAACGCGGCTATCAAAATAACCTTTCTCGCCAGTCAAGCGTTCATAGATCGCGTCGGCAATAATATGCGCAACGCGCCGCCAATTTCCGGCATCGGTCGTAAACTGCTGTCCGTCCAACTGCTGGCCGGCGAACGTATCCCATAAGCGAAACTCTGCGCGCAAACGCCCGCCTTCTTTGACCACGCGGCCGGTCACCAGCGCTTGCGCATTGAGAACAGTCCAGCTTTTGAAATCCGGTGCAGTGTCAGGGTTGCTAATCTGCTCGATGAATGCCGCCTTATCAACCGGGGCAAACAGGCCGGAACGCTTCAAGTCAGCAGCAATAACGGCTGAAATCTGCGCGCCGAGCTCATCACCGGAAATCATATCGGTTATGGCGACCGGCAAGGGTTGCACGTTCCCTTGGTTGATATCAATTTCCACCAACGCACGGGCCGGCGTTGTAACAAACGCCATCAACGCGAGAAGCACGCCAAAGATAATGCTGAAACGGTTGCGGATATTCATCATGGGGCTAGTCCTGAACTAAAAACAAAGGGCGAAAAGTAGAAAGACTTGCTCATCTAAACAAATCCTGCGGATCAAAATTAATGACGACATTTTGCCAGGTATCATATTTATCGGCAGGCAAATTATACGGTGCACACGACAGCACAGCACGGCGCGCAGCTTCAGCAGCAGCGCGTTGAACACCGCTCCCGCCACTGGAGCTGATCTCAGGAGCACCTTCAACCTCGCCCGATGGCGTCAGTTTTATTTGCACCTGAACTTTCAAATCCATGGCTTCATCAACGCCAAACGGCGGGTTCCAGCAGGCTTGAATTTGCTGGCGCAACGCATCCATCTCACTGGCAGACAATTTTGCGCCGCCCGTCGTCGTTTTGCCACCTAAAGACGCCTGATCCGTTGATTTTTTTGCACCACCACCCGCAGCTTTTTCCTTGTTCAAAAGCGCGGCGATATCGTTTTCCAAATTTTCGCCTTTCGAATCCGATGCGGCTTTTTTAGCAGCTTGTTTTGCCGCCTCGTCTTTGCGTTTTTGCGTTGCTGCAGTTTGCGCTTTTGCTTCTGCTGCTTTTTCAGCCTTGGCTTTTGCGTCGGCCGCTTTTTTGGCCTCAGCTTTTTCAGCTATGGCTTTCGCAGCTGCCGCTTCTTTTTCGGCTTCGGCAAGCGCTAGCTTTTCAGCAACCGCCTTTTCAGCGGCAACTTTCTTGGCTTCAGCTTTTTCCGCGTTGGCTATTTCAGTCTCGATTTTTTGAGCATCCGTCACTTCAGGCTTAACTTCAGGTTTCGGCTCTGGCTTGGGATCAGGTGCCACCTCGCGCTGCGGCTTGGTTTCAGGCGCAATTTCAGGTGTCGGTTCAGAAACAGGTTTTGGCTCCGCCTTTTCCGGCTCAGGCCGCTCTGGCGCAGGTGTCGGCGTCGGCTGTGCTTCTGGCGGCGGCTCTGTGGTTTTCTCAATCGGCTTTTCAGGTGTTTCCGGCACCGGATCGTTCTTCAAATCCTGACTGTTTTCACCCACTTTTTGAGCGTCAGCCACCACATCAGGGCGGTTGGTTGGCTTGGGCGCTGCTTTTTCTGTTTTAGGGGCTTGTTTTGCCCCTTCTTGAATTTGGGTGAGTTCCTCGATCGGGATAATATCAACGGGCATCGCTTGAACATCTGCAACCTGCATGGCCGAAGGCGAAGACAGCGTGAAAACCGCTGCCGCCAAAAATGCGCCATGAATGAGGATAGATGTCGAAAGACCTGCTTTCATTGTGTCACCGGCGGCTTAACCGCCCTGCTCCTGCAATGAAACAAGGCCGATGTTCTTAAACCCGGCTGCGTTAAGACGCCCCATAACGCGCAATACCGTGCCGTAATCAGACGCCTGATCACCGCGCACAAAAATGCGCTCCTCATAGCCAGTTTTAGCAATCGCCTCGAGGCGTGGCACAATATCATCCATCGCAACTTCGGTTTCTTGAATGAAAACCTGGCCTTCATTGTTAATCGAAACTGTAATCGGCTCAGTTTGTGCATTCATTTCAGCGGCGCGTGTTTCAGGCAAATCAACCGGCACGCCAACTGTCATCAATGGCGCAGCCACCATAAAAATAATGAGCAGAACCAGCATTACGTCCACAAATGGTGTGACATTAATATCAGAGATCAAAGAGTTGCGGCGGCGGGAGCGACCGCCCCTGCGTTGATATCCACCGCCTTTGGATGAAGACATCGCCATGGGTTATACTGCCTTAGCGGCGCGTTCATCAATCTGACGCGACAAAATTGAGGAAAATTCATCAGCAAAGCCTTCGAGGCGGCCTGCTATCTTTGCTGAATCGCCAGAGAGTTTGTTAAATGCAATAGTCGCTGGAATAGCAGCCAAAAGCCCGATAGCTGTGGCCAATAGCGCTTCAGCAATACCGGGTGCAACAACGGCTAAATTGGTGGATTTTGAACCGGCAATCGCCTGAAATGATGTCATAATACCAACAACGGTACCAAAAAGACCAATGAATGGTGCAGCAGAGCCAACTGACGCCAGAAAGGCTAAACGGCCTTCCACCTGGTCCATCTCACGAGAAATTGCCAAATCCATGGCGCGGTCAATACGGGTTTGCAAACTAATCGGGGATTTAGCCCCCCGCTCAAATGATTTTTTCCATTCGCGCATTGCCGCCATAAAAATTGCACTCATGCCCGATGTCTTTTTTTCCGACATACCGCGGTAAAGGTCTTCGAGCGATTGTCCTGACCAAAAGATTTCTTCAAATCGGTCTAGTGCGGCGCGCAGTCTCCGCATGGCCAAAAGTTTGTCAATGATAATTGCCCAAGTCCAAACCGAAGCCATGAGAAGGCCGATCATGACAAGTTTAACAACCCAGCCTGCCTGCAGAAACAATGCAAACAACGAGTATTGCCCTTCAGGGGCGGCGAGCGCGATCTGCTCCATAAGTGATCTATATCCCAAATTCGATGTCGATGGCCGGTCGGCCGCCCATCTTGCTGCATTGGCCGCGTGGGCGAGTTAATCCGCTTCTCGTTTGCAATGTTGGTTAAACGATGACGAGACAAATCCTGGCTGTTCCGGCACTATATCCTAGTGCAACTATGGTTAACCAAGCGCTAAAATGATTGAAATCAGAGCGTTGCGACCGGTCTTAGCTGAGCGGCCCACTCTTTAGGGAAACGTCGTGGCCGACCATCGGGCGTTACGATGGCTGCTTCAACTTTGGCCGAAATAAGGCGGGCCTCTTTGCGAAACATATTCTGTGTCATAACGATACGTGCTCCGCTTATGTCAGAAGTCATGGTTTCGACAGTCACAATATCGTCCATTCTTGCTGGTGACACAAAATCGATTTCCATTTTGCGGACCACCCAAACCAAAGGCTGTTCGCCAGCCAACAATGCCGTGTGATGGATGCCGGCAAGTCGCAAATAATCTGATCGACCCCGTTCAAGAAATTCTAAATAGCGGGCGTGGTAGACAAAACCTGAGAAATCGGTATCGGCGTAATAGATCCGCGCGCGAAATGCATGGCCCTGTTCGGTGAGCCAGCCTGCCAATTGATTTTCATATTCACCTTGATTGTTCAATTGTCTTTATCCTGCCGCAAGCTGGTTTATGATCAATCATAATGATTTGAAACCAAACCGAAAGGCCGCACAGCATGAAGCCCATGATGCTCATTCGTCTTTGTCTCGTGTCAATATTGGCGCTGGCAAACACGCCTGCGATGGCCGGACCGCTTAAACTTAAACGCGGCGTTTCAATGGAACTTTGGACCAGCTGGCCGTCAGAAACCGAATGGTCAAAGCCAGAAGTTCTATTTCCATTCCCGGAATGGCGGCGGAATGTAACGCCAGAAGCCTTAAAAGCGCTTAAAACCGACGGGCTGGATTTTGTACGGCTGCCAATTGATCCCGGCGTTTTTTTATCACATCAAACCAAAGACGTGCGGGAACGTTTGTTTATCGAGATTGAAGCAACCGTTGCTGACCTCAAATCAGCTGGACTTAATGTCATTGTGGATTTGCACACAATTCCTGATGGCGGCGGTTCACGTCCGGGCGCAATCGAAGCTGTGCTGGCTGATGATCAATCGTTTGTAGCCTATACGCAACTTGCGGCATCCTTTGCCAAACGGCTCGCAGAGACATCAGGCGTAGCGTTGGAGCTCATCAACGAGCCGGTCATTGATTGCGAAAATGCGACACCAAAACGCTGGCCAACCATGATTGAACAACTCCATCAAGCTGCGCGCGAAGCTGCACCAAACTTGACATTGGTCGTGACCGGCGGCTGCTGGGGCGATGCAGAAATGCTGAAAGATTTGCCAAAGTCAGTGATTAACGACGAAAACGTCATTTTTACTTTTCATTCATATGCGCCTTTTCTCCTGACACATCAGGGTGCAACATGGGCTGGCGATTTTATCCCGTTTGTCTACGGGCTGCCATTTCCTCCTGACCGCTACGAAGCGGCGGACTTAAAATCAGCCATACGCAGTATCGAAGATAACATCCGCGCCAAAGCCCCCTTTCACCGTGTCGACGGCATGATTGCTTATCTGGGGGAACAGATAGCACAGATCGACACTGCCGCAGAGCTCAAAGCAGAAATGCAGAAATCATTTTCTGCAGCTTCGAAATTCGCCACATCCAATCAAATTTCGCCGGAACGAATTGTCCTTGGCGAGTTCGGAATGATCAACCAAGAATGGAACAGCCCTAACAAAATGCCGGCGGATTGGCGCGTTGATTATTTGCGACAAATACGCCTATTGGCCGAAGCCAATGGCTTTGGCTGGTCAATCTGGGGCTATTCCGGAGCGTTTGGCATTGCGCAAGGGTTTGGCGGTGAAATGATCAGCGAACCCATTATCGGACGTGTGTTGGCCGATAATTGAACTTAATGGCCGTAGCCTTGTATTTCCATCGCGGCCATCGATGCGTCGCCACGTTCAAGCGCAATGCGCAATTTGCTTAAGGCCCGGCTTTCAATCTGCCGAACCCGTTCTTTTGAAATTCCAAGCCGTTCGCCCAAATACTCTAATGTGGCGCTGTCTTCAGACAGGCGCCGCTCTTTGATAATTCGCAGCTCGCGCGGATTCAATTCGGCCAAAGCCGTATTAAGCCAAGTATTGCGGCGTTCTGTGTCTATCAAAATTGTAACGGCCTCTTCAGGCAAAGGCTTGTCATCAACAAGAAAATCTTGGCGCTCGGCACCTGCTTCACCGTCATCACTGACAGGTGCGTTGAGGGATGAATCTGGCGCAGAAAGCCGGGAATCCATCCGTGCGACATCCTTTATAGAAACGCCCAGCGCCGTTGAAATCTGGGTATAGAGCGTTGCAGTATCGGTTTGTTCAACGCCGCGATTAATGCGGGCACGCAACCGCCTCAGATTGAAAAACAATGCTTTTTGAGCAGATGATGTGCCACCGCGAACAATCGACCAATTTCGCAAGATATAGTCTTGGATGGATGCTCTTATCCACCACGTCGCATAGGTGGAAAACCGCACCTCGCGGTCTGGCTCAAAACGAGCAGCCGCTTCCAGTAAGCCGACATGCCCCTCTTGAATCAGGTCACTGGAATTTAGCCCATAATGACGAAATTTGGTGGCCATCGAAATCACCAAGCGCATATGAGCTGTTGTGATTTTGTTTAGGGCGTCTTGATCTTTAGTATCGCGCCAGCGAATTGCCAATTCATGTTCTTCTGATCTTTCAAGATATGGGGCGCGCATTGCAGCGCGGATCATTCCACTGTCAGATGAAGAAGTGCGCGCCATCCCAAACCCCTTATTTCGAGTTTCAACTGAATTTTCTAAAGACAATTACGGGGATAGTTCTTGGCTGGATCACGTCGCAGCAGATCACTTCACTCAAGATCACTTCACAAAGGTGTGATGTTCAACATCGACATGCAACCAAAATATACGGCAATAAAAAAGTCCAGTATTTCTACCGGACTTTTTCTAATTATAACAATGACTTGAGATTAAGCCGCTGCGGCCTCTTCTTCAATCTCGGCTTCATCATCCACGTCGGTCTCGTTGGCAGCTTTGCGCCCGCGCGGGCCTTTCTGCAAATTAGTCTCGATCAAACGAACGGCCTCATTTTCAGATAACGATCGCACCGCTGAAACCTCACGGGCCATCCGGTCCAGCGCAGCTTCATAAAGCTGACGTTCCGAATAAGATTGCTCAGGCTGGTTATCTGCGCGATACAAATCACGCACCACTTCAGCAATAAATAGCAAATCGCCGGAATTAATTTTTGCATCATATTCTTGCGCACGGCGAGACCACATGGTGCGCTTGATCCGCGCGCGGCCTTGAACCACACGCAAAGCACGCTCAACAAAATCTGTTTCAGCCAATTTGCGCATGCCAATAGCTTGCGCTTTTGCAACTGGCACTTTCAGGCGCATTTTATCTTTTTCAAAATCGATAACAAAAAGCTCTAGCTTCATGCCAGCCACTTCTTGCTCATCAATCGCCACAATGGTGCCCACACCATGCGCCGGATATACAATCTGCTCACCTGTCTTAAAGCCGTGACGGGTCAATACTGCTGGTTTTTTGAGTGCAGCCATTGGTTATAATCGCTCCTGTTTACCGGTTTGGGCCGTTTTTACGGCCTCTTAGGCAATGCCTTGTTTCCACACTTCAACAATTGCGACCGCACTGGCGAACTGCCGTGCGGGCGGCCATACGGAATCAATTTAAGACTTGGGGCCCGACAGACAGCTGAATTTTACGGAAAATGTCATTGTGGCTGACCCATAGCACAAACAAGGCGGCGAATCAATGACACAGTATATTAAACGGGGATAGATGCAGTTGTGTGACCATTATTATCGTTAATAGACTTGGTTAACCCGATTTGGTTAACCCGATTTGGTTAAGCCGATAATGCCGCTGGTTAACCTTCGCCGGGTTCTGGCGAAAAATATTTCTCGAACTTGCCAGTTTCGCCATCAAAACTCTTGGCATCAGCTGGTGCTTCACCTTTAGATGTGATGTTAGGCCATAGAGCCGCATATTGTGTGTTAATTTTCAACCATTTTTCAAGTCCCGGCTCAGTGTCAGGCTTAATAGCGTCAGCAGGGCATTCAGGCTCACACACACCGCAGTCAATGCATTCGTCAGGGTGAATAACAAGCATATTTTCGCCGACGTAAAAGCAATCGACCGGGCACACTTCGACGCAATCCATATATTTACATTTGATGCAATTATCAGTGACGATGTAAGTCATGCGTATCTAATCCAACCCTTTAATCCAGCTGCCGCTATCAGCAATGGCTTCTTATTATGCGCCTAACTTTTTTGGTTTGTCAGCGCAAGACAATCTGAGTTGGACATAGTGTCCGCATTCTCATTCCAAAATTCCGCCGCTCTGTGGCAAAACCTCGTACATATCATGCGCTAAAACCGGTGAACCGCGACGTTCGGCCAAAATTAACACCCGTATAAGCTGAACCTCTGCCGCAATCGCTACGGTTAAAACATCACCTTCGTGCAGTTTGGTATCCGGCTTTTCAATCTTTCGGCCGTTGATCCGAATGCCGCCTGCAACCAAACCTGCCGCTTGTGACCTCGTTTTGCAAAACCGCGCATAAACCAGCCATTTATCAAGCCGCATTTCCTGCCGAAGCGCATTGGCCCCAACTTTCATCGCTTTTTATGACTTCATACGATCTTTGAGTGCTGCCAATTTGGCAAAAGGCGAATCTGGATCAACAGGCTTTTCAAATTTTGGCTTATCAAATTTAGGCTTTTCGAACTTTGGTTTGTCAAATTTCGGTTTGTCAAATTTCGGTTTTTCAAATTTCGGTTTGTCAAACTTCTGCCCAGTTGGCTTTTCGTCCATAGGCGTCCCGTCGGCATTCCTAGCCTTTTCAAACCGCGACCTATCAAATTTCGGTTTTTCACCAACGGGCCTATTCTGATTTGGCGTAGCATTAGGATTGTCGGTTTTTGGCTTGCGCTCAAAACGCGGCTTGGGCGCTTCACCTTCAACAGCGGGCGTTGCCGTATTATTGTTATTTCTGGCACGGAAATTTGGCCGCACTGGTACAGGGCGTTCAGCGCGCGCTACACGCCAGATTAAAACCGGCTTGGCTTCTTCAACTGGCGCAGCTGCTGCCTCTTCCGCAATTTCCACCGGTTGCAAGGCTTCTGCAACATCAGCGTCCACAACCGGCTCTTCTAGAGCCGTTGTTTCTGGAGCAACTGTTTCTAGAGCCGCTGTTTCTAGAGCCGCTGTTTCTTGGGCCGCTGTTTCTTGGGCCGCAGCTTCTGCCATCGCTTCGGCAGCAGCTTGTGCATGCGGCGCGGCAATCACAACCTCAAACTTAGGCGTTGTGTCTTCCACCGGCTTTGCCGGAACAACGAGCTTTACATTCGCCAATTTAATATCAAATTCAGCCTTTGGCATCGGTTGGCTACGATAACCAAGCACAGACAGCACCGCTACCATATCATCGTGCGTCGCCCCCAAAATCGACATCATGCCGGGCGTCACAAAAAATGAGGCTTTACCAAAACCAGCCTCAGGGCGCACTTCAACGCCCTCTTTCCAATACAGCGCGGGGCGGATCTGGTCGGCCAAACGCTCTAAAATATCAAAGCGCACCGCGCGGTTCCCAAGAACGGCAAAACCGGCAAGGCGGTAAAAATCGGCAAGCACTTCAGCGTTTGGCGCAAAAGACGTGCGGCCCGCCGCCAATAACGCAACCGGTTCGCCGTAGCCTGGTTTGTCCTTGGCGTCGTTTTTAAGCGCCCAAAGCATGGTGATAGTTTCGGCGGGCTGCGGCTTAATCAGCGCAGGCATAAAAACATAATAAAAACCAAAGCGCACACCCAAACGTCTGAGCGCCGAGCGCGCCGTCTGGTCAAGTGATTTCATTTCTTCAACGATGGTACGCCGTTCAACAACACCGCCGCTTTCAACCAAACGAAATGCCAGACCTTTGGCAAAGCCAAGCAATTGCTCGGCCTGTGCCAAATCCTGTAAAGGTTTAACATGTGTTTCAATGGTATGAGCGACAAACCGGTCGATGCGCATCGCAACACGGTCGCGCGTAGAGCCCATCAACTGCTCATCGGCGAGCAGTACCGCGCGTGGTTTAAGCCAATCGTCTGAAGACGCCAATTGTGCCACGGCAGAGCCAAGCCAGCGTACCACGCCGTCTGCGCCCAAAGACAGATCGCCATTTGCAGCAATAGCAAAACGGGCGGCACGGGCCTCAAACTCCAAACCAAGCGCTTTCTGCGCTGCGCCCTGCACTGCTTTTGCATCCGGCCCGCCAGCTGTCGGGTCAGGCGTAAACCGGAACCCGGAGAGTGAGCCGACATGATGGCCTTCGACCGTTACAGTGCCATCAAAACCCACATAAGCCTCTAACATCACGTTTTCCCGTAACCTCTTCATCAGGACTGATGTCCTGCGATCAACAAACCGTTTCGTCAACCTATCATGCAACGCGTCCGATAGACGATCTTCGATCGCGCGTGTTTTTTCTTGCCAGTGTGTCGGGTCTGCAAGCCAACCCGGACGGTTGGCGACATAAGTCCATGTGCGGATTTGTGCAACCCGCGCTGACAAAGTGTCGATCTCGCCATCGGTAATATCTGCGCGGCTAACTTGATCTGCCACATAATCTTCATCGACACGGCCCCGTGTACACAGATCACGGTAAAGCTGGGCGATAATATCAGCATGTTGCGCAGGCGCAATCTTGCGATAGTCCGGCAAAGTGCACACATCCCACAACCGCTTCACATTGGGCTTGCTGGTGGCATAGCGCATCACCAACTCATCACGTGATAACAGCATCAATGAACGGTGATCGGTTGTCGGCAACGCGCGCGATAGGCCTTCAACATTCGGCATTTGATCGCTCGGCAATGTATCGAGCGACGCCAGCAGCGCTTCCACCGACGCAAAATCCAAATCCGAGGTGCGCCATTGCAACGTGCGCACGGGCTCAAACTGATGGGTTTGCAGGCGCTCCACCAATTCTTCGTCAAGCGGCCCGACTTGCCCCGTCACGCCAAATGTCCCGTCTTTGACATGGCGGCCGGCGCGACCGGCAATCTGGCCATATTCGGCAGGCGTTAACTCGCGGTATTGATGGCCATCAAATTTGAAATTTTGCGCGAATGCCACATGGTCAACATCTAAATTCAAACCCATTCCGATGGCATCTGTTGCAACCAGATATTCAACATCGCCGCTCTGATAAAGTTCCACCTGCGCGTTGCGGGTGCGGGGCGATAACGCCCCCATCACAACAGCCGCTCCGCCATGCTGGCGACGCACAAGTTCGGCAATCGCGTAAACCTCGTCAGCCGAAAACGCCACAATTGCACTGCGACGCGGCAGCCGTGTGATTTTTTTTTCACCCGCATACATGAGTGTTGAAAGCCGCGGGCGACTGGTCACGGTGAGCCCCGGCAATAGCTTTTTCAAAATACCCGCAACAGTATCAGAGCCAAGCAGCAATGTTTCAGCCCGTCCGCGCAAATTCAGCGTGCGGGCTGAAAACATATGCCCGCGTTCAAGATCAGCCGAAAGCTGCACTTCGTCTATAGCCACAAACTCAGCATTGGTTTGGCTTGGCAATGCCTCCACTGTGCAAACCTGATAGCGCGCAAATGGCGGTAGGATTTTTTCTTCGCCTGTGATCAGTGCAACATTATTAACACCAACCTTCTCAACCACACGCGTATAAACCTCGCGCGCCAAAAGCCGTAGCGGCAAGCCGATCACGCCGGTGGCATGGCTGACCATCCGCTCAATGGCGTAATGCGTTTTACCGGTATTGGTCGGCCCGAGGACGGCTGTCACGCCTTGGCCTGAATAGGGCGATTTTCTAAAATTTTGTGGCATATTCAACATCAAGCTAACCAATATGCCAATCGCTGTTCCGGCCAAGCACCGGTCGTCCATCTACCAATTAGGCAACCCGGCCGCAAAAATCAAAGATAAAACGCCTCTAAGTTAACCTGTGGAACGCGCGCGGAACGAATCGGCGACGAATCACTGTTAAATTGGCTTTCGTGGTTTGTTCACGGCACTATCTAGCACACCACGTCCATTTTGGCACAAGATGTAGATCGTCAAACCAGATTTGGATCGCCAATTCACCCTACGGCGTTAACCGGTGTGAACAAACCATTATCATGCAAAACTTGCGCTTACGCTAAAGCCTGACTTTCTGATAAATATTAATCATTCCAAACACTTAGTTAAGACAAAACAGTGAATTTGAGTGATTTTCGTTAACACTGCGAACGGGAATGGAACGAATGGGCGACGAATCAGAGGCGGAGCCGATTTCTTGTTTCGTTCTAGCCTGCCTATAGTATTATTGCTGTCCTTAAACACAATACTTAGCATTTAGATTTGTTTCGTCGTGTTTTTTCAGTGGCAATAGCGCCTAATCTGTTAAGGTTTGGGCCAAAAATGGCGATAAAATACGAAGTCTATTCACAACTGTCATGTCAATGCATTAACATCTTACAACTGTTAAACATGTGTTTTAGCAAAGTGGGGACAGATCATGACTATGACTCGGCGTTTAAGTGCAGAATTTATTGGAACATTTTGGCTTGTCTTTGGCGGTTGCGGAAGTGCAGTTCTTGCAGCGGCTTACCCTGATCTGGGTATTGGCTTTGTTGGTGTATCGCTCGCCTTTGGCCTGACTGTATTGACGATGGCCTATGCTGTTGGCGGCATATCTGGCGGTCATTTTAACCCGGCAGTTTCTTTGGGTCTCGCAGTGGCGGGCCGGTTCAAAATGTCTGATTTGGCCTTTTATATTGCGGCACAAGTTGCAGGTGCCATTGTTGCAGCAGCAACGCTTTATCTCATCGCATCTGGCAAAGCAGGTTTTGCAGCCGGTGGCTTTGCTTCAAACGGCTATGGCGAACATTCGCCGGGCGGCTATTCCATGATGTCAGCGTTAATCATCGAAATTGTGCTCACAGCATTCTTTTTGATCATCATCCTTGGTGCAACCACAAGCCGCGTGCCTGCGGGCTTTGCCCCAATTGCCATCGGTCTGGCTCTCGTTTTGATCCACCTGATTTCAATTCCAGTGACCAATACCTCAGTTAATCCCGCCCGTTCAATCGGCGTTGCTCTGTTTGCAGACGGCTGGGCATTGCAGCAATTGTGGCTGTTCTTGATTGCTCCATTGGTTGGCGGCGCGCTCGGCGGAATTATTCATATGGCATTGCTCGGCGACGAATAATCGCTGAGTTTCCCTATCGTTTGTGGCGAGAAGCCGGTCAGCAGCGTCTCGAACCACGAAGTTTTAGCAGGATTTTACTTCGTCAACCCCGCAACAAGCGCGGGGATGACTAAATTCAACCCATGGTACCTCTAAGCGAAATACTGACCGCCATTGGCCGATATTGTGGAGCCGGTAATAAACCCGGCCTCATCAGCCGCCAAAAACACCACGCAACGCGCAATCTCTTCTGGTGTCCCCAGTCTCCCGACCGGAATTTGCGGAATAATCCGTTCGTTCAGCACTTTTTCATCCATGGCTTTGACCATATCGGTGCCAATATAGCCGGGGCAAATCACGTTGACGGTAATGCCAGCGCGCGCGCCCTCTTGGGCCAGCGCTTTGGTAAACCCAATATCACCAGCCTTCGACGCAGAGTAATTGACCTGCCCCATTTGGCCTTTTTGCCCGTTGATCGATGAAATCGTAATCACGCGGCCAAACTTTCGGTCGCGCATCCCGCCCCAGATGGGCTGCGTCATGTTAAACACACCGTTCAAATTGGTGCCAATCACTTCGTTCCACATTTGCGGCGTCATTTTGTGAAACATCGCATCGCGGGTGATACCGGCATTATTCACGAGAACCGCAATTGGCCCAAGTTCGGCCTCAACTTTGGCAATCCCAGCCGCGCAAGCCTCATAATCAGCAACCGACCATTTATAGGCCGGAATGCCGGTTTCCGCGGTGAAAGCAGCCGCAGCCTCATCATTGCCCGCATAGTTTGCGGCAACGGTATAACCCGCCGCTTTAAGCGCCACAGATATCGCTTCGCCTATCCCGCGCGTGCCTCCCGTAACAAGTGCAACTTTAGTCATTTTATCCCCTCCCAAAAGGCTTATTAATTGTTATCTCTCAATCGTTAGCGCAACGCCCATGCCGCCGCCAATACACAGCGTTGCAAGTCCGCGTTTGGCATCGCGGCGGGCCATCTCAAACAATAGCGTATTCAAAATACGTGCGCCCGATGCGCCAACAGGATGGCCAATCGCAATAGCGCCGCCATTGACGTTGACGATTGAAGGGTCCCAGCCCATGTCTTTGTTGACGGCACAGGCCTGCGCCGCAAAAGCCTCATTGGCCTCGACCAGATCAAGCTGTTCGGCCTTCCAACCGGCTTTTTTCAAGGCAAGCCGCGATGATGGAATAGGGCCGGTTCCCATAATTTGCGGATCAACACCTGCGGTTGCCCAAGATACAATCCGCGCCATTGGCGTGATGCCACGGCGGTTGGCTTCTTTTTCTGTCATCAAAACGATTGCCGCGCCGCCATCATTGAGACCCGATGCATTGGCCGCAGTAACTGTGCCTTCTTTATCAAAGGCTGGGCGCAGCTTGGCAATACCTTCAAGTGTGGTGCCGTGTTTGATATATTCATCATCGCTAACCACGACATCACCCTTACGGGTTTTGAGTGTGACCGGCACAATTTCGTCTTTGAAACGACCCGCTTTTTGTGCCGCTTCAGCTTTATTCTGCGAAGCCACAGCGAAATTGTCTTGATCCTCTCGGCTGAGCTGCCACTGGCGCGCCACATTTTCAGCGGTGTTGCCCATATGATAACCAAAAAACGCATCCGTAAGACCGTCTTTCAGCATGGTATCGACCATTTTCATGTCGCCCATTTTCGTGCCCGAACGCAAATGGGCGCAGTGGGGTGACATCGACATCGATTCCTGTCCGCCAGCAACAATAATTGTCGCGTCGCCCATTGCGATCTGCTGCATGCCAATGGACACGGCGCGAAGGCCCGAACCGCAGAGTTGATTAAGCCCCCAAGCGGTTGCCTCATTTGGAATGCCCGCTGCCATTGCCGCCTGACGCGCAGGGTTTTGGCCGGCGCCCGCTGTCAAAATTTGGCCCATAATCACTTCATCAACCGCGCCCGGCTCAACGCCAGCGCGTTCCAATGCGGCTCTGATCGCGATAGAACCCAAAATATGTGCGGAAGTGTCGGCAAAAGCGCCATTAAATGATCCAACGGGCGTGCGCGCGGCACTCGCAATGACGATAGTTTCAGACATGGGGTTCCTCCAACTTTTCAATTTATTATTTTCACTTATCTCTTTTTAACATGGATTTCAGCTTTGCCCAGTCGCCCTTGCGCAGTGCAGCCATGAATTTCTGCCTGTCTGATACAAGCAGGCCAGTTTTATCATGCAGCAAGAAACGCATTGCGTTTTGCCGCACTGCAACTAAGACAATCAACAATTACGCTTTTTAGTTGTTTTTCTGCGTTTTTAGGAGCGAACTATGGCAAAAACTGATGGACCTACCGTTATAAAGAAATATGCCAACCGCCGCCTTTATAATACCGGCACCTCCACTTACGTGACACTTGAAGATTTAGCCGAAATGGTCAAACGAGGTGAGGAATTTGAAGTTGAAGACGCCAAAACCAGCAACGATTTAACGCACAGCGTTTTGACCCAAATAATCTTCGACCTTGAAAATAAAAACGGTGAAACCATGCTGCCCATACCGTTTCTGCGGCAGCTCATCGGTCTTTATGGCGACCAGATGCAAACGCTTGTACCCAGCTTCCTTGAGCAATCCATGGCCAGCTTTACCAAAGATCAACAGCTCATGCGCGAAGAGATGGCGGAGCTGTTTACCCAAAACCCGATCGAAGTCTTAAAATCCGGCCAAGTTGTCAAGCTGGTGGAATCCCAGGTGCGGCGCAATATGGATATGTTTCAGCAAGCCATGCGCATGATGTCGCCTTTCGGCTTGCCGGTTTCTGCACCTGAACCCCAAGACGCGACCGAAACGAAACCCGCCGAAGATCGAACAGAACTCAGCGAACTGCGCGACCAGATTTCTTTGATGCAACGTAAACTCGATAAATTAGGCTGATCGTAAACGCCCGTAAATGGCGAGAGCGGTGTTTTGTTGATCTGATTAAAGCAATCAGTTGAAAGGTACACCGGTTAGCACACTCAAATTTGGCCGGCTTTTGATCCGCTTCATTTCACTATGGTCCGGGAAGCGCCAAACGGTTTGGCAAAGCTGTAACATCACACATGAATTGGGCGGCATACAGCGCTGCCCTATTTGCTAGCGGCTTGACGCTGAGATTTGACGTTTGTCTGCTATTTGGGTCTGCTATTTGCCTTTTAAGTTAGGGTTGCAAGCTTTGCTCAAAACTCAACCCTTGTTTTTGTAATAGACATCCAAGAACACAGCCAGCATCAAAACGACACCTTTAATCACCTGCTGCCAGTCAATACCAATTCCCATAATCGACATACCGTTGTTCATAACGCCGATGATGAAAGCGCCAATAACGGCCCCGATGATCTTGCCAACACCGCCGGTAACCGCAGCGCCGCCAATGAAGCAAGCGGCGATGACTTCAAGTTCAAAACCGAGGCCTGCTTTTGGCGTGGCAACATTCAGGCGCGCCGCAAAAACCAGCCCTGCAAGGCCCGCAAGCGCGCCCATGATGGTGAATATGCCAAGCGTCATTTTCTCGGTGTTGATGCCTGAAAGCTTAGCTGCCTTTTCATTGCCGCCCATCGCATAAACGCGGCGGCCAAATGTTGTGCGGGTGGTGATAAAAACAAACAAAGCGATCAGTGTGAACATCACGATGAGCACATTGGGCAGGCCCTTATAGCTGGCCATCACAAACGAAAATCCAAGGAAAGCAAACGTGATAAGAATATTACGTCCGTAGAAAATAATCGCTGGCTCTTCCGCCAAGCCATATTTCAATTGGTTGTTACGCTCTTTGAAATTGAAATAGATAATGAGCGCAGTCGTGGCAGCGCCAATAATCAACGCTAAAAGATTAAATGGCCCGCCAGACAATTGGAATGTGAAAACATCAGGCACAAAGCCCGACGAAAGAAGCTGAAACGATTTCGGAAACGGGCCAACCGATGCACCGCCCAAAACGGTGAGTGACAAGCCCTTAAAGATGAGCATACCAGCAAGTGTCACAATAAACGCCGGTATCTTGTGATACGCTACAAAATACCCTTGAGCAGCCCCGATCAACGCTCCTAAGAAAATGCAAGCGACGACGGACAAAAACGGGTCCAGTTTCAGCGAAACCATCATAATGGCTGCAACCGCACCAATAAAACCAGAGACAGAACCTACAGACAGGTCAATATGCCCGGCAACAATCACCAGTAACATGCCCAGCGCCATGATGATGATGTAGCTGTTTTGCAGGATCAAATTGGTAATATTAATCGGCTTGAACAACGTGCCATTCGTGGTGAACTGGAAGAAAACCATGATTGCCAACAGTGACAGCAACAGCGCATAATCGCGGATATTGGCTTTCAAAAAGCGCATTATGTCAGGGCTGGCCTGCGCCTCAAGAGGGGTCTGGCTCATGTCAAGCGTTCCATGATTTCATAATTGCGCGCATAATTTTTTCTTGGCTGGCTTCTTTGGTTGGCATTTCAGCCACAAATCGTCCCTCATTCATGACATAAATCCGATCTGAAATTCCCAGCAATTCTGGCATTTCCGATGAAATCACAATGACGGCTTTGCCTTGCGCCGCCAGCTCATTAATGATTCCGTAAATTTCAGATTTTGCGCCAACATCAATACCGCGCGTCGGCTCATCCAAAATCAAAATATCGGGGCTGGAAAACAGCCATTTTGCCAAAACTACTTTTTGTTGGTTTCCGCCAGACAGGTTTACTGTAGTTTGGAACACGCCGCTGGAACGGATGGCTAATTCTTTGCGGTATTTATTGGCTACACCCAGTTCTTGCTGATCATCGATAACCATCCGGCTCGAAACACCATGCAAGTTCGCAAGCGTCACATTGTGTTTAATGTGGTCGATCAACACGAGCCCATAAGTTTTACGATCCTCGGTTGCGTAGGCCATACCAGCCTTCATCGCCTTTGGAATGCTCGAAACATTGACCAGCTTACCGTGGATTTTTACCTCTCCGCTGATTTTTTGACCCCATGCACGCCCAAACAACGACATCGCTAATTCTGTGCGGCCAGAACCCATCAGGCCTGCAATACCAACCACTTCACCGGCATTTACATTGAATGATACATTCTTGATGAAGTGGCGGTCGGCATGGAGCGGGTGGTAACAGTTCCAGTTGGTCACTTCAAAAACGGGTGAACCGATGTTGGGCAAACGTGGCGGAAAGCGGTCTGTCAATTCTCGCCCGACCATAGCCTTAATGATACGGTCTTCATTGACCTCACCGCTTTTCACATCCAGCAAATCCACAGTTTTACCATCGCGTATCACTGTGATGTGATCAGCAACCTTCATGACTTCATTGAGCTTATGCGTGATCAGGATCGATGAAATACCCTGCGCTCTAAACGCTTTGAGCAAGTCAAGCAGCGCATTTGAATCATGCTCGTTGAGCGAAGACGTCGGTTCATCAAGGATCAATAATTTTACTTTTTTATTGAGCGCTTTTGCAATTTCAACAAGCTGCTGCTTGCCGGTACCAATATTGGTAATCAGCGTGTTGGGGTGCTCCTTAAGACCAACCTTATCCAACAAAGCCTTGGTGCGGGCAAAAGCCTCGTACCAATTGATAATGCCATTTTTGGCGGGTTCATGGCCAAGAAATATATTTTCAGCAATGGATAAAAGCGGCACTAAAGCCAGCTCTTGGTGGATGATGATAATACCAATATCTTCGCTGTTTGAAATGGCGTTAAACTTGCGGGTCTGGTCCTCAAAGACAATATCGCCAGAATAACTGCCGTACGGATAAACCCCTGATAGCACTTTCATCAGGGTTGACTTGCCTGCCCCGTTTTCACCAACGACAGCATGGATTTCACCGGGATAAACCGTCAGTTCGACATCTTTCAGCGCGTTGACACCCGGAAATGTTTTGGTGATGCCCCGCATTTCCAAAATCGGCTGGATGTTCGGTTGCATGTGTTTTGCCCGCCCGCAAAAGCTTATTTGGTCAGTTTACGGCCACTCCCGCGGCCAGCTATTCGAAAAAAAGCGGGCCTCGCAAGTGCAGAGCCCGCTTTAAGCTCAAGATTAATTGTCGATTTGGTCTTGTGTGTAATAACCCGATTCAACCAGCTGTTTGGTGATATCGTCTTTGCCGACTGAATAAGGTGTTAGCAAATAAGACGGCACAATCTTGACGCCATTATTATAGGTTTTAGTGTCGTTTATTTCTGGCTCTTTACCCTGAAGCACAGTGTCCACCATGGTTGCCGTTACTTTGGCAAGTTCGCGGGTGTCTTTGAACACGGTTGAATACTGCTCGCCAGCCATCATGCCTTTGACCGATGGCAGTTCAGCATCCTGACCCGTGACAATTGGCATTTCAGCGCCCGGTGCATAACCAACGCCTTTGAGTGATGAAATGATGCCGCGTGACAGGCCGTCGTAAGGTGCCAGGACACCATGAATTTTTTTGTCAGTGTAATTGGCTGACAAAAGGTTATCCATACGGGCCTGTGCAACAGCACCATCCCAACGCAAGGTACCAACGGTTTCCATGCCCACTTGGCCAGAAACAATCATTATATCTTTGGAATCAATCAGCGGCTGAAGCACAGACATGGCGCCATCATAAAAGTAAAACGCATTGGTATCGTCCGGCGAACCGCCAAACAATTCAACGTTCCAAGGCTTAACCGAACCAAAGCGCTCTTTGAGGCCAGCAATCAATGAATTGCCCTGCAAAACGCCGACGCCGAAATTATCAAATGTTGTGTAGTAATCGACATTGGCCGTTTTCGAAATCAGGCGGTCATAAGCAAACACTTTAATGCCGACATCTGCTGCTTTTTGCAAAACATCTGAAAGCGTTGTGCCGTCGATAGCGGCAATAATCAGAACTTTAACACCCTTGGTGACCATATTTTCAATTTGCGCGAGCTGATTGGGAATATCGTCTTCAGCATATTGCAGATCAGTGGTGTAACCTTTGGTGGTGAACTCTTTCACCATCGATTCGCCATCTGAAATCCAGCGGGTTGATGATTTTGTAGGCATTGAAATGCCGATAAGGCCTTTGTCTTGAGCCATGACAAAAGTTGAAGACAGGGCAAAAGCTGTAGCGGCTGCCAAAATGCCAAAACGTCTGCGGTTAATCATTGAATCCTCCCATGTGGCGACGTTGATTTTCAGGTTATTCCCGTTGCCAATTATTGCACGCGCCTCCCTCAAAGAATTGCTGATAGAAGTTCCCTAAGGTCACCGTCGATCGAGGTTCGTGGAATTTGTTGAAACTGTCAAACTCAATTTCGGCAGATTATATTTATCTGCCCCAGCGCAGCACCAACGGGTCGAGCGCGTAAAGCAAATCCAACAGCTCTGCGGCGGGACCGCGATGAACGCTTTTTGTGCGGTGGCGTATAAAATCAGATTGAACAACACCACCTGCATTCGTCACAATTTTCGCGGCACATCTTCTGCATTGCACATCTTCTGCATCGCACGTCTTCCGCATTGCACGTCTTCCGCATTAACGGTTTTCAAAGTTGATGACCGGCAAAAGGCGGCCAAAGCCTTATCCTGCGTGATTGGCAAACCGCTGGGAAGGCTGCAAGGCACCGATAAAAATCAATGCGAATTGCGATCCTATATTCGGGTCATGATATTGCGTTTTCGTCACTGACTGGAGCTGCAAAAACACCGCAAACCTGAACCTCGGTTTCCCACTCGTCGCATTTCAGCTTCAAATCTTCCGGCAAGGGAACGTCTGTAAAGACAATATCTATATCAGCGAGCGAGCCAAGGCGAACCGGCGCGGAGCGGCCGAGTTTGGAGGCATCTGTCACAAGAAACACTTTCCGTGCTTGCCTGATAATTGCCCGCGACACCCGCACTTCAGTCACATCAAAATCCAATAGGTCGCCGTCACGATCTAAGGCCGAAGCGCCAATAACGGCGTAATCAACTTTGAATTGTTGAATAAACTCTGATGTGAGGTCACCGACCAGTCCGCCGTCAGACCGGCGAAGCGCACCGCCTGCAACCATGATTTCACATGTTTCATTGGCGAGCAAAATATTGGCAACATTGATATTATTGGTCACAACCGTGATATCGGTGTGCTTCAACAATTCGCGCGCCACCGCTTCCGTAGTGGTGCCAAGGTTCATAATAATCGAAGAATTATTGGGGATAGACTTGGCGCAGGCACGGCCGATCGCTGCCTTAGCGGCCTCGTTCATTCTGCGGCGTTCCTCATAACCAATGTTGTTAACTCCGGTACGCGCCACAGCGCCGCCATGCACACGGTCAAGCAATCCCACATCGGCCAATTCCGTTAAATCACGGCGGATCGTTTGCAATGTCACTTGGAAGCGCTCGGCTAATGCCTCAACAACAACGCGCCCCTCTTGCCGCGCGATTTCAAGAATTTCAGCCTGCCGAAAACTTAAAGCCATAATCGTTCCTGAGCCCTGCCCGCATTGGATATTGTAAAATGCGGTACGGCAACAGTCTGATAATGCCAAGCAATCCCGGCTTACAATAGAAAAGTCGCTGACGACCTTAAAAAGGGACTGCAGCGCAGCCTCTAAAAATCGTGCCATAACGCATTTGGCAAATTTTCGAAATTTTGCGAATTTCTATCCCCACCCTACTTAAAATCGCTTTCACCATATAAAAGATCGAAAATCCTCGCTTTGCATTAAAGCGCGCATAAAACGAACATTTATGTTGACATGCGATCGTGAAGGGGCTTTCTTAATGTCTAGCGTTGAATCGGGGAGGAAACGACGTGCTTGCCAGTACAGTTGTATCATCACCGATCGACGTCTTCATTATTGGAGGCGGCATTAATGGATGCGGCATCGCGCGCGACATGGCGGGCCGCGGGCTTTCAGTTGTCCTGGCTGAAATGGGTGATTTGGCACAGGCCACGTCGAGCGCATCAACCAAGTTGTTTCACGGCGGGCTGCGCTACCTTGAATATTTCGAGTTTAGGTTGGTTGCCAAAGCGCTAGCCGAGCGCGAAACACTTTTGGTTGCAATGCCGCACATAGCTTGGCCCATGCGGTTTGTGTTGCCCTATCACCGCGATATGCGGTTCGAAGGCGACACGCCGACATCAAGACTGTTATCGTTTATAATGCCTTGGATGAAGGGCCGCCGGCCGGCTTGGCTCATCCGGCTCGGCCTGTTTTTATATGATACGCTCGGCGGGCGAAAAATCCTCCCAAGCACTGCGACTATTGACTTGACACGTGATCCGGCAGGCGTGTCGCTCCAACCGAAATTTACACGCGCCTTTGAATATTCTGACGTTTGGGTGGAAGACTCGCGTTTGGTGGTTTTGAATGCACGCGACGCGCAAGCTCGGGGTGCTGAAATTTTAGTCGGAACCAAAGTTATTTCCGCAAACCGCGATAATGGTCTTTGGCAAATCACGCTCCAAAGCTCAACGGGGACACGTGTGGTCAGCGCGCGGGCTCTCGTCAATGCGGCAGGCCCGTGGGTCGAAAATGTCATCCGTGATGTCGCGCATATTCAATCCAAGCAAGGGGTCCGGCTGGTGCGCGGCAGCCATATTGTCACCCGGCGGCTATTTGATCACGATAAGTGCTATTTCTTCCAAGGCCAGGATGGCCGTATAATTTTTGCTATCCCGTACGAACAGGATTTCACTTTGATCGGCACCACCGATCATGATTTTCACGGTGAACCCCTTGAAGCCCGCTGCACAGATGATGAGCAGGCCTACCTGTGTACGTTTGCCAGCCAATATTTTGTAAGGCCGGTCACAAAAGACGATATTGTTTGGAGCTATTCCGGAGTACGCCCGCTTTTCGATGACGGCGCAAATTCCGCTACCGCCGCAACCCGCGATTATGTGTTGTCACTGGATGGCAAAGGCGCTACTTTGCTAAATGTGTTCGGCGGAAAGATCACAACCTACCGCAAATTGGCCGAAGAAGTTGCGGCCAACTTATTGCCGTTTTTCGCGGAGGCCACCGGCCATTGGACAGCCGGCGTACCGCTACCCGGCGGTGATTTTCCCCATGACGGCGTCAAGGCGTTGCGTGCTCAATTATTGGCTGACTACCCGTTCTTAGAAATAAGCCATGCCACCAGGTTAATCCGCGCTTATGGGACTGAGGCATGGCAGGTTTTGCGCGATGCAAAAACAGCAGGTGATCTCGGTTTTGACTTTGGTGCGACATTGACGAGTAGCGAAGTGCTATGGTTAATTGAAAATGAATATGCCCGCTCTGCCGCTGATATTATATGGCGGCGCAGCAAGTTGGGCCTGCGCATGACCGCGGATGAAATCGCAGGTGTTGAACGGTTTATCTCTGAGACGATGATAGCGAAATCTGCAGAAGTGCGCGCAGTTCAAGTGGTGGGAAAACGGCCATGAGCCTTCAGTTCAAAGGCGTTACGCGTCAAGTGGAGGGTCGCTTCCACATACACGAGACCAGTTTGGTGCTGGAAAAAGGCTCGATGAATGTGTTGCTCGGGCCAACACTTTCAGGAAAAACCAGCTTGATGCGATTGATGGCCGGGCTTGATAAGCCTTCTTCAGGCAGCGTTTTCTGGAATGGTGAAGATGTAACGGGCATGCGCGTTCAAGACCGCAAAGTTGCGATGGTTTACCAGCAGTTCATCAATTATCCGGGGATGAGTGTTTATGACAATATTGCTTCACCGATGCGATTGATGGGCAAATCGCCAGCTGAAATTGATAAAGCAGTTCGCGTCACCGCCGATATGCTGAAACTGACACCTATGCTGAGCCGCAAACCACTTGAACTTTCAGGCGGGCAACAGCAGCGCTGCGCTTTGGCGCGGGCCTTGGTTAAAGGCGCAGGCCTTGTATTGCTCGATGAGCCACTGGCCAATCTTGATTACAAATTGCGCGAAGAATTGCGCGCGGAAATTCCGAAAATATTTGAAGCTTCGGGCGCTATTTTTGTTTACGCAACCACCGAGCCGGAAGAAGCACTTTTACTTGGCGGCAATACGGCCACTTTGAGCGAAGGCCGGGTGACGCAATTTGGCCCGACACCGAATGTCTATCGAATGCCAGCTGATGCGATTACAGCCGCTGTGTTTTCAGACCCGCCGATGAATTTCATGAGCGTGAGCAAAAATGGGAACCATATTCATTTTGGTCATGCGGCAAAGGTGCCTGCAACCGGGTCATTCTCCGCTTTGCCTGATGGCAATTATCAGGCTGGTTTTCGCGCCAATCATTTGGATTTGCACAAACAATCAGCGGGCGCTGTTGAGTTGCCCTCCATTTTATCTGTGACGGAGATCACCGGCTCTGAAACCTTCCTCCATTTGATGCATGGCACAAACCGGTGGGTTGGTTTGGTGCATGGCGTGCATCACTTGGCGCCCGGTGAAAATCTATCAGTGTGGCTTGACCCCATGCATGTCTATTTGTTCAGCCAAGGCGGCGCTTTGGTTGCCCCTGCCGCTTACGCGATGGCGGCATAAATGGCGCAAATTACTTTATCAAAACTGGCACACAGCTATAGCAATAATCCACAAAACGATGCCGATTTTGCGCTCAAGCAAATGGACCATGTCTGGCAAGACGGCGGGGCATATGCACTGCTTGGATCGTCGGGCTGTGGTAAAACCACATTACTCAACATTATTTCAGGCCTTGTACGGCCAAGCCATGGGCGGGTGTTGTTTGGCGACAAGGATGTTACCGACGCACCCACAGCTGAACGGAATATTGCCCAAGTCTTCCAGTTTCCCGTGGTCTACGACACCATGACTTTGCGCGAGAACTTGGCGTTTCCACTGCGCAATCGCGGTAAGGATGCGGCCTATATTGCTGCCCGCGTGTCTCATATTGCCCGCATGATTGGCATGGAAGACCGGCTTGACCGCAAAGCGCGCGGACTAACCGCCGATGCTAAACAAAAAATCAGTCTTGGGCGCGGCATGGTGCGCGAAGATGTCAATGCCATTTTGTTTGATGAGCCACTCACTGTGATTGACCCGCAAATGAAATGGGAGTTGCGAACGCAGCTTAAATCCCTGCATCGCGAGTTTGGCCACACGATGATCTATGTCACCCACGACCAGACCGAAGCGCTGACATTTGCGGACAAGGTTGTGGTTATGTCGGAGGGCAAAGTGGTGCAGCTGGGTACGCCGCAAGATTTATTTGAAACGCCGGCTCATACATTTGTCGGCTATTTCATCGGATCGCCCGGGATGAATTTTCTGGATGCCAAAATTGAAGGCAATACTGCCGTAATCAATGGCGAGACTATTGCCCTTGGCACCGGATACAAATCCGTTGAAGGTCGCATGCAAATTGGTATCCGGCCAGAATTTGCCAAATTGGCCAATACAGGCGGATTACCCTTCACCTTAAAGCGCATTGAGGATGTTGGCCGCCATCGTATCGTGCGCGGTGAGGTGGCAGGTGTGCCTTTCAATATGATTGCCGGTGAAGGCGAAGATGTATCGGCGACACAAAATCGCGTGGTGTTTGATCCAACAAAAATCAGTGTTTATGCCAATGATTGGCGTGTTGAAGGGCTGGCGCGCTGATGGAAAAAACACAAAATAACAAAGCGTGGTTTCTGGTGTTGCCAGTGCTGATACTGGTCGCCTTTTCCGCAGTTATTCCGCTGATGACGGTAGTCAATTATTCGGTGCAAGACACGTTCGGAAACAATGAGTTTTTCTGGGAAGGTGTGGGCTGGTTTGAAGAGATGATCCAGTCAGAGCGCTTGCATAGCGCGCTCGGACGGCAGCTTTTATTTTCTGCCATCATTTTGGCAATTGAAGTACCGCTCGGTATTTTCATAGCCCTGAACATGCCGAAAAAGGGCTTTTGGGCCTCATTCTGTCTCGTCTTAATGTCGCTGCCGCTACTGATCCCGTTTAATGTGGTTGGCACAATCTGGCAAATTTTCGGGCGGGTTGATATTGGTCTGCTCGGCCACACGCTGGCGGCTTTGGGGTTTGATTACAACTACACCCAAGACCCGTTTGATGCTTGGGCCACATTGGTTGTAATGGATGTATGGCACTGGACCAGCCTTGTTGCGCTGCTTGCCTACGCTGGCCTTCAATCAATCCCGCAGGCCTATTATCAGGCCGCCAAGATCGATCAGGCCGGGCGGCTGGCGGTGTTTCGTTTTATTGAATTGCCCAAGATGCAAGGCGTGTTGCTGATAGCGGTTTTGCTGCGTTTCATGGATAGCTTCATGATCTATACCGAACCATTTGTTGTCACCGGCGGCGGGCCAGGTAACACCACCACGTTTTTGTCAATTGATCTGGTCAAAATGGCGATCGGTCAATTTGACTTAGGGCCGGCGGCGGCATTTTCGCTGATGTATTTCCTTGTTATCCTGCTGATTTCATGGGTGTTTTACACTGTGATGACCAACCTTGATAAAAGGGATAGCGTCTGATGCGTATTAAATCCAACGCCATTGTGATGGGGCTTTATTTGGCATTTCTTCTCGTGCCAATTTATTGGTTGCTGTCGATGAGCCTTAAAACCAACACCGAGACGCTTTCGACGTTTTCGCTTTGGCCGGTGAATGTCACATTTGAAAATTATAAAACCATTTTGACAGATCCGTCTTGGTATAACGGCTATATAAACTCCATCATTTATGTGGTGATGAACACTGTCATTTCAGTTTTGGTTGCATTGCCCGCGGCCTATGCTTTCTCGCGTTACCGCTTCATGGGCGACAAGCATTTGTTCTTTTGGCTGCTCACAAACCGGATGGCGCCACCCGCCGTCTTTGCGCTGCCGTTCTTCCAACTTTATTCGTCGATTGGTCTGTTCGACACACACATTGCTGTTGCGCTCGCGCATTGTTTGTTCAACGTGCCGCTTGCCGTTTGGATTTTGGAAGGTTTTATGCGCGGCGTGCCAAAGGAAATCGACGAAACGGCCTATATCGATGGCTATTCATTTCCGCGCTTTTTCGCCATGAGCTAGTCACGCTGGAACTTGTGACCAAACGTCTCGCGCAGACATCGCTTTCGGTTTCCGCGCGGGCTGTGGTTGAAGATCGGCTAAACCGCCTTACCGGCGGAAAGAGATAGTTC
>JANOPZ010000105.1:0-1949 GCA_031422195.1 Limoniibacter sp. | reverse complement strand
TCGAATCAGGTGCTTTTCACTCGCATGAATATTTGAATTGATAATGGCTAAGCGGCTCACATTACTGGTACTGGCATCAGCGCTTTTTATTGGCAGCGTTGCAGTCGTTGTTGCAAAGCCTGATACGGGTAATTTGCTGGCGCTCAGTGAAATCAAGCGCGAGGAACTTCCCCCCATCGGTGGGACTGTGACGCCTAGCACTGATCCGGTTGACCCGCTGGCACAAATACCTGCGCCTGAACCAATCAAGCCTGTGGTAGATCCCAATATGATCGGGCCGATGCCGGAAGATCCCGGTCCGGATGTTGCCCCGGATCAAACCGATGAGAGCGTAACGCCCGAAGGTGATCCCAATGATCCGGCACGGCCGCATTTGGCCCCGACGGACCCAATTCCGCCTGTTGAATATGATTTGAGCAAACTGCCCGAGGCAGTGCGCGCCACGCATGATAAAATCGTTGAAGCAGCCAAGAGCGGTAAGCCGGAAAACCTGCGGCTTTTGATTGGCCGCGGGCCCGATGTTACCGAGCTTTCACTCGGCGAGAGTGCTGACGATCCTATGAAGTTTTTGCTCAGCCTTTCCGGTGATGAGGGTGGTCAGGAAATTCTGGCGATTCTCTTGGAGATTATGGAATCTGGCTACGTGCATCTGGATATTGGCACGCCGCAGGAGCTTTATGTCTGGCCATATTTCTTTGCTGTGCCGCTGGATAAGCTGGATGAAAAGCAGCGCGTGGAACTGTTCAAGATTGTCACATCCGGTGATGTGGACGATATGAAGTCGTTCGGATCTTATATCTTCTATCGTGCTGGGATTTCACCTGATGGCAAATGGCGGTTTTTTCTGGCGGGTGAGTGATTAGCTTTATGCCGCCCGTATTGTGGGGATGCCACTAACGTCAACATCGCGTTCCGCATGCCATGCGTCATAAGCTGACTGCATTGCAAGCCAGACCGCCGCACCATCACCAAATAGTTTACCTAGACGTGCCGCGACGCCCGCAGAAACAGGCTTTCGCTCATTGATAATGTCATAGAGTTGCTGGCGGGAAATGCCAAGCAACATAGCAATTTCCACTTTGGTTTTGCCCGTCGGCGGAATGATTTCAGCAAGCAGCGCGCCGGGGTGGCTCGGGCAGCGATTTGGGTTACGGATGGCTTTAATTTCAGACATAAGCTGCCTCCTAATGATATTGGAATAAGTCAACTCTTAATGCCTCGCCATTTTCAAATTCAAAGGTGATGCACCAAGGGCCATTCACATGGACGGTAAAACGTGTTGGTTCATATCCGTGCAACATGTGAAAATTAAATCCCGGTAGGTTCATCTCCTCTGGAGTTGTAATGACGTTTAACCGATCTAAGCGGGCCAATATCCGTTTGTGTAATTGACTATCGATTCGGGCTGTTCCGGTTTCCCAAAGCCGCGAAAGTTCCTTATGGCGAAACGAAACAATCATGTAAGCAAAATGCAGTCATTTCGACTGCATGTCAAGTAAATGCTTACATGCTGAAATATTGATGCCCACATCTGGTTCGCGATATCTCAACTCTCGGAAAATTGCACCGCTTGCCCTTGGCTCGGCGTAACAACTTCGCCATTGTTCATCACCAATTGGCCGCGCACGAGCGTCATCACGGGCCAGCCTTGCACGCTCTTGCCGTGATATGGCGTCCAGCCTGCGCGGGAGCGGGCCAGTGCGTTGGTGATGGTCTCGCGGCGCTTCATGTCAACGATTGTGAAATCGGCATCATAGCCAGCGGCGATGCGCCCCTTTCGGGCGATACCGAAAATGCGCTGCGGGCCATGGCTGGCGAGATCGACGAAGCGCTCGATGGTGAGGCGTCCGGCGTTGACATGATCAAGCATGATGGGAACCAGTGTTTGCACGCCGGTCATGCCGGAGGGCGAATCCGGATAG
This sequence comes from Limoniibacter sp., assembly GCA_031422195.1. Classification (GTDB taxonomy): domain Bacteria; phylum Pseudomonadota; class Alphaproteobacteria; order Rhizobiales; family Rhizobiaceae; genus JALOTE01. The sequence goes on along the minus strand of JANOPZ010000105.1, from coordinate 27 downwards.
GGCTTGGCTTTTTCATCCAGCAAATGC
>JANOPZ010000104.1:0-2473 GCA_031422195.1 Limoniibacter sp. | reverse complement strand
TCAAATCCACCTTCCAAATAGCGGCCATACCATCGATAAAATGTCGGACGTGGGATGCCCAACAAATCCAGGGTTTTCTTGGTCGGCAGGTGCGAGCCTTCAACCGTACGGATGATTTCCATTTTCTCAGACGCAGGGTACCTCATTCGTCGCTCTCCCCAGCACCCGTCATGCTTTTTTTGAGCAAGCGGTTTTCAAGGGTCAGATCAGCGACACATTCTTTGAGAGCCAACGCCTCCAAGCGCAGGTCTTTGACTTCCGGCGATGTTGCCTGTCGCGCCGTATCGCCCGACAGGCGGCGTTTGCCAGCCTCCAAAAACTCTTTCGACCAGCTGTAATACAAGCTCTCAGCAATGCCTTCTTGGCAGCACAGCACTGAGATGGTTTCTTCGCCGCGCAAGCCCGCTAAAACAATGCGGATTTTTTCTTCTGCAGAATATGTCGCCCGCGTTTTGCGGCGAATGTTTTGAATCAGCTTTTCTGCTGCAACTTTAGACGTTCCGGCTTTCTGTGTCATTTCGATCTCCTAATCGATAAATGAACCCAAAAACCTCCGTTATTCAAATGCCCAATTTTGTCTCACACGCCCTGACGTCAGACACAAATGACATCTATCCGGTCTCTCAATAGCCCTTAGTTTACCAGCCACTTTGCGGGTTGATTTTTTGTTGTGTCTAGAATTCTATAGGCGAAATCACTGCGTTTCTAACATCCTTGTGCTTCGAATTGTAAAGCTTCTTGATTTATTCAAAGACATCCTACTGTTGATTTCCACGCAGAAGTGAGCCGGATAGGCGGATAATTTTCACCTCGAACCGCATTTGTTTTGCCAGAGATATATGAGTTTGGTTTTGACCTGTTTTTGATCCACTCGTTTTTCTCAATTTAGTGGGTTTTATTTACAGCGAGCAAGATAGCCTTTGACCTAAAACGCTGGAAACTTTGGCTGCGCATCATTATACATTGTTCTTGGTTATCCTTCCTAAAACCCGCCGATCTGCTCACAGCGCCCATTTCAGACATTCAGCTTTGCGCTTAAATGCGGACAATTGAGCAAATTTCAGTATTGCCCGAAAGCGGACATTTCTCTTTTGATAAATAAGGCGCTCTGACCTGCTGGATGTTCAATCCCTATGGAATGAGTTGAGGGCCAATGTGCCTTAAGCAGCTGTCCCTGAAACCGGCCACGGCTCAAGCCCTACAAGTGCTGCTAGCAGCAGCCCTTAGAAAGACCGCACTATCAATATTTATTTGTGCTCAACTCCACATTGATCATGGTCACTCAGCGACTCGATAACGCGGCATTCTGATATTTTGCCGCCAGCGCACTGAGATATCATCCGCTCCAGTTCTGATTTCAGGTTTTGCAGGCGTGCAATACGGGCTTCAACGGCACGCAACTGCACTTGGGCGATCGCGTCAGCAGCGGCGCAGGATTGGTCTGGCTTGTCGGATAGGCTCAATAAATCGCGGATAGCTTCCAGCGGAAAGCCAAGCTCGCGCGAATGGCGGATAAAATTGAGCCGCTCGACTGTTGCTGCGCCGTAAAGCCGTTGATTGCTGGGGCTTCGTTCCGGCACAGGCAACATTCCGGCATCTTCGTAATAACGGATGGTTGGCACTTTAACGCCCGTCTGGCCGGATAATTTTCCAATCGAAAGCATGAAATACCTCTTGCACCTCTAGTTGCTAGAGGAATTAGAAGTCTTTGTAATGGGTTTCAAGCTGTTTCAGCAGACAGCCTTTTGAGGATCAAACATGACGAACGATGTGGCAGAAAAATTGACATTCTCGGTAACGGGCATGGATTGCGGTGGATGTGCCGCCAAAGTGCGCGGCGCGGTAGAACGCATGCCGGGCGTGAGTGATGTTAATATAGCTATTATGGGCGAGCGTATGACGCTGATGCTGGCGCCGGAGACGACGACGCCGGAAGCAATTTCCAAAGCTGTCAGTAAACTCGGCTATCAAACTTCACTTAAGGACGCCGCTGCAAAAACTGCGCCAGATCATGATCATAACGAGCATGAAAGTGGTGATCATAGTGGCCATAATCATGCGCCTGCTGGTGTTGCTGCTGTTGCAGCGAAATTTGCGGCAACGGAGGATGCGGGGCATGGGTCGGCTGGCCACGTGCATGGCACAAGCGCTGCTGACCGCGGTAAAAGCTGGTATCAAACCTCTAAGGGCAGGCTGGTTATATTTACCGCTTTATTGCTGGCTGCGGCGTGGGGCTTAAAACTTCTGGTTTCTGAACAGATCGGCGCTTGGGCATTTATTGCTGCCTGTATCATTGGTGTCGCGCCTGTTGCCAAACTTGCTTTTGCTGCCTTGCTGGCCCGCCAGCCGTTTACCATTGAAATGCTGATGACGATTGCCGCGATAGGCGCATTGTTTATCGGCGCTGCGGAAGAAGCCGCCTTGGTGGTGTTTTTGTTTGCTGTAGGCGAGGTTTTGGAAGGCGTGGCCGCTG
>JANOPZ010000103.1:0-29712 GCA_031422195.1 Limoniibacter sp. | reverse complement strand
GGAGTTTCCTGACAAACAAACGATTGAATGGCATCGGTGCGCTTTACCGCTGGCTCAAGATTGACCATCAAGGCCTCGACGCGGGTAATCTTTGCCATGTTATCTCCTTAGGCCGCAGCTTTGCCGTGAATGAAGCCCATGATCGCTTTGGATACGGCGTCATAATTGCTGTCGTTTTCAACGCAGCCCTTGATGCGGTAGCCGTCCATCACCAAAATCCGGTCCGCTACGTCAACCATTTCAGGCATGTCAGAGGTGATCAGCAGCACTGCCGTGCCTTGCTCTGCCAATTCATGGACGAGATCATGCAGATAGGCCTTGGTTTTGATGTCAATGCCGACCGATGGCTCGTCTATGATCAACAGCTTCACCCCTGCTGCGATCCATTTTGCGACCGAGACCTTTTGTTGATTGCCGCCCGACAAATTACCGATGGTTTGGTAAACCGAGGGGGTCTTCAACTCCAGCCGCTGCAAAACCGGCCCTACTTCGGCATTGATGGCGCGATCGGTTAAAAAACCCATGCGGCTGGCAAGTTTGCGCCAGAGGGTAATGCCACTGTTGGCCAGCACCGAATGCTGCAGGATCAAGCCCTCTTGCTTGCGGTCTTCGGAGACATAACCGATACTATGCTGGTGCAAAGCCTCGGCAACCGAAGTGATGGTAACGGGCCTGCCCGAAACTTTCACCTCGCCACCGAGTTGCTTTGACAGGCCGAGGATGGCCCTCGCCAATTCGCTGCGTCCGGCACCGACCAGGCCGTATAGGCCAACGATTTCGCCCGCTCGCACCGACAGGTTGATGTCGCGGTGGCCTGCCCCCGAAGCATAGTCGGTTAATTCCATATAGGGGGGCACGTCCGGCTGTGCGCGCGGTGCGCGTTTGGTGATCCGTTCCGCGCGGCCGATCATCATCTGCACCACATCCCCGCGATTTAGCTTAGTCAAATCCGCAGAGTCGCAGGCATTGACGCCGTCGCGCAGCACCGTCACGCGGTCGCAGATATCAAACACCTCTTCCAGCTTATGGCTCACAAAGCCAATCGCAACGCAGTCATCACGAAACCGGCGAAAGATACGGAACAGCACCTTGGATTCGTTCGGGGTCAGCGAAGCTGTCGGCTCATCCAAGAGCAAGACGCGTGATTGCAGCGATAAGGCCTTGCCGATTTCAACCAGTTGCATCTGCGCCACCGACAACCGCGACACGATCGTGCGGGGGTCAACCTCCAGATCAAGCAGTTTCAGCCAGGTTTCAGCTTCGCGGTGGATCGCAGTGTAATCGACGGTGGACAAGGCCTTGGCACCCAACCGGTCGAGCATGATGTTTTCGCCGACCGAAAACCGTGTCACCAGATTGCGTTCCTGATGAACGACGCCAAGCCCGCCCGCTGCAGCTTGCCGCAAATTGGCAAAGCGCACAGGCTTGCCATTCATCATGACGCTGCCGGTATCGGGTGGGTATATTCCGGTGATAATCTTGATCAGAGTTGATTTGCCTGCACCATTTTCGCCTAAAAGTGCGTGGACTGATCCTGCCCCGATTGTCATCGACACGTTATTCAGCGCCTTTACACCGGGAAATGACTTGCTAACATTTGTAACCTGTAAGGCAGTCATGCGCCGGTTCCCCGTGCCTGAAGCCTTGCGATGCGCACTTCGCGCAAGCGATTGATGGCAACCGCCCAAAGGATCAGCGCGCCAAGCACAATCTGCACCACGAACGGGTCAATGTTGAACATCACCAGCCCTTGGGTAATGATGGCGATGATGATAACGCCGAAGAAAGTGCCGCCGACCGAAACCCGCCCGCCGCTCAGGACTGCCCCACCGATGACGGGCGCCGCAAACGATGAAATCAGCCAGTCATCGCCAATAGACGGGTGGCCGATTTGCAGCTTGGCCACCAACATCACCCCGGCCACCGCCGCCAACAGACCAGACAGAGCATGCGCCCAGATGATCGTAGCTCTCGGGTCGATGCCCGACATCTCGGCGGCATGGGGGTTGGAACCCATAGCTAGAATATGCCGCCCGATCCGCATCCGGTTGAACAAATACCACATGCCGACGCTGCAGATCAGCATCGGCAGCACCAGCCACGGCAGCGGCCCCAGCATTGATCCGGTGCCAAATGCTTTAACGCTTTCCGGAACGCCATAGAACGGCTGCGCTTCGGTTATTCCAAGGTTGATGCCCTTGAAAATCTGCAACCCGGCCAAGGTGATGATGAAGGCCGAAATCGCGGTCCTCGCAATAATATACCCGCCTGCCATGCCTGCCAGCACGCCAATACTAAGTGCCATGCCTAAGGCCAACGGCACCGGCACGCCGAACCGTTCCATCAAGCCGACAAAACTGATAGCCACCAGCCCGCCGATTGAGCCCAGCGCCAAGTTCATTTGGCCGATACCGATGATGACCAATTGCCCAAGGGCGATAACCATGTTCACCGAAATCGCTGACAACAGCACAAAGATGTTGAACGGTGACAAGAACGCCGGCTGTAACAGGCTAATGCCGATGACTGCGGCAAGGCTCACAATGCCCGGGCCAATCCAGTCATTGTCAAAAGCGCGCGTCAGGCTGCTGTCTGAGTTGCCATGAACCGCCATTAGATCATTCCTTTGGTTTTAAGAAACTGCTGCCGGGCGCGGTCGGCCAGCACAGCAACCAGTAGCATTCCACCAAGGCTGGCCAAAATCCAGAATTCTCCCACCCGCATCAACAGCAGGCCCGATGTCATCACATTGACAAAACCCGCGCCCAACAATGTGCCGATTACTGACACCCGCCCGCCGGATAAAAGCGTGCCGCCGAGCACTGGCGCCAGAAACGCCGGAAGCAACCAGTCTTGTCCAAGATGCCCGGCCATTGACGGCACCGATGCCCCGGTGCGCGCTGTCACCAACAACCCGGCTATGGCGGCCAAAGCGCCTGTGAGAATGTGGCAAGCGATGATAACACGCCCGGTGCGGATACCCGAAAGCTCGGCTGCGCGCGGGTTTGCACCGGCGGCCAGCATCTGGCGACCCAAGGTGGTTACCTTGTAAAATGCCGCCAGAAACAGGCACATCGCGATAGAAATCAGTAAAAGTGGCGAAATGGTTTTGAAGAATTTCATTTTGCCAAAGGCCTGCACCTCGATCGGCAGGCCGTTATAGGCGTTGGCCTTGGTCAGGAAAATCATGACGCCGAAGAAAATGCTCATGCTGGCGAGGGTGATAATGAAGCTATGAACGCCTGATTTAACCACAGTAAAACCATTGATGAAGCCAAGGCTTGCGCCAAACAGCACCGCAAACGGGATTGCAAGTAAGATCGGCAGCCCCAGAATTTGTACCAGCCAGCCAAAGGCCATGGCGCAGCAAACACCAATTGCGCCGACCGAAAGGTCAAGGCCGCCGGTAACAATCACCGCCATCATCGCCAACCCGATCATGGTGTCGATGCCAATCTGACGGCCAATAGTGAACAGGCTGAAGGGCGATGCGAAGCCGTCCAGCGTTAGCGAAAACACCAAAACGGTTAGTGCGATGAGAACCGCCAGCCCAAACTCGTTGCTCAAAAGCAATTGCAGCGGGCGCGTGGCCCGCTGATGGGATGACACACGTTTTGGTGCCGGGTCGGCGTCGCTCAAAGCTGGGTTCATGGGTCACTTCGATCTGGAAAAAGCGCATTGAAACGTGGCGGCCGCTATAGCGGGCAGCCGCCACAATGCCGTTCAGACAGGGAGCGTGTCTTATGGGCAAGCTAGAAAGTTGGTGTCCATGTTGGCTTTTAGATCAGCCGAGATACCAACCATTGCGTTCACATAAGTCGGCGCGCTGGCCATATCGACAAACACCGTGCCGCTATCAACAAACTTGGCCGTCAGTGCGTTGGACTTGTATGGTGCATCGGCCTTCAACGTGCAACCAGACCGTAGTTTGTCCAAAACGTAAGAACCAATATAGCCTTGGCCATACGGGTTTTGCAGCATGGTGCCGTCGATAAAGCCATCTGCAATCGCCTTGATCACCACTTCGTCATGATCGATTCCTACCATTTTGATGCGCTTGTCGCCAATCTTGCGAAGCGAGTTGGACGCCACTACGGCTGGAACCCAAGCGGTTGTCACGATGCCATCAACGCCGGCGGCATTTGCAGCAAGGTAGGCGTTGATCTTTTCCTCGGCTGGCTGTGGCGCATCAATATCGGCGATGACCTGAACCACCGTCACGGCACCATTGGTTTCATCTGCGGCCTTTTGCACGGCGTCGATGCGCAGTTGCGTATTTGGATCCACCAGGAAGCCGGTAAAGTGAGCGATGTTGCCCTTGCCGCCCATGACACGGATGAGCTCTTTTGTGCCCAGATAAGCCGAATTTCCAGTGTCGGTGCCAAGGCAGAACAGCGCTGGCGACGGGTCTTTCAGACAACCAGCCGTTGCAATAACCTGACCACCATTATCGACCAATTCTTGCGCAACCGAAGAGGTACCAACGGCATCGCCCGGGAAGATCAGAAAGGAGTTGTACCCTTGTGTCAGCAGGCTTTCGAGCAGTTGGCTTTGGAGGTTCAGTTCCCACTTGGCCGGAACGCGGTAGTCCCCCGCGCCAAGCTTGAATTCTTTCATGGCGTCCATGCCAGCCTGTTCCCAAGCTGCGAAATAAGGGTGCGGGCCACCAGGAACCAGCGCAACCTTGGTACCTGAATCTGCGAAAGCCGGGGCGCAGACGACAGTGCTCAGCAGCAGCGCAGCGGCTATTTTGGATATCAACTTCATAATAATTCCTCCCAGGAACATGCCGTTATCGGCGTGGTTTCCAATACTAATATATTGGTTATCTAAAGCAACTGTTTTCTTTGGGTAATAAATCAGTGTCGCAACCAGAAATCAGGTCACCGCCAAGGCGTTGAACGCAGTCCAATCCAATATTTTGGCATCGCGCAAAAGAGCCGCATTACGGGCAAGACTGCTGGCTTTGGCCGACCCGATCAGCACCGAAGCCACCGCCGGATGTTCCAGCACAAAACGCATGGCCGCCTCTGGCAGAGTTGAACCCTGCCGCTTTGCCTCTTTCTCCATTGCGTTTACACGGGCAATGATGTCGGCACTTGCAGGCCCATAGTCGTGATGTGCCCCCGGTACCGCCCCGGTTGCCAATATACCAGAATTGAACACCCCGCCGATCACGACCGCAGTGCCAGCAGCAAGGCATTTCGGCATAATCTCGGCCGCACCAGTTCGGTCCAGCAAGGTGTAGCGACCTGCAAGCAGCAGACAATCCAACTTAACACGGTCCATCACCGCAACAATCGCGGGCACCTCGTTCATGCCTAATCCAAAGCCGGCAATTGCACCTGCGGATTTGAGCGTGTCGAGCGCTTTAAGTCCGCTATCCATGAAGCTTGCAAAATGGGCATCGTAGGCCGCACCCAGACTGCGCTTTTCCAGATCATGCACAAAAAGGATGTCGATCTTGTTGAGACCAAGCCGCGCCAAGCTGTCTTCATAAGACCGCATGATTGCATCGTAGGAATAATCAAAATCCACAGTAAACGGCAGCGGATCGACAAAACCATGGTCAGGAACCTGATTTTGTGGCACAGCGCGCAGCAGCTTGCCCACCTTGGTAGACAGCACATAGCCGGACTTGTCGCGCAGAAAATCACCGATCCTGCGCTCTGAAAGGCCAAAGCCATAGAACGGCGCGGTATCAAAATAGCGCATGCCTTCGTCCCAAGCGGCCTGCATCGCTATCATTGCAGCCTCTCGCCCAACCGGCGCATAAAGCCCGCCAATCGCAGCGCCGCCAAAGCCAAGTTCCGTTACTTGCAGGCCAGTCGTTCCAAGTGTTCGCATCATGTTTTTTCCTTCAAGGCTTTGCCGCCATACGCATTTGTGCTGCGGCCAAGACGCCAAAATCACGGATTTCGGCCAAAGCAGTTCCCAGTGCCGGGGCAAGATAATCGCTCAAGTCCAATCCAAATACCGACGAAAGGCCGAGATAAGCCTGCACGGTATCTGCTATCGGCGCCCCGGCGGCTGGCAGATCCGGCCAGCCCTGCAATTGCGGGTCCGACATTGGCAATGCCCGCCCGGCTTCGTCTGCGCCCTGACAGGACCTAATCCATGCGGCCAAGGCAAAGCACAGCATCGGTGTTGGACGGCCCATTGCAATAAGGTCGCGCAACGGGGCGACAATCCGCTGTGGCACCTTAAGGCTGGCGTCCGTCGCGATCTGCGCGGTTTTGTGGTGTAGCGCCGTATTGTCAAAACGCGTCATCAGGCGTGCAGTATATCCGGCAACGTCTGTGCCCGGCGCAATCGTTGGCGCGACCTCGGCCCAATAGGCGGCGATGAAAGCCCGGATAATTGGATTGCCGAAGGCATCGGCCACCGTGGCATGGCCAGAAACGCGCCCCATCGCAGCGATGGTCGTATGCGCGCCATTCAACAGGCGCAGCTTCATCGCCTCATAGGGTGCTATATCATTGGCAAACACAACGCCTGCGCGTTCCCATTGAGGGCGGCCAGAAGGAAAGCGATCCTCGATCACCCATTGAAAGAACGGCTCGGCCATCACCGGGCAGGCGTCCCGCATGCCCAGACGGGCTGAAACCATGTCACGGTCGGCATCGGTTGTGGCCGGTACAATCCGGTCTACCGTGCAGGAGGGGCAAGCGACTTCATCCATAATATAGCGGCCAAAGTCAGCGTCGCGGGAGGTTGCAAACTGGCTAAGAACGGCGTGCAGAAAATGGCCGTTAGCCGGAAGATTATCGCATGATAACAGCGTGAACGGCTTAACCCCGGCCGCCCGCCGCATCGCGAGTGATTGCGCGACAAAGCCCAGTACTGTTTGTGGACTATGTGGGTGCGCCAGATCATGCTGCACCCCCGGATTGTCCAGCTGCAGACCGCCATCCGCTATGTTGGCGGTGTAGCCTTTTTCGGTCACCGTCAACGAAACGATTTTAACGGCTGGGTCCGCCATAATGGCAAGCAATGCCGCGGGATCTTCGGGGGCCACAAATGTCTGGTGAATTGCGCCAACCACGCGCAGGGCCTGATCAGCATTCTCACGCAGCGCCAGTGTGTAAAGACCATCTTGCGGTAGCATTGCATCGCGTGTGTCAGGGTTTCGCAACGATGCAGCAGCAATGCCCCAACCCGTTTCGCCAGCGTTGAGACAGTCGTCGGTAAACGCAGCCTGATGTGCGCGGTGAAAAGCCCCCAGACCCAGATGCACGATCCCCGTCTGCACGCCAGAGCGGTTATACAGGGGCCGCGCGATATCAGCCGGAAGGTGTCTGAGGTTGGCGTCATTAAGGCGGATCACAACCGCCCCTCATTCAGGCGGTAAGCCTCTGCCGCGGCCCCCCATAAAACCGCGCGCTGATCGTCATAATCAAACTCAGCAATAGCATCACGCACCAGATCAATGGTTCTCCCGCAGTCAGATGCCAGCAAACTCACCGGCCAATCTGTGCCCATCATGCAGCGGCGTGGGCCAAAAATGCGCAATACTTCAGCGATGTAGGGTGCAATTTGTTCCGGTGTCCAATTTGCCCAATCAGCCTCGGTCACCATACCGGACAGCTTGCACCAGACATTCGCCTCATGGCCGAACGGCTCCATCAGCTTTGACCACCGCAAAAAGCCTAGTCTGGCAATCTCCGGTTTTGCAATGTGGTCGATGACAAAACGCAAGTCGGGCAAGGCCCGAACGGTTTCCAACGCCGCAGCCATCTCGCGTGGGCGTATCAAGAGATCGTAAACCAATCCCCGCGCCTGAACGGCCCGCAAACCGCGCCACACATCCGGACGGCATAGCCAGCGCGGGTCGGCTTCATCATGCACTTGGTGGCGGATACCAACCAACCATTTGCCGCCGGGACCGGCTAGCAAAGCGTCCAGTTTTTCGGCCACGTCAAGTGCCTCAAGATCGACCCAAGCTACCACACCCGCGATGAAATCGGTCGCCTCTGCCAGCGCCAGAAACGCTTGTGATTCCGCATAGCTGGGCCATGTCTGCACCAAAATGGTTTTCTGTACCCCGGCCGGAGCGAGCAGCGGGCGCATATCATCCGGGGTGAAAACCCGGCGGATCGGCAGTACCGGGCCAGTCATCCACGGATATTCGCCCTTGTCGGGGTCCCAGAAATGGTGATGCGCGTCGATTGCAGGCAGTTTTGTGGCCGGAAGTTTGGTGGCAGGCAGTTTTGAGGCAGATGTCATGACTTAATCCAAGTGAAAGATGTTTTCCATGTAGGCCCACCACTCGCCAGGCTGGCGCGTCGCAAAAGGGTCCTGACAGGGATCGGTTTCTTTAAGCCAAGCTTGCGTTTCTGCCTCTGCGGCAATGGCGCGGCCGGATGCTGCAAAATCGTCGCCGACGTACTCAAAAGTTCCGAACAACAGATTTTCCGGCTCTTTGAGGTAGATGTCAAAATTACGCCAACCGTTGCGACGCATCGCGTCAAGCACACCGGGCCAGACATCCGCATGCAGCCGCTTGTAATCGGCAACTCGCTCCGCCTTTAACCCGATGACCATCCCGAACCGCTTAGTCAAAGTGCAGCCCTCCGTTTACATCGATAACTTCGCCGGTAATGAAACCGGCCAATGGCGAGGCGAGGAACATAACAGCATGTGCCACCTCTTCGGGCTCACAAAACCGCCCCACCGGAATGAGCGCAAGCTGTGTCTGACGCTGCGCGGCGCTGAGCTGTTCGGAAATCATCGCCGACATCACATATGCGGGTGCCACTGCATTGGACGTTACGCCCTCGCCTGCTACTTCCCGGGCAATTGAATAGGTCAAACCGATCATCGCTGTTTTTGACACTGAATAGGCCGCGCCCGCAGTAAGCCCGCCGCATTTGGCGGCATAAGACGACATGTTGATGACTCTGCCCCAGCGCGCAGCGCGCATTTCTGGCAGGAACGCTTGCGCAAGAAGAAATGCGGCATCGACGTTGACGCCGTGAACCCGGTGCCATTCCTGCAAAGAGGTCGCCGCTATCTTTTCAAAGTTCAAAATGCCCGCATTATTGACCAGAATGTCGATACGCCCGAACCGTGCCAGCAGATCTGAAGCCATTGTGGAAACCGCCACAGCATCCGACAAGTCAACAATCACCGCGTGCCCGCCAACGGCCTCCGCCAAAGTCTGTGTTGGTTCTGCCGCCACATCAACCAAAACGACCAAGGCGCCTTGATCCGCCAAAGCCTTCGAGATGGCCGCGCCAATCGCACCTGCCGCGCCGGTGACCAAGGCTACTTTTCCGCTCAGTGTCATATCCGGTTGCGTCTTTCGTTCATTTTTGCTGCCTTACCGCACCTCGACCATACTGCACGTCACCCTATCTGAGGTCCGGCGTTGTACAGGTACGGTGCTGGTTGCTTGCCGTAACAAGCAAACGGGATGTGTCAGAATTGTTGGTGTTAATCTTGCAATTAAACCAATATATTGGTATTTATAACCTGTCAACTCGGATATGTGTTGCGGCAGGCTTACAGCGACGGCGCCATGGAGTCCGTGCAGTTGCAAACCCGGTGGGCCGCAGCTATTTGCTGGTCTGATGTAAAGGCGGATAAAATGGCGCGACCCAGAAAAAACGACCCCGATGCGAATGGCTCAACCGACACCAGTATATTGGGACTGCCAGATCATCTGATTTATCTGATTGATCCGGCGCTGCCAAAGACATCCCAAGTCTACACGATCATGCGCCGTGCGATTGTTAACCTGCACCTTGCACCCGGCAGCAATGTCAACGAAAAGCTGATTTGTGACCAGTTGGGCATCTCTCGCACACCGTTGCGCGAAGCGATCTTGCAGTTGCAGTCCGAGAATCTGGTTTCAGTGATTCCAAACTCCGGGACGTATGTGTCTAAGATCGACTTGCAATCCGTGTTTGACGGCCAACTTGTGCGTGACGCGTTAGAGCTGAAGGTGGTGCGCCTTGCCGCCAACCGCATGACCCCACAGTTTGAACGCGCATTGGATTTCAACCTTCACCAACAAAAACGATTAGCGGCGGATCTCGACTATGACGAATTCTACCGCTTGGACGAGGCTTTTCATGCGATGATTTGCGAGTTCGGTGCTTCTGCCCACATTTGGAAGGTCATCAATAACGCGAAGGCGCAGCTAGACCGTGTGCGCCGCATGTCATATCCGCTTGTGACCCATCTTGATTTGGTGCTGAACGAACACATCGCTGTTGTTGACGGTCTGAAACAACGGGCGCCAGAGCTGGCAGCGGCTGCCATGAAAATCCATATTGACCGGGTGTTTACTGTGATCCGCCGTCTGATCGCTGAGCGGCGCGATTATTTTGCTACCGATGCGAGTGAATTGCTTGACGGCTATTTGAACGATCGTTGATCCAATGACACGTTTTAAGGTTGCGTTCATGGGCAACTGCATGATCGAGCCTGATTACATTGACCTGGTGCAGGGCGCTGCGCGCCATGGTTAGCGCGCGATATTTTTAACGCGTCAATCCGGCTTGGCTTGACTACGATGTTTGCGAGATCACCAATCTTAGAGCGGATGCTTTTCAGCTCAATGTCGCACTAGCGGTTAGCTCCCGTCACCAGCGGGTGATCCAACGCCGTCATGATGCCGCGCAACTCTGCCAGCCCTTTCAGCCGCCCGATGGTCGGGTAGCCCGGCTGGCCTTTGCGGCCGAGATCATCCAGAATGTCCTGCCCGTGATCGGGACGAAACGGGATATTCCAATCCGTGCGACCCTCGGTCCGGCGGCGGCGTTCTTCTGCCAGAATAGCCGCAATGACAGCAACCATATCGGTATTGCCGCCAAGGTGCTCGGCTTCATAAAAACTGTCGCGCAGTTCACTGCCTTCGCGGCGGACATTGCGCAAATGCAAGAAGTGCACGCGGGGCCCAAGGCGCTGCATCATGGCGGGCAAATCATTGTCAGCCCGTGCGCCCAACGAGCCGGTGCAAAGTGTCACGCCATTTGCTGAAAGGTCCACGGCATCCAACACTGCCCGGTAATCTGCTTCGGTTGACATGATCCTCGGCAGGCCGAGCAGCGGAAATGGCGGATCATCCGGATGACAGCAAAGCCGCATCCCCAATTCCTGCGCCAGCGGCGTGACTTCGGCCAGAAAATCAATGAGATGTCCGCGCAAAGTATCTGCCGAGATTGCGCCATATTCCGCAAGATGTGCGCGCACATCGGCCAGCGTCATCGATTCTGCTGCCCCCGGCAAACCAAATACCACATTACCTGCCAAGGCTTTGCGGGCATCATCGCTCATTTCAGTAAACCGGCGTTCCGCCGCCTCAATGATATGAGCAGGAAATTCGGCAGCAGCGCCGGGGCGTTTCAGAATGTGGATGTCAAATGCGGCAAAATCGACGATATCAAACCGCATACAGGTGCCGCCATTCGGTAGTCGCCACGCCAGATCGGTGCGGGTCCAGTCCAGCACCGGCATAAAATTATAGCAGATCACCACGATCACCGCCTAGGAGATGTTGGTCATGCTGGTTTTCCAGATGGCAATATGGTCGCGCCAGGAGCCCTTCTGCTTTCTGATGTCCTCAGATACTGGCAGACTTTCGACCACGTCCCACCGCAGTGTTGACGGCGCTCCGTCCTTCATTCGGCCGATCATAGCCTGTCTTGCGGCAATTTCTTCCGACGGCCAGATCGATCCAGTTGGCACATGATGCAAAGCCGAGACAACGCCCTCGACGCCCGCTTGCATCATGTCGTCGACCGAGGCCAAATCTTTTGGCCCAAACCAGCGCCAAGTTTGGTGCATCAACGACCCCTTTTAAGGTAAAAATTGTCAGGTTATCCTGCAATTGTTTTACCAATATATCAGTATTTTAGACAGGGCAAGCCGCTTAATTGCCCAATAGCCATTTGTTTTTTGCATCCTTTTCAGACCCTGAAAAGCGCAAATGGACGGCAGCATTTACACTTGCAATACCCTTCCGTCTGCTTCCGGCCCCCATGCTGGTCGTTGAGCGTCGCGTTTAGGATCAGACGATAAAGCAGGCTCAAACTATGCCCGAAAGCGGAAATTCTGAACTTGCTATTGGGTGCGTTTTCACTGCTGTTTCAAACGCGGTGATGTCAACGTTAGTAGCTTTTGAAAGTTGGCAATATAACTCGAACTAACGGGTCTTCGATAAAACTGCGCAGTTATGATGCCGCTAAAGTCGTTAATCTGCCCCGTCGCAACCTAAGCGCTGAACCCGCACGCTGCACCTACTGAGTACCGCGATAACGAACCGCACGAAAGCCCCGGTTTCCCAATCCAAGCGTGGCTCCAGCCGCCGCGACGATAATGGCACCGACGCCCGCAATTTGAATTGGCTGCAAATGTGTGCCGAGTACCACGACATCAATCAAGATCGCTACAACGGGATAAATGAATGAGAGTGCACCCTGAAGATCTGTTGGCAAACGCTGCACTGCCGCATACATCAGCGCGTACATAATTCCGGTATGAACGATGCCGAGTGTGGCAAGCATCGTCCATTGGGTTGCCCCCTGCGGCAGGCTTGACCAATTGACAAGGGGAGCAAGCATAAAAGTTCCCGTTGCCACATGTACCAGCGCGATCAGTTGAGGCGGCACGCCCTTAAGGCGTTTTGTGGTGATGGCCGCGACGGCCCAACCACATGCCGCCAACAGAGCCATTGCAATTCCCAGCGGGTAGTTGCCGCCGTCTAAGTAAGCCGCAGATGGTTTTGTCAGCACAATAGCGAGGACGCCGGCAAAGGCGAGCGTCAGCCAGAAAATCTTTACTGCCGTGATGCGTTCGCCAAACAGCACCGCGCCAAGGCCGAGCAATATGAATGGCTGCACATTGTAAACCGCCGTCGCCACCGCGATGGATGCATGGGCATATGAGCCAAAAAGCAGCAACCAGTTGAGCACGATGGCAACGCCGCCTAATATGGCAAGCCCGATCTGTGCCCGTGACAATCGTTGCCGGAACAACCCAAGTGCCAGGCATAAAAGCCCCAGCGCCAGCGCTCCGATTGCGCAACGCCAGAACACCACCTCCAGCACCGGACGACCAGAGGCCAAAACGAACCAGCCGATGGAGCCCGAAATCAACATGGCAGTTATCATGTTGAGAATGCCGCGGTTGCGTTCTGTCATGGTAGGCTCCTTTGGTTTGTTTGTACAAACTAACAGAGCCAAGCACTGGATTCCTTGACGACTATGAGGCACGTTAAGAGTTTCACCTGATAATGTGAGGCTAAACACAGAAAATGCAAAATCCAATTATACTGGACGCGACCGACCGCCTGCTGCTGGAAGCCCTGATGCGCGACGCGCGCATGTCTCTCAAGGCGTTAGCCGCATATTCTGGTCTGTCATCACCCAGCACAGCAGAGCGCTTGCGCAAGCTGGAAGAGCGCGGCGTTATCCTTGGTTACACAGTGGAGGTCGATCCCGCCGCGCTTGGCTATGCTTTTGAGGCAATTGTCCGGATCAGGCCCTTACCGGGCAAGCTGCATATTGTGCAGAAGCTGATTGTGGAAACGCCAGCGATCACATGCTGCGACAAGGTTACGGGTGATGATTGTTTTGTGGTGCGGCTGCATGCCTGCTCAATGGCTGAACTTGATACTATTCTTGATCGTATCTCTGAGATGGCCGCGACCAACACGTCGATTGTCAAGGCAAAGCCCGTTGAGCGGCGTCCACCGCCGCTGGAACCAAATAAAGCTCAGCGCTGAGTGAGCAAGCGCGCGGCCAGCAATTCGGCCAGATGGCGCGCAGGTTTTTCTGCTTCACGCCACAGCCTGATGGCGAAGGCCGCCGCTTCAGTTCGAGGAAGGGATAGTTCCGCCGGTGCAGCTACAAGACCCGGACCGTGCCAACGACTCGTGCGCAGAGTTGCTGCAAGGCCGGCGCGGACAGCGATGCGCAAACCAGCGAGGCTCCGACTGGTGGCCGCAATACGATACGACCTGCCTATGCTGTCGAGCGCATCAGTCGCCCGCGTACGAAAACCGCATGGCGGATCAAGCAATGCAAGCGGCAGTTCATCTTTCCAGAGATTTGCCGACCCCTGACCCACCCACCAGACAGTTTCTTCCTCAATAACAATAATCTCATCGGCCGTTGGCTGGGAGCGCATAACAATGCCAACGTCAGCTGCGCCGGACGCCAATGCCTCACCGATCTCAGTTGAGCGCCCGATCCGCAAATCAATGCGCGTGCGGGGATGAGTTGCTGCAAAGATTGCAAGCAACTCTGGCAAGTCACTATCGGCAAAGTCTTGCGTGGCGGCAAGCGCCACACGGCCTTCTGTGCGTGCACCTTTGAGGCTCAGAAAGGCTTGCGTATGTGCGTCAAGAATGCGGCGCGCATGGCCAACAAGTTCATGCCCAATGGGCGTCAAGGCGCGGCGGCGGCCAATGGCAACAAGTAAGGGTTCCCCGACGCTTTGCTCCAACTTTTGCATTTGAGTGCTGACAGCAGACGGTGACCTGTTCACTGCGACGGCCGCACGGGCCAGCGAACCGGTCTCGGCAAAGGCCAAAAAAGTGCGAAGTTGATCTGGGTCGAGCATAAGCATACTTCGATATTATCGAACATATTGTGAAAAACAATCTGCTTTTTCAGAATTGATGATTGGTGCAAACTTGGTGCTTCACAACCTTCCGAAGGACAGATGCAATGCCCATGATCACCATTCACCACACCTGCAAATCAAATGCCGCACTGTCGCGCCGGTTGGCAGAGCAGGTAACCGAACTCACGCGCATTCATCTCAAAAAAGATCCGACCGTTACTGCAGTTGCAGTGTTGGCTGTAGATCCGACGCACTGGTTTGCCGGAGGACGATCGCTGGCTGAACAGAACCTTGCGACTTTCTGGCTCGACGTCAAAGTCACCGATGCCACCAACACCAAGGCTGAAATGGCCAGTTATATCGACGCTGTTTTTGCAAGCCTATCGGGCACGCTTGGCCCGACACATTCGGAAAGCTACATCCTCATCCATGAAGTGCCAGCGGCAGCCTATGGTTTTGGCGGTCAAACCCAAGAGTACCGGTTTATTAGCGGGCGAATGCAACCGTTAGCGTAGATTGGCAAATCAACTAGCCACGTTTGTTGATTTTTAATCCTGATTCAAATGCTTTGAATTGCATCAGGATTATCAATTTCGGCTCATAACCACTGGTGTAGGTGACTGATCGTTCAGTTTGAATTCTAGCATTCCAGATATAACCTGCTCTGGTTGGGATAATCACCCAAACCAGAGCGGCGCGGTTCAGATTTTATTGATCGAGTTTCCGCCATCAACCAGCATAGCCGAACCCGTAACGAAGCTGGACATATCTGAAGCTAGAAACAGCGCTGCATTTGCAATTTCTGCAGGTTGAGCCATCCGTTTGAGTGCGTGAAGATTGGCTATGAAGGCCTTTGTATCCGGGTTTGTGGTGGCGTCCATTGCTGCAGCGGTCAAGGTCCCCCCGGGAAGAACTGCATTGACCCGAATTTTATGTGAACCATACTCCACGGCCAAGGATTGAACGAGGCCAATCAACCCATTTTTTGATGCAGCGTAAGCACCCATGCCCGGCAAAGTTGCAGTGTGACCGATGAATGATCCGGTGAAAATGAGCGTACCGCCACCACGTTCGAGCAGCGCAGGAATTTGCGCGCGGGCAGCATGAAAGGCCGATGTAAGATTGGTTGCAATCACATCCGACCACTCTTCAGGTGAAGTGTCGGCGACCATTCCACCTGTTCCCATACGGCCAGCATTGTTAAACGCCCCGTCGAGACCACCAAATTCAGATTTCGCCAAACCGACGAGTTCACCGGCGTAGTTGGGATCGGTTACGTCTCCGGGCAGCGCAATTGCCTCACCTTTTGATTTTCTGATTTGGCTAACGACGGCTTCCAGCTCTGCGCAACGCCGGGCGCCCAATACGACACGTGCCCCGTTTTGAGCGAACAGAAGTGCAGCGGCGGCGCCTATTCCGCTAGAAGCACCTGTGATTATAAAAACCTTGTCTTTGAGTAGCATCGTGGTTCCTTTCAACTTCGATGCCATTTGAATTATTGGCGCAAAGACAACCAAGCCACCCGAAAACCGACCCTGTTTGCTATTTTCTTCTCAGAGGCGATTAGCGAGATTGCGGAAATGAAATGACTGGCGTTATCCATCGTAAAGACCGAGGTTTGTAATGCGGCATTGCTATGGTTTTGTTCCCAAACTTGGCCTCGCTAATGCTGTTTCCTGTTGGCAAACTATAAGCAAATTGAGCAATCAAACGGCAGCCAATTTTGGCTATATGGGGGCCGCTTTTCGCTGACATATCATTAAATCTTCCCGTCTGCTTCCGGCCCCCATGCCGGTCGTTGAGCGTCGCGTTTAGGATCAGACGATAAAGCAGGCTCAAGCAACGCCCGAAAGCTGACATTTCGGAATTGCTGAAATGGGCGCTTGACATTGCCCTTTCAAAGGCAACCCAGTGAAAGGCATTTGTTGTTGTCTGCTGGCAATTAGACACGAGCTCACAGGTCACCAGCAAACCCGGGGCGGTTCAGGGACACCAAGAAACATAATTGCAAGATGGCTAAAATTTCAGCGAAAACCTATGTTCATGTTCGCATTGAAATCAATATATCACGTTACATGGCGCCGCGTTACGGTCGTGACATGGCGCCGCGTTACGGTCGTGGGCCGACCAGCAAGCGTTAGCCGAGCATCGTTGCGCGCTCGCTCTGCAATCACCTTACCCCTGGCGATTACAAACAGCCTGTCGGGACGCAGCCGCATGGCCTCAATAGGATTGCCGGCATCAAGCACAACGAGTGACGCTTTATCGCCAACATTAAGTCCATAACCATCAAGGTTCATGATTTGTGCATTTGCGTTGGTCACCATGTCAAAGCAGCGGGCCATTTCGGATGGGTGCGTCATCTGCGCGACATGCATCCCCATAAACGCGACGTCGAGCATATCTGCAGTGCCCAGTGAGTACCATGGGTCGAGCACGCAGTCCTGGCCCCAACCGACAATTACGCCGTGCGCCAGTAGCTCCTTCACGCGGGTGAGGCCCCTGCGCTTGGGGAATGTATCGTGGCGGCCTTGCAGGGTGATGTTGATGAGCGGATTGGGGATGACCGTCATTCCGCTTTCGGCGATCAGCGGCAGCAGCTTGGAGACATAGTAATTGTCCATCGAATGCATCGAGGTCAGATGGCTGCCAGCCGCGCGCGCGCCCAAGCCATGGCGTGTGACCTCACATGCCATCGTCTCGACATGGCGGCTCATCGGATCGTCGGTTTCATCGCAATGAACGTCAAACATCAAACCACGATCGGCGGCGATGCGGGCGAGATCGCGTATTGAGGCTGCGCCATCCTCCATGGTGCGCTCAAAGTGCGGAATGCCGCCGACAATATCGACGCCCATGTCGAGCGCGCGGATAAGATTTTCACGGCCATTCTTGGTGCGATAAAGCCCGTCTTGAGGGAAGGCCACGAGTTGAAGATCGATATAAGGCGCGACTTCTTTTTTAACTTGCAGCATGGCCTCAACGCCACACAGATGGTCAGGTGTGGTATCGACATGGGTACGGATGGCCAGCAGGCCCATGGAAGCTGCCCAGTCGCAATAAGTTATCGCACGCGTCGCCATTTCTTCGACAGATGCAGTGCTGCGCAATTCACCCCAGAGCGCGATACCTTCGAGCAAGGTGCCGGAAGCATTAACGCGCGGGGTTCCATAAGAGAGCGTTGCATCCATATGGAAATGTGGATCGACAAACGGCGGCGCGATAAGATCGCCGGTTGCATCAATGATCCGCTGTGATTCACCTTCAACTTTACCGGTGGCAACGATACGGTCACCTTTGATTGCAATATCAGACACTGTTCCATTTGGTAGCGTGCCTCCTTTGATCATGAGGTCAAACATCATCGCTCTCCTTTGTTGTAAGGCGTCATAAGCGCTGCAGGCACTTCGGCACGGCGCGACATGAGGATCAGAGCCAGAATTGACAAAACATAAGGCGCCATCAGGAAAAACTGATAGGGAATGTCCACTCCGATCGAAGTTTGCTGCATTCGGATTTGCAAGGCATCGAAGGCCGCAAATAAAATAGCGCCGAACACTGCCTTGCCCGGCCCCCATGCGCCGAACACCACCAGCGCAATGCAAATCCAACCGCGCCCATTGACCATTTCAAAAAAGAACGACGAGAACGCCGACAGTGTCAGAAACGTGCCTCCGACCGCCATAAGTCCTGAGCCGATGATGACTGCACCCATGCGCAGACCCGTGACCGAAAGGCCTTGTGCCTCCACCGCCGCCGGATTTTCGCCAACAGCCCTCACTGCCAGCCCAAGCGGCGTACGAAACAGCACCCAAAAAGTAATAATGGCAACCGCGAAGGCGGCATAAGTTAGCGCAGTTTGCGAGAACAGTGCCGGGCCAAAAAACGGAATGTCTGAAAGGAACCAAATGTCGAGTGGCTGGAACGGCTCGATTTTCGGTGGGCTGGTGACTTCGGGCAACATTAGCCGGTAGCAAAATGACGAGGCAGAAGCGGCAAGCAACGTAATGCCGAGGCCGACAACGTGCTGGGAAAGCCCGAACGGCACTGTGAGCACTGCATGCAGCAGGCCGAACACCATGCCCGCAGCCATTGCCACTGCCACGCCGCCCCACAATGGCAAGCCTTGATAGACTGCCATCCAGCCGGTGAAGGCGCCAATGACCATAATGCCTTCAATGCCGAGGTTTAAGACGCCTGCCCGTTCGCAGATTAGTTCGCCCATTGTGGCGAAAATCAGTGGTGAGGCTATGCGGATGACGGCAGCCCAGAAGGTTGCTGAAACCAGAATGTCGATCAAATCACTCATTTCCGCACAATCCTGACCTTTGTCAGCAAAATGGCTAAAACCATAAAAAGCAGCGCCGTGGCAAGCAACATGTCTGCAATATAAGTTGGCACATTTGCAGCACGGCTCATGGCATCGGAACCCACAAAAACGCCTGCAACAAACAGCGCAGTAAACACAACACCGATGGGATGTAGCAGCGCCAGCATGGCAACGATAATGCCTGTGTAGCCAAAGCCCGGTGACAAATCCAAACTCAGATGGCCTTTAAGGCCTGCCACTTCCGACCAACCCGCCAAGGCGGCAAGGCCGCCAGATAAAAGCGCGGTTTTGATCAGCACCACATTCACAGGCATACCGGCATAGCGGGCCGCATGTTGGTTTTGGCCAACAGCACGCATTTCAAACCCTAGCGTGGTGCGGGTTTGAATGATCCAAACAACAATTGCGGCAATAACCGCAACACCAAAGCCCCAGTGCAGGCGCAGGCCAGAAACGATGCGCGGCAACCGCGCTTCAGCAATGAGCGGCCACGATTTTGGCCATCCCATTCCTGCTGGATCTTTCAACGGCGCTTCAAGCAGCCAGGAAACGGTCAGCAGCATAATGAAATTAAACAGCAGCGTGGTTACAACTTCATCGACACCGAGGCGGGTCTTGAGAAGGACCGGCCCAAGCAACACCAATGCCCCCGCCAGCATAGCCAGAGCTGTAGAAAGCGGTAACACCAATGGCCAACCGACAGCGCCAGATCCAAGCAGAACCGCAACAATGGCACCGGCATAAAGTTGCGCTTCGGCGCCGATATTCCACAGCTTGGCGCGAAAGGCGACAGCGGCGCTGAGCCCGGTAAAGATGAGGGGCGTGGCGCGGTTTAAGGTCTCCAGCAATGCAAAGCGTGAACCGGCAGCGCCTTTGACAATGAGGCCAAGCGTGGCAAACGGATTTGAACCGGCCAACATCGCCAGCAATGAGGCAACTGCGATTGTGGCAGCAAGCGCCGCAGCCGGAAAGCCGAGGCGGCGAGCGAGTGAAGGATTAACGACGGGCTCAAGCCGCATGGTTTTGATCCGCAAAACCATGACCAGCCATCCACAGGCCGAGTTCTGCTGCGGTCTTAGAGCCGCGTTTGAAAGCGGGGCTCAAACGACCTTCAAAGACAACGTGAATGACATCAGAAAGCGATTGAATCTCATCTAAATCCTCAGAGACCAACAAAATTGCCGCTCCGGCATCGCGCGCTGCAATCAGTTGCGAATGGACGTAGGCAATTGCGCCAACGTCCAGTCCGCGCACTGGCTGGTTGGCGATGATGATATTGGGGTTATGTTCAAGCACGCGGCCAAGAATGAGCTTTTGCATATTGCCGCCAGACAGCAGCCGGATACGAGCCTGCGGTCCGGGACATCGAACATCGTATTTCTGGATGATACTTTTGGCGAAGCTTTCAGCGCTTTTCCAGTTCATCCAGCCTCTCCAGGAAAATTGCGGGCGGAAATAGGCTTCCAGCACTGCATTTTCCATCAGGTTGAAATCGGCAATTGTACCGGTCTTTTGCCTGTCTTCAGGAATACGTGCGATGCCTGCATTAATGGCAGCGCGCGGTGACCATTCTTCAACCGGCCTGCTCTCAATATGGATTTTGCCGACAGCTGGAAACCCCAACCCGCTAACAAGATCGGCAATCGCCGCTTGTCCATTGCCAGAAACCCCGGCAAGGCCAAGAATCTGGCCCGAGCAGAGATCAATGCTGACGCCTTTCAGCCCGGGTGCGACGCCATTGTTTGGCACCGAAACACTCATTAAGCTAAATGCCGGGTGTCCAGCTTCGCGATATTCGGCTTTCGGCATCGTAACAGTACCGCCCACCATCATTTCTGCAAGCGCGACGCGGTCGGTTTTGGCTGTCTCAACCTCACCGACCACTTTGCCATGCCGCAGCACAATGCAACGATCAGCAATAGCCATGACTTCGTTCAGTTTGTGAGAAATGAACACGATGGTAAGGCCGCGGGCAATGGCTTTGCGCAACGTGTCAAACAGCGCATCGGTTTCTTGAGGCGTCAATACGGCGGTCGGTTCATCAAGGATCAGTATTTTTGCGTCGCGGTAGAGAGCTTTGAGGATTTCCACACGTTGACGCTCGCCAACAGTAAGGGAACCAATGTGTGCAAGTGGGTCCACAGTCAGGCCAAAGTCGCGGGATAGAGACTCGACCTTGGTTTTGGCAGCAGCGCGACCAGAACGGTAGGAAAATAGGCCCTCCGTACCGAGGCAAATATTGTCTATTACGGATAAATTGTCGGCCAATGTGAAGTGCTGGTGCACCATTCCAACACCGGCTTGCAACGCTGCACGCGGGTTACCCGGCGCTAGTGGCTGGCCGAACACTTCCACTGAACCTTCATCAGCTAAATAGTGGCCGAATAGAATGTTCATCAATGTGGTTTTGCCCGCGCCATTTTCACCAAGCAGAGCCACCACTTCGCCGCGCTTCAGCTCCATGCTGATTTCATCGTTGGCGATTAGCGGGCCGAAGCGCTTGGTTATGCGGTCGAGGCGCAAGACAATGTCCCGCGCCCCGGATTGACTTTCATTCACAACGATTTGGGTTCAGCATCGTTAATTTCCACCGTGAAAGTACCGCCCATGATCGCGGCAATTCTTTCGGCCACCAGTTTGGTTGCCATTTCTGGAACTTTTCCTTCAAACGTGCCGAGCGCAGCCAGCGAGCATCCGCCTTCTTTCAGGAAGGAGTAAACGCCGTAATCTGCTGCCGAGAATGAACCGGCGGCAATATTGGCTATCGCCTTTTGCAAAGTGGGCTCAAAATGCCACAACGCAGAAGCGACGACGGTTTCCGGATAATCTTTCTGGGTATCGATGACATTGCCGATAGCCAAGACTTTTCTTTCTTTTGCAGCATCCGAAACGCCGAAGCGTTCGGCATACATCAGGTCCGCGCCGCTATCGATCATGGCGAAGGCGGTTTCCTTGGCCTTTGGCGGATCAAACCAGGAGCCAATAAAGGCAACTTGGAATTTGATGTCCTTGTTCATTTCCTTTGCGCCGGCCATGAAAGCGTTCATCAAACGGTTGACTTCCGGGATAGGAAAGCCGCCGACCATGCCGATATTGCCCTTGGTCATTGACCCGGCAATGATGCCGGACAGATAGGCCGCGTCCTGAATAAAATTGTCAAAAACTGCTAAATTCGGCAGCTTATTATCCGGCGCAAGCGAAGAGCCGAGTAAGAATGATACATCTGGATAGTCGGCGACAACTTCGCGGGCTTCGGCCTCCGCGCCAAAGATTTCACCCACAATAAATTTAACGCCAGATTCCGCATACTCCCGCATAACGCGCGGATAGTCGGTGTTGGCAACATTTTCGGCATAGGTGTAATCAACTTGGCCAGCGGCCTTTGCAGCTTCAGCGGCTATGTGGATACGGCTGACCCATTGTTGCTCGACGGGCACGGTGTAAATACCTGCCATTTTGATTGGATCTGCTGCCATCAGCGCTTTTGGCATTGCCGATGCGAGCGCCAACGAGCTGGTAGCAAGCATCAAATTGCGGCGTGAAATCGAGAAGTTAAGAGCACCCATGTGTATTCTCCTGTTTCTGCCCCAACTAATCCTGCTTTTTCTATTTTGAACAGATGGTAAATAGAATTTTAATGCACTCAAAAATAAAGGGTGATCACGCCTGACAATAATCGGGTTCTAAGATAGAAATCACTCCGCACCGTTGCCACGGTAAAGCCCAGTTCCGCTTGAAGTGTCTTGCTTAATCAACACAATGTTTGCTTGCGGGCACCACTTACGCCCGGCTCAACATCCGCTTTGTGCTTAACTTCAGACGATCAAGCAGGCATAAGTGATGCCCGGAAACGGACATTTCGCAATTGCAAAATTGGGTGCGTTACACCGCTCATTCAAAGGCAATGATGTTAAAATTGTCTGCCAGCGCGTGTTGGCAATTCAACACAAACGCATAGTTCTGCGGTAAAGCCGGTTCGGATCATTTCTAAATGGTGAAGCGGTTACTCCCGTTAAACCCAAAGCGTCAACAAAACACCTCAAATTTGCACCAAAAAACGACAGCAGATGAACGTCTCTGACTGTACCGAAGATTTCTATAGGCAATGTGGCCAAGTTTATTTCCGCGCCAAAGCGTCACATAACAGAAATATATTTGCGATACTTGATCATGAAGTGATTGTAGGCGGACAAGTAGATGCAGCACCGGACACTGTTCTTATCAGATGTGCATCTTGGCTCGCCCGGCTGCCAGGCCGAAATGTTGTTAGATTTTCTGGAACAAAACCGCGCCGATACGATTTATCTTGTGGGCGATATCATTGATGCTTGGCGGCTTAAACGAAGCTGGTTTTGGCCAAAAAGCCATGATGATGTTGTGCAAGCTTTGCTGACAAGAGCTCGCGAAGGCGCACGGATTTATTACATTCCCGGCAATCATGATGAAGCATTGCGCGGTTATTTGGGCACCCATTTTAGTGGTGTCGAAGTTGTCAACACAGCAACACATGTCACCGCCGATGGACGCCGGTTTTTCATAACGCATGGCGATCAATTTGATTCAATTGTTGTGAATGCAAGATGGTTGGCTCATGTTGGTGATCGAGCCTATGAGCTGGCCCGCTGGCTGACCATTTGGCTTAACCGGATTAAAAAGCTCTGGGGCGGGCAATACTGGTCATTGGCAAATTGGGCCAAACAACAAGTCAAGCAGGCTGTCAACTTTATCAGTGAATATGAGCGTGTGTTAACCAGCGAAGCGCGGCGTAAAAACTTTGACGGCATTGTTTGTGGCCATATCCACAGTGCCTGTATTCGCAAGATTGACGGTCTTGATTACGTTAACACCGGCGACTGGGTGGAAAGTTGCACCGCCGTCGTTGAAGCGATGGATGGCTCATTAATATTGGTCGACTGGATCGCAGAGACCCGTTTACGCAGCGATCGACATTCAAACACTGCTGGCCAATGCAGCCTTGAATCAGAATTGATTAACCAGAAAGTTGCTTAAGCCCTATGTCACACACTCCGAACATTGCGGGCCAGCTCGGCGATGCCGTTCACCAAAATAGCATTTTGAAAGCGACGGGTTTACTAGAGCGCCTGTTTTCGCGCTTGTTTGAAGGATTGGTTTACCCGCAAATTTGGGAGGACCCGGTGGTGGACATGGCTGCCTTAAACATCTTGCCCGGCGAGCATGTGTTTTGCATCGCCTCTGGCAGTTGTAACGCGATGTCTTATTTGGTTGCCAAACCAGGATCAGTAACTGCAGTCGATTTATCACCGGCGCATATTGCATTGGGCCGCCTGAAATTGACCGCTGCACAACATTTATCGCAAACCCAATTTTTTGACTTTTTCGGCCATGCAAACCGGGCAAGTAACATTTCGGTATATGATAAGGTTCTGGCCCCTAAGCTTGACTTAGAAACGCGTGCCTATTGGGAAACCCGTCAACTCGGCCGCCGCCGCATTTCAATGTTTGCACGTGGCTTTTATAGTTACGGCCTGCTTGGCAGGTTTATCGGGGCCACGCACGCCGCATCGCGGTTGGCGAGATTAAATTATGCGCCGCTGTTGAATGCTCAATCGATCGAGGAACAAACCCGGTTTTATGAAACGCAGCTGACCCCGCTTTTAGATTCGCGCGCAGTGGGCTGGTTAGCGCGCCGCCGCGTGTCGCTGTTTGGGCTCGGCATACCTCCTGCACAATATGATAAGCTTGCAGCAGACGGCGGCGGCGATATTTTGCCGGTGCTCAAAGAACGTATTCGCAAACTGGTGTGTGACTTTCCAATCCGCGATAACTATTTTGCATGGCAAGCATTTCACCGTGGTTACCAGCCTGTATCATCGCCGGCCCTGCCGCCTTATCTTGAAAGCCAGAATTTTGAAGTCGTGGCCAAAGGCTCGGCCAATCTCAAAGTATTGAACCGTTCCATGACGGATTTGTTATTAGAGTTCCCGGCTGAAACATTGGATGCCTTTACATTGCTCGACGCGCAAGATTGGATGACTGATGCGCAGCTTAATGCTTTGTGGACCCAGATCACGCGGTGCGCACGGCCAGGCGCAAGAGTGATTTTCCGCACCGGTGGCGCTGACGATATTTTGCCAAACCGCGTTGCGCCATCCATCCTCGGGCGCTGGTCTTATCAACGTGAAGCATCGCAAGCATTGTTTAAGCGTGACCGCTCTGCAATTTATGGCGGTTTCCATCTTTATCGCTTTGAAGGCCATTAATGAAAATGATGAGCGAACCGGCACATGCGGCCTTGATGGATAAGACCTATGTTTACCAAAGGCTGATCTACGATATTACACGGCGTTATTACTTGCTCGGCAGAGATCACTTGATCGCTAACCTCCAGCCTCCGGCTAATGGTTTTGTATTAGAAGTGGCCTGCGGAACAGGGCGCAATCTAGTGAAAATCGCAAAATCCTATCCCACTTGCAAATTGTTTGGGCTTGATATTTCTAAGCAAATGTTGCGAACGGCAGCTTCAAAACTTGGCGGGCGGGCCCGGCTGGGGGTGGCTGATGCCTGTGATTTTGATGCAGATTACGTTTTTGCAGAACCAAGCAATGAAACAGAAAGACTGCGCGCCGGTAGCTCTTTGGCTGCAGGTTCAGTTACAAGTGGCTTCGACCGAATTGTTTTATCTTACAGTTTGTCGATGATTCCTGATTGGAAAGCGGCGCTTTTGACGACGGCCCGCCAATTGCGCCCCTCAGGTGAACTGCATATTGTAGACTTTGGCCACCAAAAACGGTTGCCCAATTGGTTTGCCAATATGCTTTCCAACTGGCTGGCCCACTTTCACGTAACGCCGCGTGCCGATCTTAAAGAACAGATGCAGATTGTGGCCAATGACTTGGGTTACGATTTTAAGTTTGAGGCGCTATACCGTGACTATGCTCAATATGGCGTCTTAACCCGCCCGGTTGTATGATGTGGGTGGTTGTGTTGATTTGATTGATATTGCAATTTGGAAAAGTGGGTAATTTCACATAGGAATTTAGTGGCGGCAAATCCGTTTTGTTGAGGTGGCATGCTGCGGCATGATAGGACTGGTGAAGTTAGCGTGAACTGCTAAACGCCGTGCGATGTTGATGAGCCACCCGCCTTACCGAGAATTACCTTGGATTGAACCCTTGGAAGCCGCCCGTTTGCTTTCAACGGGTAATAGGCTGGCATTTCTCGACAGCGCCGTTGTTCAAAAAGATGTTGGGCGTTGGTCTTATCTGGCGGCAAATCCGTTCGGCGTGTTTGAGGTTTGCAATAACATCGCGAGCTGGAACAACCAAACGTTGAATGGCTCTGCAATTGCGTGCTTACGGAAACTGCTTAAAGAGTATTTTGTTCTGCCCAACCCCTTCGGCCCACCGTTTCAAGGCGGTGCCATTGGCGTCATTCATTATGAGGCGGCCAGTCTTTTTGATGCAGTGCCCATTGTACGGGGCGCTCCGCAAGTTGACCTTGCTTTTTACGATTGCGTGCTGGCTTTCGATTTGGTGGAGCAGCGGCTTTTTGTGGCCGGCAAGGCGCAGAACAGTTTTGTTATGCCGGCTGAAAAACCCCGAGCTGGCCACGCCGCCATCGTGAGCCAATGGCAAGACAGCCGCACGCGGAAAGCTTATGAAAATGAAGTTGCCGCGGTCGTTGAGGCTATTGGCAATGGTGACATTTTTCAGGCCAATTTAGCACATCAATTCACCGGCCAAAGCCTGTGTGAGCCAAATGCAATTGCCACTTATTTGGCTTTGCGCGCCGCCAATCCGGCACCATTTTCAGCGCTGCTGGTTGATGGAAATGCGTTCATTGCGTCCACCTCGCCCGAGCGGTTTTTGCGGCTTGATGGACGCCATATTGAAACGCGCCCGATCAAAGGCACGATCCGCCGTCACAACGACCCCGCGCTGGATGTGCAGCAAGCGCAAAAGCTTAAAGCAAGTGAGAAAGACCGCGCTGAAAACACCATGATTGTTGACCTGTTGCGCAATGATTTGTCGCGTGTTGCCTTGCCGGAAAGCGTTACAGTGGATCAATTGTGCGCGGTTGAAAGCTATGAGCGCTTGCATCATCTGGTGTCTGTTGTTTCAGCCCAGCTCAGCGATGAATATGACGCGCTGGATTTGCTTTCGGCAGCGTTTCCCGGTGGTTCAATTACCGGTGCACCCAAACTCAAAGCCATGGAAATCATTGCCAAATATGAGAAAAAACCGCGCGGGGTTTATTGCGGAGCAATCGGCTGGATCGGGTTTGATGGCGCAATGGATTTGAATATCGCGATCCGCACGCTGGTGGGCCGTGGCCGCCAAATGGAGTTAAATGCAGGCGGCGGTATTACACTATTGTCAAATCCGCAGGCGGAATATGATGAGACGTTGCTGAAAGCCGAGGCCGTTATGAGCGCGCTTGGCAGCGGTATCGTCATCCAGCCTGAAGAAACGCCACCCGAAACACTGCTGAAGGGTGGTGGCACATGATCCTGTTTTTAGACAATAAGGATTCCTTTGTTCACAATTTGGCACGCTATGTGCGCCTTTGTGGAAAGGCGGTTACGATCAAACGTTCAGACCAGATTAATCTCGACGATATTGAACGCTTGAACCCGGCCGCGATTATCATTTCACCGGGGCCATGCGGTCCGCAAGAAGCTGGCATTTCAGTGGCAACCGTAAAGCGCTTTTCGGGACAACTCCCTATTTTTGGCGTTTGCCTTGGACACCAATGTATTGGCGCGGCTTTTGGCGCAAATGTTGGCCGGGCTCTTCGGCCGATGCACGGGCGGGCGTCAAATTTCAGACATGATAACAATATGCTTTTTGAAAATTTGCCCGGTCAATTTGCTATAGGGCGCTATCATTCTTTGATTGTGGAGCAGCCCTTACCGATTAGCCTGCAAGGTACCGGGTGGAGTGCTGAAGGTGAAATCATGGCCATGCAACACCGTTCGCATTTGACTTTTGGGGTGCAATTTCACCCGGAATCTATTTTGACAGAGCATGGCATGGCTATCATTCGCAATTTCCTAGAGCTGGCAAAATGAGTGCAACGGTTTCAGCAGAAGATCGCGGCTTTCTGCTCGGCGACGGCGTGTTTGATACGCTCGCCGTTCATGATGGAATACCGAAGTTTTTGAATGCCCACATAGCGCGATTGGTGCGCCATGCTAACAGCATTGGCATCGTAGTAGATCCGGCTGTGATCGGGACAGCGATAGAGAAATCCGTTAGGGATTTTAATGGACAAGACGGTGTTCTTCGCACCACAGTAACGCGCGGCGTTGCAGCCCGTGGTCTTTGGCCCGATAGCGTTGGCACTCCGACAATAAATTGCTTGGTGTCACAACTTGACCGCGCTTTGATTGGCGCGCCGGTCACAATGATCGTCAATAGTTTTGCCCGCAATGAAACCTCTCCGTTGTCGTGCATTAAATCGCTTGGCTACCTTGATCACATTCTGGCAGCGCGTGAAGCCCGGATGGCGGGCGCAGATGATGCGCTTTTTCTCAACACCAAAGGGGCGCTAACATGCAGCACCATTGGCAATGTTTTCATACTTGAAGGCAATAATTTGCTCACGCCCCCTTTAGAAGATGGCGTATTGGACGGTATCATCCGTGCGGCACTCTTCGAAAATCCGCCGCTTGGCCTAACCGTGATTGAGCAAACGCTCACGCTTAAACGGGCGATGGCAGCCGATGCAATGATGATAACAAATTCAATCCGTCTTGCGCGTCCGGTAATCCGGCTTGGTGACTATAAATTTGAAAATCACGCCGTGCATAGCACTGTAGTTTCACATTTATTAAAGCGAGTGGAAGCAAATTTCCCTGTCAATTTCCCCTCAAAAACCACATCCGGCAACAGCGGGAAAACCCAATGATTATCATTGCACTTGGCGCCAATCTTCCCTCGCGCGAGGGCTCTCACCGTGAAACCTTGCGCCGTGCCCTACCTTACATTGAGGCCGAAGGTTTGCATATTGTGCGCCGTTCCAGCCTTTGGTTGACCGAACCGGTGCCGCGCTCAATCCACCCATGGTATGCCAATCAAGTTATTGCCATCACAACCAGATTATCACCAGACGCAGTATTGGCGGCACTCATGCGCGTTGAGGCCCATTTCGAGCGTGAACGCAGCATCCGCGATGCACCGCGCACATTGGATTTGGATTTGATAACCTATGATGAATTTGTCCTGGATACTGCGCATCTAACATTGCCGCACCCGCGCATGCATCAACGCGCATTTGTTTTGGCCCCGCTGAGCGAAATCGCGCCGGGTTTTATCCACCCCGTTAGTGGTGAAACGGTAGAATTCTTGTTGGCTCAATCAGACCGTACCGGCATTTGCCGCTTGCGCGATGTGCCCGCAATTATGGGTGTGGTGAACGTGACGCCAGATAGCTTTTCAGACGTCCGGCCTTTGGTTGAAACAGATCTCGCAATCGCTCATGCGCTTCAACTGATCGAAGAAGGCGCAGATATTTTAGATATTGGCGGCGAATCTACACGGCCCGGCGCTGCGCCGGTTTCACCGATAATTGAACAAACGCGCATTATGCCGGTGATTGAGGCCATTGCCGCAATAGCCGCAAAACGCGGTCGGCTGTTATCGGTTGATACGCGGCATACCAGTAGCATGGCCTTAGCAATCAGGGCTGGTGCAACCATGATTAATGATGTCAGTGCGCTAGGTGATGATGGTAGTGCGCGTTTGCTGGCAGAAACAGGCTTGCCGATTATAATGATGCATATGCAAGGGGTGCCTTTGTCTATGCAGAACAATCCTTTATATGCC
>JANOPZ010000102.1:0-3345 GCA_031422195.1 Limoniibacter sp. | reverse complement strand
TTGAAGAAGGCTTCCGGTTTCAGATACGCGCGACTTCAAAACCTTGACCCGTTCATAGCCTTGTCCAAAATCCATTTCGCACCATGCGCCCGGCCACGGCGACAGCCCGCGAATATGGTTGTGAACCACTTGGGCAAGTTTGTTCCAATCAATGCGCGTTTCGGCCTTATCAATTTTCGCCGCATAATTCGCGCCGATCTCGGTCTGCGGAACCGTGGTCAATGTGTCCGCTTTCAGCTTCGCCAGAGCTTCCACAATCAACGCGCCACCAGCAACTGCCAGCCGGTCATGCAGTTCGCCCGTGGTTTCATTTGCGTTAATATCAAGCATCGTCGTCAGCGCCACGGGGCCGGTATCAAGGCCCGCCTCCATTTGCATCACCATTACGCCGGTTTGTTTGTCGCCCGCCATTATGGCGCGGTGGATCGGCGCAGCTCCGCGCCAGCGTGGCAACAAAGAGGCGTGAATGTTAAAGCAGCCATGCTTTGGTGCGTCGAGCACAGCTTGGGGCAGCAGCAAGCCATAAGCCACCACGATTGCAGCGTCGGCGTTAAACGCGCGCAGCTTTTCTTGCTCAAATGGCTCTCGCAATTTGGCCGGCGAAAAAACCGGCAAGCCCAAGGCTTCAGCGCGTTTTTGCACGGGCGAAGGGGTCAGTTCCAGCCCGCGACGGCCTGCCGCCCGCGGCGGTTGCGTATAAACTGCCACAATCTCATGGCCGGCCTCGACCAAAGCATTGAGCACCGTGACTGAAAAAACGGGTGTGCCCATGAAGATGAGGCGGAGCGACATATTCTAAACCAAAATCCGCGTGCCGCCGCGGTCTTTGGCCAGCTTTTTGAATTTACGAATGACCATTTCGCGCTTCAACCGCGAGATATGGTCGAGGAACAACACGCCGTTGAGATGATCAATCTCGTGTTGAAGACACGTCGCCATCAAGCCATCAGCGCTGAGTTCATGGGGCGCGCCTGTTTCATCCTGATAGCGCACGGTGACGTTGGAGGGTCGCTCAACATCAGCATAATAATCCGGCACGGACAGACAGCCTTCTTCATAGACAGACGGCTCGCCGCCATGGGCTACAATCTCAGGATTGATGATGATTAATGGCGTTCGCGGTTCATCTTTTTTAGCAAGATCAATCACCAGCATGCGGATGGGTTCGGCCACTTGAATGGCAGCCAAGCCGATACCGGGTGCGGCATACATGGTTTCCAGCATGTCGTCCGCAAAGGCTTTGAGGGTTAAGTCAAAGCGCGTCACCGTTGCCGAAACGTTGCGCAAAATGGGATCAGGAAGAACAACGAGCGGTAGTAATGACATGGCGGTTGAAATATGGATTTGCTGATTATTCGTCAACCGTCTCGAACAGAGTTTATCATAATGACCAGACCGAATATTTTGATTTTGATGGTTGATCAGCTCAATGGCACTTTGTTTCCAGATGGCCCGGTAGATTGGCTGCATGCGCCAAACTTAAAAGCACTCGCCGCTCGCTCCACCCGGTTTGCCAATGCCTACACCGCTTCGCCTTTATGTGCCCCGGCGCGGGCATCGTTTATGAGCGGGCAATTGCCAAGCCGTACTGGCGTTTATGATAATGCAGCGGAGTTTCAATCGGCTATTCCAACATTTGCCCACCATTTGCGAAACGCCGGTTACAACACCTGTTTGTCTGGCAAAATGCACTTTGTCGGGCCTGATCAACTGCATGGCTTTGAAGAGCGGTTGACGACCGATATTTACCCCGCTGATTTTGGGTGGACGCCGGATTATCGAAAGCCCGGAGAACGCATTGACTGGTGGTATCATAATTTGGGTTCTGTCACCGGCGCAGGTACAGCCGAGACGTCCAACCAACTTGAATATGATGATGAGGTCACTTTTTTGGCGGTCCAAAAACTGTACCAATTGGGCCGCGTTTCAGGCGTTGAAAACCCACAGCCGTGGTGCTTGACGGTTTCGCTCACCCATCCGCATGACCCTTATGTTGCGCGGAAAAAATACTGGGATTTGTATGAAGGCTCGCCACATTTGCAGCCTGACATCGCCCCGATTGCGCATGACGACCAAGACCCGCATTCACAGCGTTTGCATGCCGCCTGTAATGCGCAAGATTTTGACATTACACCGGAACATGTGGCCCGCGCGCGGCAGGGTTATTTTGCCAATATCTCCTATGTGGATGATAAAATCGGCGACGTGTTGGCAGCGCTTAAAGCCATGCGAATGGAAGAAAGCACCATCGTGGTGTTTGCCTCCGACCACGGCGATATGCTGGGGGAACGTGGCCTCTGGTTCAAAATGAACTTTTTTGAAGGCTCGGGCCGTGTGCCACTGATGATTGCCGCGCCTGATATGAAAGCGGGTATGATTGATACGCCGGTTTCGACTTTGGATGTGACACCAACTTTATGCGCACTTGCCGGGATTTCGATGGAGGCTATTTTGCCTTGGACAGATGGCACCAGTCTGGTTGCCTTGGCTGACGGCAGCGCTCATTGGCCGGTTTTGATGGAAAATGCGGCTGAAGGCACAGTGTCGCCCATGGTTGGTATCCGGGATGGCAACTTCAAATATATCGCATGCGCGGCTGACCCTGAGATGCTGTTTGATGTGGCAAACGACCCGCATGAGCTGATCAATTTGGCTGATGACCCTGCGCATGCTGCCACACTCGAACGTCTGTCCGTGATGGCCACACACCGTTGGGATTTAGCTGCATTTGATGCCGACGTGCGGATGAGCCAAGCGCGACGCTGGGTGGTGTATCCGGCCTTGCGCAAGGGAAATTATTATCCGTGGGATTTCCAGCCGCTGCAAAAAGCCTCAGAGCGCTATATGCGCAACCATATGGATTTGAATGTGCTTGAAGACAGTAAGCGCTTTCCACAAGGGGAATAGCAAATATGTATTCTCTAAGTTTGGTCAGCCCCGCATTTATTGCGGGGACCCAAGCTTGTTTGCACAGTGGTCAAAAGTGTCTTGTGGCACGCCAAAACGTAATAGTAAGTCTGGGTTCCCGCAACACGTGCGGGAATGACTATGATTTAACATCTGGTGCTAAATTACGGGTCTCACGCCACCATTCTTGCAAGCGCACATTGGCTCCAGAGGTCTGACAGCGACGAGACAAGGTGTTTGATATCAGCATCGGTGTGCGCCGGTGTTGGCGTAATGCGCAGCCGCTCGGTTTTGACGGGCACGGTCGGATAATTGATCGGCTGCACGTAGATCCCGTAGGTCTCAAGCAAAACATCCGAAATCCATTTGCATTTGGCAGCATTGCCCACCATCACCGGCACAATATGGCTCGGGTTTGGCATGTAAGGAATGCCCGCG
>JANOPZ010000101.1:0-8814 GCA_031422195.1 Limoniibacter sp. | reverse complement strand
CATTTTCCGCTTCGGCAAGGATTGAGTGCATGGTAAAAACGAGCGGCGCTCCAGCCATTATTTTTGAAGACACCTGCATTGTGTTTGGCAAAGACGCTGCCAAGGCCCTTGATCTGGCTGATTTAGGCAAACACCGCAGCGATATCCAAAAAGACACAGGCGCTATTTTGGGCGTTCATAATGCTTCGCTCACCGTCAACGAGGGTGAAATCGTTGTGCTTATGGGGCTGTCAGGCTCTGGCAAATCAACGCTGCTGCGCGGTGTGAACCGTCTCAATCCGATTGTGCGCGGCAAAGTGCACGTCAAAACTGCCAATGGTATGGTGGATGTTGGGGCTTGTGATGAACCGAGCCTTCGCAGCTTGCGCGGGCAAGCCGTATCCATGGTTTTCCAGCAATTTGCCTTGCTGCCATGGCGAACGGTTGCTGAAAACGTTGGTTTCGGCCTTGAGATTGCCGGCGTGCCAGAAGGTACTCGCAATGCCAAAGTCACAGAACAATTGGCACTCGTCGGCCTTTCAGAATGGGCCTCGCGCAAAGTGGGTGAACTGTCAGGCGGTATGCAACAGCGCGTTGGCCTCGCCCGCGCGTTTGCGACTGGAGCGCCGATTTTGCTGATGGACGAGCCGTTTTCGGCGCTTGATCCGCTGATCCGCACGCGTCTGCAAGACGAGCTGTTGCACCTTCAAGCGACGCTTAAAAAGACCATTTTATTTGTCAGCCATGATTTGGATGAGGCCATAAAAATCGGCGGACGCATTGCCATCATGGAAGGTGGGCGCATTGTGCAGTTTGGTACGCCAGCGCAAATAGTGTTTTCACCGGCCAATGATTATGTGGCCCGCTTCGTTGCTCACATTAATCCGCTAACAGTGCTGCGTGCTGAAGACATTGCGGTGGCACCTGAAACCTTGGATAAAGCAGTAAAATTGGCAGCTACTGCCAAACCGGATACGCCGATAGCCTCAATTATCAGTGCACTGGCCAAACGAGATGGCGCAGTTGGCCTTATGGAGGGCGGGCGCATCACCGGCGCGATAACATCAAACGATGTGGTTCGCGCTATTTCGCGCTTTATGGAACGCGGCCAACAGGTTAGTTCAGGCAAAGACCCGCATTAGGGCCAGACGTTGGGAATTATAAAATGAAAATAGACGGCAAATCGGCAATCGTTACCGGCGGCGGCTCTGGCCTTGGCGCTGGAACTGCCCGCGCACTTGCGGCTCGTGGCGCTAAAGTGGCGGTGCTCGATATTAATTTAGAAAATGCGTTAGCTGTTGCGGCAGAATTTGGCGGTTTGGCGCTGCATTGTAACGTCAGCGACGCCGCCTCGGCCGAAGCTGCGTTTGCCGCAGCAGCTGCGGCACATGGTGAAGCGATGATTTTGATCAACTGCGCTGGTATTGCGCCAGCCGCCCGCGTTGTTGGCCGCGATGCGCCGCATGATCTGGACTTGTTTCGACGTGTGGTGGAAGTCAATTTGATCGGCTCATTTAACATGGCGCGCTTGTTTGCATCGCGCGCTTCGACGCTTGCTCCGCAGCCAACTGGCGAGCGGGGTGTAATCATTTCAACGGCCTCTGTTGCTGCTTTTGACGGCCAAATAGGCCAAGCTGCTTATGCCGCTTCGAAAAGTGGCATTGTTGGCATGACATTGCCAATTGCCCGTGAACTGGCCCGTTTTGGTATCCGCGCAATGACCATAGCGCCCGGTATTTTTGGAACCCCAATGCTGGCCGCCATGCCCGCAGATGTTCAGGCCTCACTGGCGGTGGCGGTGCCGTTTCCATCACGCCTTGGCACGCCGGAAGATTATGCGGCTTTGGCTTTGCACATTATTGAAAATGATATGCTCAACGGCGAAACCATCCGTCTTGATGGTGCTATCCGCCTTGCACCGAAATAAGCGGACACCATGAACGAAAAGATCAATCCGATCCGCACAACGGATGATGAAGCGCGCGGCCTTGCGAAGACGCTTTTGCGTGACACAAGGTTTGGCAGTTTGGCATTTATGGATAAAGCCAGCGGCGGGCCTTCGGTAAGCCGCATCATTGTTGCCTGTATACCAGGCCAAGGTTTGGTGACGCTGATTTCTGATCTGTCTGCCCATAGCCATGCATTGGCATTGGATGCCCGCTGCGCTTTGTTGATCGGCGAGCCGGGGAAGGGCGACCCGCTGGCGCACGCGCGCATGAGCGTTGTTGCTCAAGCCGTGCGGTTGCCGGAAATTATGAAAGAAAATGCGTCATTGGCAGAGCCGTTTTTAGCCATGCACCCCAAAACAAAACTTTATTTCAATTTTCTTGATTTTGCATTTTGGCGCTTTTCGATATCGCGTGTTGATTTGAATGGCGGCTTTGGCAAAGCCTATCAATTAACGCCCGATGATCTTGCATAGCCAACGATGGCAATTGAAAACATTACCGATCCGTCAGACCCGCGAATTGCCGTTTACCGCAATCTCAAGGACAAGGATTTGCGGCGTGATCATGCCTTTATTGTTGAGGGCAAATTCATTCTCGACACACTTTTGACGCGATCACGGTTTGGCATGACATCAGTTCTTTTGTCAGAGGATCGCTTGGGTCCACTGGACAGTTTGCTCAAGCAGGTTCCTGATGCTGTTCCAATCTATGTTACCACTTCAAAGGTCATGGCTGAAATTGCGGGCTACCATGTGCACCGCGGGATATTGGCGGCAGGCCATGCCGCAGATGTTCAGAAACACGCTTTCTTAGCCGATTTCCAACGTGTTGCCGTTTTGTCGAATATTTCAAATCCCGATAATATTGGTTCGATTTTCCGCAATGCAGCTGGCCTTGGTGTAGAAGCCATATTGCTCGATATGCAATGCTGCAGCCCGCTTTACCGAAAAGCCATACGGGTTTCGATGGGTGCAACCTTGGTGCTGCCTTGGTTTCAAAGTGGCAGTATTAAAGAGATAATTCAAAACCTGATTTCTTCCGGTTTTACGGCATATGCGCTATCGTTACAAAATGCAGAAAAGCTCGAAAATGTGTTGTTTGAACAGCGTTGCGCCTTCCTGTTTGGTGAAGAAGCGTATGGATTGGATGTCTCCATACAGGCGCTTTGCAGAGTTGTGACAATACCGATGTCCCATGGAACCGACAGCCTGAATGTAGCTGCAACCAGTGCTATTGTGTTTGAGACTGCCCGTCGGCAACGCGGCTGATTACTCCGCGGCGGTTTTGGTATATTTCAAAATGGCATCGGCCAGCGCGCTGCCGTCTGGTTGCAGCTGAGCAATTTTGGCCCTCAAACTGGCATTTTGTGTTGCGGCCTCCGCCGTAATGCGTCCAGCAAGATCCATCATATCTGCTTTAATGCGGCTTTGTTCTTGCTGATTTGCCCGCGCAGCCAGCCTCAACGCTGGCCTTAGTATTTTTATCGTTGAAACAATGAGTTCAGACTTTTGATCAACATCTTTGGGCAAAGCCTGCAAATTCTGGGGTCGGGGCGTTGTCAACTTTTGCGCTAAGGGCCGCACAACCAATTTCAAGGCTCCAGGTTTTGCCTGATCCTTATACCGCTTCAGCTCTGTTTCGCGTTGCTCAAGCTTTTCTTCGGCTTCTGCCATGAACCGAATGCTGCGCTCCAACTTTGCCTCAAGCGCTGAAATCTTGCGGTTGGCTAGCTTGATATCGTTCTCATACCGCTTGGATTCAGAACGTGTAATGCGCAACTGGGATTCAGAACTTGAAAGTTTCGAGCGCAGCAGCGATGCCTCGTTGCTCATATTTTCTAAGCGCTGGCTGGCTTGTTTATGGGCTTCGTCCATTAAACCAAAGGCCGCAACTTGCCGCGCGTGATCGTTGCGCAACCGAGTAAACTCAGCACCGATATTGGCAATTTTGATATCGCGATCGGCGTTATCCGTTGCCAAAAGCGCATTTTGTTCCGTTGCTTCATTTAACGCGCTCAAAAGACGGGCGCTTTCTAATTCAAGCTTTGAGTTGAGGCCAGTTAGCATCTGAGACTGGCTTTGAAGGCTGGCTATTTGGTCATTGCCGGCTTGTTTTCCGATGCGCAACAGCCGCTCTTTTTCAGCAACCGCTTCCATTTTCATTTCGAGCTGGCGCATTTCAATAGCGTTTTGCCCGCGCAAGTGATCACGGGCTGCAGCGATTTCTTCTGAAGATTGCGGTAAAACGCGGGTCGCTTGCCGCCACGTCAGATCGCTGATGCGCCGAGCAATAGCCGGCGCAAGGAAAAGCGCTAAGAAAAAAGCGGCAAAAAAGCCAAACGCTGCTGCAAGTCCGGTTTCGAGCACGATGAGGAAATTCCACGGAACCTTTTCAACACTTCACCCGGTTTATATCGATATTTGTCGGGCCTGTCTTGCATAAATCAAAATTTGGATCAAAATTTGATTAGAACGGGTTCCATGTAGCTTGCGGCGTTAGCTTCAAATAACCGACATTAATGCCTAACCGCGCGCCAATTCCAGTGCGTATTGGAACCAAAATTATACCTTGACCTTCTAAAACTGTAGCGCCAATGCCACCGACGATAAACGCCGATCCGGAAATGCCTGCATAGCGTTGATACAGCGTTTCGACCGAGTTGAGATTGTAGACCAGCATCATGGTGCGCGAACCTTCGGCACCAAAATCAAAGCCTATCGATGGGCCTTGCCAAAAGACGGGATGGTCGCCGGCATTCTTGGTGTAAAGCATTCCTTCGCCAAACGTTGCACCAACAGCAAATGCACCGCCGCCTTCTTGACCCAAAACATAACCGTTAGGTTGGCCATAAGACGAAAATACTCTTTCAATCAAAGTTGCCAAGCCGCCTGTGGTTGCACCAAAAAAGCCATGGCCTGCATCCACAATTTCTTGGCCTGAATAAGTGGGTGCGGCTTGAGCTTTGGCCTGCAAAAAGCCAAAACTGAAAAATAGCAAAAGAGCTGCCAGCCCTGAAAAAACATGGATCAAGTCAAATCTACGCAACATATTCATGGTGTTCGCCTTTGGCTCATTCGTTATGCGCAGTGTGGCATCAAACTATGCTCTAATTTGGATGGCATTCCTTTAGAACTCATTAACCATGTCTCTGATCTAACAGGATTATCCTGCTTCGTGCGCCGCGCGTTGTCTTTGAAATGAACTTTACCTCTGGAGTGCCAAAATTGGCCGATATTTTTACCCTAACCCCAAGCGAATTGGCCGCCTTGCTGTGCAGCCGCATTTGTCATGATGTTATCTCACCGGTTGGCGCTTTGAATAATGGCCTTGAATTGCTGGATGAGCCCGGCGCTGAGGCTGATGCCATGGCTCTCATTCAAATTAGTGCGCGCAATGCCTCGGCACGGCTGCAATTTTTGCGTATTGCATTTGGCGCGGCGGGCTCGGCAACATCTCAAATTGATACAGGCGACGCTGAAAATGTTGCAATTGCTTTTATGGCGAATGAAAAATCTAAGCTGACATGGACAGGACTTAGGGCGTACCTGCCGAAAGCCGTTGTGAAGCTGATTTTGAATATGGTGATTATTGCCAATGGCTCTGTGCCACGCGGCGGCACGTTGGATGTTGAAATCCCTTCTGACGCCAATGGCAATACGATTACGATTAAGGCGGCCGGGCCTATGATCCGTGTTTCAGATAAGTTCATTTGCCTGCACAACAATCAGACGCTTGAAGAGCCCATTGATGCCCATGCGGTGCAATATTATTATACCTTATTGCTCGCTAAAGAGGCGAAACTGGCGTTGACGGTTAACGTC
This sequence comes from Limoniibacter sp., assembly GCA_031422195.1. GTDB lineage: Bacteria > Pseudomonadota > Alphaproteobacteria > Rhizobiales > Rhizobiaceae > JALOTE01. The sequence continues at coordinate 3,065 of JANOPZ010000101.1, read as the reverse complement.
AATGCTGAACGGATTATCATGCTGGCCAAGCCCATCGCATTGGCAGCGTCATAAATACTCATATGGATCCCACCGGCGCTTTGCCGGACTATTAACGCTTTTGCGCTATTCCAATAGCCTGATGACAGGAAGCGGAGCTTTGACGTGAAACGTTTTATGATAGTTGATGCATCAAGTGTTGTTCGCAAAATTGCAAAGCGCATCCTCGCCGATGAGGGTGGAGTGGTGTATGAAGCCGAGGCCGGCGATCATATGATTGAAATGTGCAATTATGAAATGCCTGATTGCTGCATTATTTCATCCACTCTGCCTGATATGGAGGCTCATGATGCCATTGCCGCTTTGCGCCGGCTGCCTGATGGCAAAAAGGTCAAAATTCTATTGCTGACCATTGAAATGAATGTGGGCAAGATCATGCGTGCCAAACGCGCTGGAGCTGATGGCTATATGCTCAAGCCCTTTAACCGCGAGATGCTGTTCAACTCGATTAAATCGGTTGCACCCGCCGGGCAAACTTTAGCAGCCTGAACTTGCTCGATAAATGATTTAAGGCACCATCTGAATTGACGGCCTTATTTAATTTACGACCTTGTCAATTCTACTTGCTTGAATTTTGAACACAAAAAAGCCGCTCGTAAGCGGCTTTGTGAAGCGATGATACCAATTGTGTTATGCAATGGCGCGTTGAACAACCGGTTCCGGATCGCGAAGCACATAGCCGCGGCCCCAGACAGTTTCGATATAATTGTCGCCGCCTGATGCCAGATCGAGTTTTTTGCGCAACTTGCAGATAAACACGTCAATGATCTTGAGTTCCGGCTCGTCCATTCCGCCATAAAGGTGGTTGAGGAACATTTCTTTGGTGAGTGTAGTGCCTTTGCGCAGTGCCAAGAGTTCCAGCATTTGATATTCCTTACCGGTCAAATGCACGCGCTGGCCTGCAACTTCGACGGTTTTGGCATCAAGGTTAACCAGCAACTCGCCGCAGTTGATAACAGACTGTGCATGGCCCTTTGACCGGCGCACGATCGCGTGAATGCGGGCGACCAACTCGTCTTTGTGGAAGGGCTTGGTCATATAATCATCGGCACCAAAACCGAGGCCGCGAACCTTATCTTCAATGCCAGCCATGCCAGACAAAATAAGGATTGGGGTTTTGATTTTTGCCAAACGCAAAGAACGTAGAACTTCGTAGCCAGACATATCCGGCAAATTCAAATCAAGCAAAATAATATCATAATCATAAAGCTTGCCAAGATCGACACCCTCTTCACCGAGGTCGGTCGTATAGACGTTAAAGCTTTCTGATTTGAGCATCAATTCAATGCTCTGTGCCGTCGCGCTATCGTCTTCCACCAGTAGTACGCGCATATCATTCCCCTTGCCGCTTACGGCCATACCAGCAGATGAACCGGTAAATTAAATGCCTCGAAGCAATTTCTGCCAGCCAATGGTTAACAAATAGTGATTCATTGACGCAATAGGTAAAAGACATTAATAGAAAAATAGCTTAAACTATTGATATATATGGGTTAATAATTTTCATACCTGCTAATGTTTTAGGTTAACGAAACGTCTCAACCGACTCTTCTGAATCACACTTTTCTATGGTTTTTGGTAAAGCACGTCGTTTACCCCGCCTTAAGCGATACGGTTTATATTCGTGATTAACGGGCAGAAAATGTGATTGATCCAGCGTCCGTGTTGTTTGGTTAGCGTAATTTGGGTCGCGTAAAGTGTTGCGTAACGGAAGCCACGGCTTCCAAGGAGTATGGGTATGAAGTCACGGGAAAACGCCGTGCGCGTTAAAGAGTTTGCAGTCCGCGAAAAGCGGCGCCGGCTCGCGCAACTGGATCTGATGATAGGCGAATTCAACCGAATGGCTGATGAGTTGACGCTTCAAATTGAATTTGAAGAGCGAAAGGCCGGAATTACCGATCCAAACAACTTTGCGTACCCGACCTTTGGCAAGGCAGCGCGCCTGCGCCGCGATAATATTATGAACTCACAAAAAGACCTCGCCGATAAACGCCAGGCCGCCGTCGATGATGTCACAATTGCTGAAGGCGAACTCTCCCGCGCCGAAGCCCTCGACCACCGCGAAGGCCGCGTGCCTGCGCCATTGCCAGAGCGTAATGATGCGAGTTCGATGATCGGGTGATGTTGGGTTAGAGTTTGGTTTGAAAACGGCGCTGCAAAGCGCCTTTTTTTCGTTGAGCGCACTGGTAACAAGTTTAGCAAGCCCGTTAGCTACGGTTTTGAGATATAAACCTTTCACCTTTCGGTGCAAATGAGCTTCGCGAATCGTGAACCCTGGAAATCGTGAACCTTGGAATTAGTTACGAATTTATTGAAATTCATAACGATGTTATGTCAAACGATCAAAATTAGTTTACAATTTTTTAATTTCATCATAGGTCAATTTTACGCGTCCCTTCCAAAAGGACGGCATCAACGGTCGGTTGGAAATTTAACCAGTGGCCCCAACTGGGAAGAGTGCCTCGTCCTCATCGAAGCAGTCTGCCAAAAAAATTGCACCGGTCCAACGGTGCTGTCGCCGCGAACTCGGGCGTCTTCGAGTTAGATGAGGAGAAGTCAACCATGAGCTACATTCTCACGGTTGTTGCTTATGCCATACTTCTAGTTGCAGCAATGCTCAAAGCGTATGGATATTGAAGCTGGGCGGCCTCAGCGATCTCTAGTCGCTGGGGCCAACTAACCTACTGGTTTTTTTTTGTCAAGGCTAGAAAATATGAGCACGCCTGCATCCGATTTAGGCCTAGTTCAAGGGTTGAAAGATTTGATCAAAGCTTTGACGTCAAATGGCATAACCTATTCAAATATATCTTCAAAGATTTCTCTTGATTTTGAATGGAACGAGAATGCAATAAAGCAATTTGTAAATAGGGACGCTATGTCAAGAAGAAACTCTCGAGTGAACTTACTGATTGATAGAGTATTAGATATTTGTCAGGAAATTCACTTAAAAAATGGAATGAATAATTATCTAGAAAGTCAATATAAAAAATTCATTCTTATGATTGAAAGCGAGAAATATGAAAAAA
>JANOPZ010000100.1:0-2017 GCA_031422195.1 Limoniibacter sp. | reverse complement strand
CCGTCACGTCCTTTACTTCGCTGGCATGGCGGCAAGTGGCTACTTGCGCCTTGGATTATTGCCAACATGCCTGAGCACCGCGTTTACGTGGAGCCTTTCGGCGGCGCGGGTTCGGTACTGATGCGCAAGTCGCGCTGTCATGCCGAGGTGTGGAATGATCTTGATGGCACGGTCGTTAACCTGTTTCGCGGGTTGCGAAGCGCCCGCGCCGGTGAACTGATCGACGCGCTGAAATTGACGCCATTTGCACGTGACGAATTTGAAGAGGCCTATGAGCCTAGTGACGATGCTGTTGAGGCGGCGCGGCGCTTGATTATCCGCTCTTTCATGGGCTTTGGTTCAAACGGGCATAATCGCTCGACCGGATTTCGCGCCAATTCCAACCGCATCGGCACAACGCCAGCGCATGACTGGGTGAACTATCCTGAAGCGCTGCAAAAAATTGTTGCCCGTTTGAGTGGCTGCATTATTGAAAGCCGAGATGCCAAAGCCGTGATGGCCGCGCATGACGGGCCTGAGGCGCTGCATTATGTTGACCCGCCTTATGTGTTTGCCACGCGCACTGATGATGCGAGTGATTACGCGCATGAATTGAGCGATGCCGACCATGCCGAATTACTAGCGTTTCTAAAAACACTGGAAGGCAAGGTGATGCTGTCGGGCTATCCACACCCGCTTTACGACGCCGCCCTGCAGGGGTGGGCACGGCTTGAGCGCAAGGCGCTAGCCGATGGGGCCTTGGCCCGCACCGAAGTGCTGTGGATGAATTTTGAGCCAAACCAAGGCCAAATGTTTGGCGAGGTGGCAGCATGATCTGCACCGCATTCTTCTGTGCTACCTTCATGGGCTATCCCGGCCCGTACATGGATTTGCCAAGCCAGCACAGCGTTACCGTGGCTGCGATTGTGGCTCCGGCCATACCAACAGCGCGACCGGCCTATAAACCGCGCCGTAGCGTGCCATTGAAGCCAACGGTTGTTGCCTATGCGGCTTCATTACCAAAGCCAAAAGCACCGTTCGAGGCATTGATCGGCAACCGCGGGCTGAATCTGGTCAAATATGACGGCAATGAGGTTCTGAAGTTCACGCCCGCCATGCAGCGGATATTGCGCGACATTCAAAACCAATGGCCGGGCAAGGCAATAGAGATCCAGTCGGCCTATCGCAGCCGCGCATACAACGCATCGGTACGTGGCGCCAAAGGTTCGCAGCACATGACGGGTAACGCCGCTGATCTCAGGGTGCGTGGCGTCAAGCGCGAGACATTGCTCGCCTACCTCAAATCAAATCCCCGCGTTGGCGGGCTCGGTTGGTTCATGGATGGAAACTTCATCCATGTTGATGCCGGTAAAAAACGCAACTGGAGATATTAAAATGCAAAATAATCAACTCACTGACCACGACCTAGACGCACAAATGGATGTCGCATTTTTGGAAAGCGGCTTTGTGTCAGCGCTTTTGGAAAACGCCAATCAGTCTTTGAAGGAAGAGCAAATGCCGAAATCAGAAGCTTCCCCTTACTCTGCAACCTCACACGATATGCTGGCCGAAGCCAAAGCAGATTTACGCCGGAACCTTTACTTTGCAGAGACAGAAATAGGTCGTCTTAAAGGCGAGCGTATTGCTCGAATTGAGGCATTCAAAGCGCAGTCACGCATTGACCAAACCGGTGCGGATCTCGAAGCCAAGACTGAAATTGAACGGGTTCGGCAAGAGGTCGAGCTTATTGAGCGAACCTTAACCGACAGGCGCGCAAAGCTTAATGCGCTATCGAATGCCCATGTTCTTAACATGCAGGAGCTGTCCAAGAAACACACCTTAGAAGCCGCTGAACTGGCAAAGCAATTTGACGACCAAATAGAAGCTGCTGAAAAAGTAATGGCTATGTCTGACGCCGCTCTTTTGGTTGGCTCAAAGCTGGTCAACTGAAATGAAAACAAACTACGGTTCCTATGTGGCTTTTGACCCCGGCCGGAAAATGGGGTTTGCTCATTGTCTGGCTGGTGGCGACCGGCTT
>JANOPZ010000099.1:0-41783 GCA_031422195.1 Limoniibacter sp. | reverse complement strand
GTTCTCACGTCCATGCCAGCGGACGCCGAGCCTTTGAGTGATGACGACATTGCATTTGTGCGCCAGGCATATGAAGTGCTGCCCGGCGGCGAAATCACGCCAGAAACTTGGGGCAATTGGGTTGGCGCTGTCAAAGAAAGCACTGGCCGAAAAGGCAAACCACTGTTCATGCCGATGCGTGTAGCGCTGACCGGAAAAATGCACGGGCCGGAAATGGCTGCACTGTTACCGTTGATGGGCAGGGATGAGGTGGTAAAGCGGAGGCCTTAATTGGCCTTCGTGGTTGAGTTGCTCAGCGCAACAGCGGCCTTAGAGGCACTTTGAATTCAATTGCACCCGACGGGTCGGGCAAAAACACCGGGCCTACAACACGCATTGAGCCATCAGCGTTGGTTTCGGCCACTTTCGGCTCAAATACCGCAATAATGTCGTCATCAGTCAAGTCTCCGGCTGCATCGGCGATCGTTTCGCGGTCAAACAACACATCTGCCAAAGCATCGGCGCGGGGCATGGGGACCGGCGCTGTATCAGGTGTATCAAATATATCAAAAGGGTTGGCTGGCTTACCGTTGATGCTGGTCATGGCAGTGTTCCCAGCAGCGCCATTGTTCAAGATGCCAATACCTTGAAGTGCTTGACACCGGCAAGCGGGATCTTTGCTTACGCCTTCACCACGATAGGCAAAAGCATAGCTCATGGCTTTGTAAGGCTCGCCTGTTTGCGAGATCATATCTTCAGACTCTTGTTCTGGCACTTTGTGCATAAAGAGTTCAACTTCAGTGCCGGGACACATGCTTTGGCATGCAACGACGTCGCGCTTAAAGTTATCTTTTGTCGTGGAAAATGAAATCGGGAAGTAATAACCATCGCATTTGCGAACGCATAATGTGCGGAACGTATCGCCGGAAAAACTAAGGCCGGGAACTGGTAGGCTATTGGCAGCGCGTTTTCGCTGATCTCGTTTCGCTTTGGTGTCGCCCAAAATTGCAATGATACCAGAAGCAGACCTTTGGCTATTATCGCCCTTAACAGTGATTACTCGTTGGCCGTCGCCCTGGCCACAGCCCAGCGCATTAAAGCGGGCTTTCAACACGTCGCGGCTATTAACTGTGCCACCGCCTTTTGAGAGCCGAGAATATTGAATTTTGAGCTTTGCCATATTGGCGTTCATGGATTTCAATGCGCCGTTAAGCTTGCTGCAGCTGGCTTTGCCCTTGCCACCGAGGGACACAATACTTGCGCTGCAACCCAATGCCCGAATTTGCAATTTCGCTTTATCGATCTGCACGTTTTGTGCGGTTATTGCCTTTGCAAAGCGGGCTGCTTGCGTAGAATTGCGCCCAGAAGGCTGACTGCGCGGCGCGGCATCCATCTGGACCCGTAATGCGCGGCAGGCCCATTCATCCGCATTTGCTACGGAGAAAACGCCAAAATTAGTTATAGTCAATACGGAAATCGCCAAGGCAAGCGTCAGTGTCTTGCGCTTGGCTTTTGCTAGAACTGAGGCATTCAACTTAAACATTCGCAGCAAAGGCTCCAGAAGGTGTTCCGGTTTCATACCCAAAGCCGTTCACCGGCGCTACAACAAAGCTAATTAACCGTTAACGGCGTTATTTTAACGCAGCCAGTTTTTGCGCGCCTACCACGGCTAAGGCCGCCATGTTAACGACGCCGCGCGATGTGACGGAAGGCGTTAAAATATGAGCCGGCAAGGCAGTGCCCAATAAAATCGGGCCAACGTGCAGGCCATCTGTCATTTGTTTTAGAACATTAAGCGTGATATTGGCGGCATCCAAATTTGGGAACACCAACAAATTGGCTTCACCTGTCAGCGTGGAGCCGGGAAAACTTCTTTCGCGCAATTCAGCTGACAAAGCACTGTCGCCATGCATTTCGCCGTCAAACATAAAATCTACTTTTCGCGCGCGCAAAATTTCTGTGGCTTTACGCATTTTTGCAGCAGAAGCAGAATCGCGCGAGCCAAAATTTGAGTGCGATAACAGTGCAGCCCGCGGCTCAATACCAAATGAGCGGATAGCATTTGCAGCAAGTACCGTCATTTCTGCCACTTCCTCGGCGGATGGATCCACTGTGACATAAGTATCGGTCATAAACACTGCGCCGCGCTGTGTTATGAGCATTGAAAGTGCTGATATATCAATGGCTCCGGGCCGTTTGCCAATGATTTGATTCACTTGCCTTAGATGGCGCTCGTAGCGGCCTTCCAGCCCGCAAATCATGGCATCAGCATCTCCGCGCACAACGGCTAAAGCGGCGATAACAGTATTATTGGTGCGCACAAATGTCCGGGCGGCTTCCGGCGTAACCCCTTGGCGGCCTGATCTGGCGAGTAGTAAATCGACATAATCGCGGTAACGCGGGTCGTCTTCAGGGTTGGTCAATTGGAAATCAATGCCAGGCCGGATGCGAAGGCCATAGCGACGCAGTCGAACGTCAACAACATTTGGGCGGCCTACCAAAATGGGCTCAGCAGTGCCTTCTTCAATCAAAATTTGGGCGGCGCGCAAAATGCGCTCATCTTCACCGTCAGCAAAAATAACACGGTTTTTCTTGCAGGTTTTTGCCGCGGCAAACACCGGCTTCATCACAAAGCCAGAGCGGTAAATGAAACGGTTCAGCTTATCGAGATAGGCATCCATATCTTCGATGGGCCGTGTTGCTACGCCGGTTTCCATGGCGGCTTTTGCAACTGCAGGCGCAACGCGCATAATCAGCCGTTGGTCAAAAGCGAACGGGATAAGGTAATCTGGCCCAAACAAAGGTGTTTCACCTGAATAGGCACGGGCAGCAACATCGGACACTTCTTCGCGGGCAAGCGAAGCGATGGCTTCAACCGCGGCAAGTTTCATTGCGGTGTTTATGGCTGATGCGCCGCAATCGAGCGCACCTCTAAAGATATACGGGAAGCACAAAACGTTGTTGACCTGATTGGGCAGATCTGACCGACCTGTGCAAATCATGGCGTCGGGGCGAGCTTTGCGGGCCTCCTCCGGCATGATCTCGGGGTCAGGGTTTGCAAGCGCCATGATCAACGGCCGCGAAGCCATTTTTTTCAGCAGTTCAGGTTTCAACACGCCCGCTGCTGAAAGGCCCAAGAAAATATCTGCGCCTTCTATGACATCGGCTAAAGTCCGCGCGCTTGTTTGTTTTGCATATGGCAAACGCCAGCGGTCAATATTTTCGCGGGTCGTGTGGAACAAGCCGTCAATGTCAGTCAGCCAAACATTTTCGCGCTTTATGCCGATTTCACACAGCAAATTGACACAGGCCAAAGCCGCGGCGCCGGCCCCTGACGTCACCAGTTTAACATCGCCAAGTTTTTTACCGGCTAACTCCATTGCATTGCAAACAGCGGCCGAAACGATGATGGCGGTTCCATGTTGATCATCATGAAAAACCGGGATTTTCATACGCGCCCGCAAAGCCTCTTCGATTTCAAAACACTCGGGCGCTTTTATATCTTCAAGATTAATGCCACCGAACGTTGGCTCCATCGCCGCGACGACTTCGATCATTTGTTCGATGCCCGGAGCATCAAGCTCAATATCAAACACATCAATATCTGCAAATTTTTTGAATAGAACGGCTTTACCTTCCATAACCGGTTTCCCGGCCAGCGGGCCAATATTGCCAAGGCCAAGCACAGCCGTGCCATTGGTGACAACGCCAACTAAATTTGCGCGTGCCGTGTATTCAGCGGCTTTTGCGGGGTTATCGCGGATTTCAAGACAAGGCGCAGCAACACCGGGCGAATAGGCTAATGCTAGGTCGCGTTGGTTGCCAAGCGGTTTTGTTGCCGCAATCTCAAGTTTGCCTGGTTTTGGGTAGCGGTGATAAAAAAGCGCGTTTTGGTCAAGCTCGGAGCGTTGGTCGCGTGATTTTTTATCAGACATAACGCACCTAACCAAATTGAACCATTGAACTCGTTTTTCATTCATAGGCCCTTATCTGGGCTTTGCCTATCGAAAACGCGGGAGTTGCCATAGACTAAAGTAATGCATTCTATTGATTCCCAGCACTCGCCAAGAGAAATCGTACCTCACCGGTTTGTCGAACGGATTTCATTCGGGTATTTTTCAATGGCGCTTTCGCATGGCGTTATGTTGTCGTTTTTCCCTCAATGGCTTGTTGCGCAAGGGTATTCGGCCGCTCTTGTTGGAGCAATTTTATCAGCACAATTGGCAATCCGAACGCTGACAGTGCCAGTGATTTCGAGTTTGGCTGACAATGCAAACGAGCGGGTTCTGGTTGGCATGGCTTTGGCGACAATTACATTGCTGTGCTCGCTTGGCTATTGGTTGCCTCAAACCTTTTGGCTCACTCTTGTGGTTTCACTTTTGATTGTGCCGAGTTGGGGCGCGATATCGCCATTACTAGACTCTTTGGCTCTCTCTGGCCAAAGGCGATACAAGTCAGATTATGCACGGATGCGCGTTTGGGCCTCAATATCATTTTTATTGGCAGGCGTTGCTACGGGCTATGCAACAGGTGCCTTTGGGATTGTCATTGTACCTTGGATTGCAACAGGTTGTTTTGCTCTTCTACTCTGTTCGCAGTTTATATTGCCCAAGCTTGGGCCGGTGCGTAACAAACAAAGTAAAATGGATTTTGGCTTTAGTGGTGCCACGCCTGCGCTAAAACGCTATGCTCCGCTAGCGTTGGCTTCTGGATTGATTATCGGTAGCCATGGGTTTTACTATGCATTTGCATCCATTCACTATGCCTCTATTGGGCACAGCCAAGGCCAAATCGGTCTATTATGGGCGTTTTCAGTGCTTTGCGAAGTGGTTTTGTTTTGGTTTTCAAAAGACTTTGTCAAGCGATTTGCCGCTGAAACTCTCATGATTGTTGGCGGCGCGGGTGCGATATTGCGATGGCTACTCACCCCTTATGCGGCTTCTTTTACCCCTTCACCTTTGCTGGCTGATTTTGCTTTCCAGGCGCTTTATGCTTTATCCTTCGCGTTGACATATTTGGCAACACAGCGCGCGATATCGGAAAGATTTACCGAAAGCGAAACTGGTAAGGCTTTAGGTTTGACATTTTTCATGTCCGGGGTGGTTTTTTCAATTGGGACTTTGGTTTCAGGTTCACTCTATGACCATTTTGCCATCAAAGGTATTTTCGCTATGGGCGGTTTTGCAGGGTTTGGGGTTGTTATTCTGTTGTTTGCCGCATTGCGCCAACGGCACTTTAGGCTTTAGGTTCGGGCATGACAGTGATCAACAACCCTGAGCTGCATATTGAAACTGTTACAAGCGGCACTGTGCTGCGCTTGCAGGGGGCATGGATCACAAGCGTTGCTGTGCAACTTCGCGAGCTTACTGTGGGAGCGGTAGCCAGCATTAAAACGGCCAACAAGGCCATTACTGTTGATTTAAGTGGTATCGACAATTTTGATACCGCAGGCGCACTGCACATCGCCCATATTCGCAATGCAGCTAAGACGGCTGGAATTGGTTTTGAATTGATAGGTCCGTTAGCGGCCAGTGGGCTGCTTCTACGGGTGCTGGGAAGCGGGCCCTTTGTGGCCGAACCTCACATCAAACGGCACAATATCGTGGTGAGAATGCTTGAAGGCTTAGGCCGTTCGGTGCATTTGGTGGTTAAAGATCTGACCACAGGTATGGATATTTTGGGTTCTGTTGTGCGCGGTGCGCATATGCGTGAGAGCCGGAGCAGCTCGTTTTCGTTAACGCCTATCATTGCTCATATTGACCGCATGGGCGTTGGCGCTGTGCCAATTGTGCTTTTAATGTCATTCATCATCGGGGCAATTATTGCGCAACAAGGCGCGTTTCAGTTGCGTTACTTTGGGGCTGAGATTTACGTTGTGGATCTGGTTGGCATTTTGGTTTTGCGTGAAATAGGGGTCCTTATTACAGCCATCATGGTTGCAGGCCGCTCTGGCAGTGCGATTACAGCTGAAATAGGCTCCATGAAAATGCGCGAAGAAGTTGATGCGCTTACTGTAATGGGGCTAAACCCGGTATCGGTTCTGGTTTTTCCAAGACTTGTTGCTTTGGTTATTGCATTGCCATTGCTTACAATTATTGCAAATTTTGCAGCCTTGGCAGGCGCTGCTTTGGTGGCTTCGATCTATTCCGGCATATCGCTTGATGCCTTTGTTTCGCGGTTGCGTGAGGCCGTTGACCTTTCGAGTGTTTTTTCAGGCCTGATCAAAGCCCCTTTCATGGCTATGATTATCGGGATTATTGCTGCAATAGAGGGACTTAAAGTTCAGGGCAGCGCAGAGTCTTTAGGGCTGTGTGTGACGCGCTCGGTGGTAAAAGCCATTTTTGTGGTTATCGTTGTTGATGGATTATTTGCTATCTTCTACGCCGCAATTGATTTTTGAGCGGAAAATATGAACGCCACGGCTACAGCCCCTGAAATCATTTTATCAGTCAATGAACTAACTGTTCGATTTGGCACAAACACGGTGCTTGAAAATCTGTCTTTAGACGTGGTGCGCGGTGAAATATTGGGTTTTGTTGGGCCTTCCGGTTCAGGAAAATCCGTGCTCTTGCGCGCTGTTTTGGGGCTGACTCCTAAAGTCAGCGGCATGATAAAACTATTTGGTATCGACGTTGATCGCGCCACCCAAAAGCAGCGCAATGAGATTGATATGCGCAGCGGAGTTTTGTTTCAACAAGGCGCATTGTTCTCATCGCTTACTGTCCTTGAAAATGTTCAAGTTCCAATGCGCGAGTATTTGAACTTGCCCAAACCGCTTATGGAGGAGCTAGCGCGCCTTAAGTTGGAATTGGTTGGTTTGCCGCAATCTGCAGCATTAAAGCGGCCATCAGAGCTCTCTGGAGGTATGATAAAGCGTGCTGCACTTGCGCGGGCCTTGGCGCTTGATCCTGAATTGGTGTTTTTGGACGAACCGACTTCCGGACTCGATCCCATTGGTGCGGCCGATTTTGATATATTAATTAAAAATTTACGCGACACTCTTGGCCTCACCGTCTATATGGTGACCCATGATCTCGACAGTTTATTCATGGCCTGCGACCGTATTGCCGTACTTGGTGATAAGAATGTTGTGCTTCAGGGCAGTCTTGACGTGATGCTGGCATCAGAACTTGCCTGGGTTAAACGCTATTTCCGCGGGACGCGCGCCCGCGCAATGCCTCGCGGATTTAAGGCTTAACGCTGATGGAAACCCGGGCCAATTATGTCATTGTGGGTGTATTTACCCTAATCGTAATGTTGGCGGCATTCGCCTTTGTCTATTGGACAGCACGGTTTGGCAACCGCAGCGACACAGTTCAGGTGACAATTCGTATTCCGGGATCAGCGGCAGGTTTGGGCCGTGGCAGCGCAATTCTTTTCAACGGCATCCGTGTTGGCGAAGTTCAAAATGTGTTTTTAGATGCCGAAGACCCCACAATCGCAATTGCAGATGGCGCTATTGATGTGCGCACTCCGCTAAAGGTATCAACGCGGGCAGCGATCGGCGTCCAAGGTTTAACCGGACAATCTTACGTCGAGTTTAAGGGCGGTGCCGCAGATGAGCCGAATTTAATAGGCGCAACTGATGGCCCCATTGAGATCATCGCTGATCCATCTTCGCTAAATGATGTCGTTGATGCAGCGCGCGTGCTCGTAAACAGGGCAGGCGTGGTGCTTTCTACGTTTGAGGGCACACTTGCAGATATCCGCGGGCCAATTACTCAAACGGCCCGCAACGCCGAGACGTTTAGCAGTGCACTTGCTGCCCGTAGTGGCGACATTGACGCATTTTTGAAAAGTGCCGGTGAAATATCGAAAACCTTGTCCAATGTATCGGAACGGCTCGAAGGCACATTGGCAAAAGTTGATAATGTGATTTCGGCTGTTGAGCCTGCGAGAGTGAAAAGCACGCTCGAAAATGTTGACCTGATCTCGCGTCGGCTTGCTGCAAGCTCGGAAGGCGTTGAAGCGCTGATTGCCTCAGCTAAGTTGACGACGGACCGTGCAGCAGAAACTATGCTGCGTATTGATAAGCTGGTCAGTGCTGCGCCGCCTGAAGATATCAAAACAATTATATCAGATATTAAGGGCGCAAGCGGCCAGATAGCCGGTGTGATGGATAATGCATCAAAAGCTGCCGCTGAAATATCTGCTTTGACAACGCGGCTTAGCACCGAAACAACCGGTGTTGGCGCAATTATCAAAGATACCTCAGAGATGATGGAGCGCCTCAATGCAGCCTCTGTGCGGGTCGATGGCGTGTTGCAAAAAGTTGATGCGTTGCTTGGAAGTGGCGAGGCAAGCGGCGTCATTTCCGAACTGCGCTTGACCCTTTCAGCCTACAAGCAATTGGCTGAAACTCTTAATGCGCGCGTGCCTGCAATTGCCAGCGGGATTGAGCGCTTTACGGGCGGCGGCCTGCGCGATATTCAAAGGGCGGTGACGGGTGCTGAAGACTCCATTCAGCGTATTGAGCGAGCAATTACTGATTTGAGCGCCAACCCGCAGCGCTTTATCACCGGTGGTGAAGGCGAAGTGCGGACATTTGACGGGAAACAACGGCGTTGAAGAAACACTCCCATACTCTCAGCCCTTTCTTCAGTGTTGCCGCAGTTGGTGCGGCACTTTTGCTCACCGGATGCGGAACCGCATTAACGGGTTCAACCCCAGCAGCGCTGGACACAGTGACGTTGAATGCTTTTGGCGCAGCAAATTCATCAGCCAAGTATAGCACTCAAATATTGGTTGCTGAACCTAAAGCCCTCAAGATTTATGACAGCCAAAACATCGTTATTGCAACATCGGCAACCGGTCTTGAATATTTAGGTGGTGCGCAATGGGCTGACCGCTTGCCAAGTTTAGTGCAAGTAAAGCTCGTTGAAACCCTGCAAAATTCAGGTTTCAGCGCCGTTGGTTTGCCGGGACAAGGCCTTGCAATTGATTACCAGTTGATTACGGAAATTCGCGATTTTTCAGTTCGTCTTGATGGTAATGACCCAGATGGCTATGACCGGGCAAAAATTGCAATATTTGTAAAATTATTAAATGATCGTAACGGCGACGTTGTTGCCAGCCGCGCATTCATGTCTGAGGCATCGGCCACCACCGGCAACTATCCGGCGGCGCTTGATACAGCTTTTTCTATTGTTGCCCAAGACATTGTGGCCTGGGTCGGCAACGCCATACGCAGATAATTGTTTGTTTTATCAGTTTACGAAATGAGAACTGCGCCCTGCGGCGAAGTTTTTTTTTGGCTCAATCCGGTGTCATTAACGCAATCGGCCGCTCGCATGAGCCAGCATTGTGTAGACCTTGCCAGTGTCCGAAGTCAGATAACGTTGTGCAGCTTTTCCTTCGGGATCGGTGCGTGAAACATCGCTCAGCAGCTTCTCGAAGTCTTCACAATAGCGTGTCACAGACAAGCGGAACTCTCGGTCTGCTTCATATTTGCGGCGTATATCGTCAAATGTTTCTTGGCCACGCAAAGTATAAAGACGGCGGGTAAAGACATCGCGCTCGCCGCGGCGATAACGTTCCCAAAGATCAACCGCTGCATTATGATCAATCGCACGTGCAATATCGACCGAAATTGAATTTAGCGATTCAATGACCTGATTTGGCTGGCGCTCTGGCGCAGCTTGGCGACGCGGTGCAATAGGTGCGGCCTCACTTTGGTTAGCGCTGCGCAGCAAGGTCGAGACCCAGCCTGCGCTTTCTGCAGGTGCCTTTTGCTCAACTCTGGTTCGAGGAGCCGAAACAATGGCTGGCTGCAGTTCAGCGTAAGTGCTGGGCGCATTCTCTACCGCAGCACGGGGTGGTTCTGCTTCGCGGGTTGGTTGGCGCGCAGCCACTGGTTCACGCACATCACGGTCGCGGGCATTTTTTGCCATCACGTCTGACAATTCGCGCAAGGCACCAATTTGATCGGTTACCGCACGGCGCAAGGTTTCGGTCGTTTGCTTGGTTTCAGCCGGTAGATCGACAAGCCCGCGGCGAAGCTCATCGCGTGTGATATCCAGTTCTGAACGGATTGCGTTGGATGCTTGTTCCAGATTGGATGTCGCATCGTTAAACTTGGATGTTGCAGCGTCAAACACTGCAGCCACAGTGTTTTGCAACGTTGTTGCTGATGCACGGGTTCGGTTTTCTGAGCGATCCAAAGTGGCTTCGATCTGGCCCGACATCGTGCTCAAGACAGATTCGATTTCTTTTGAACGCAAAACAAGGCCTGATGCCAAAGCGTCTAATGCTTCGCGGCGGTCTTCCAAAGTGTGCTGCAGGTTGCTTTGGGCTGCTGTCAGCAATTCATTGGCACGCTGTAAAGTGCGGCTGTGCTCATCAAATTTATTCACAATGCCAGCCACTTCACCAAGCGTGCCGGAAGATAAATCACTGAGGCGGCCAACGTTGCCTTCCAGCATTGAAACAGATGTTGAAATTTCACGCGCTGCTTTTTCGGTTCGTACGCCGAAAGTATCAGTGGTTGCCGTTAAGCGGTCATCAATTTCAATAAAGGACTTACTGGTGAGTTCAACCAACTGGCCAAGGCGTGAATTAGAAGAGGCAAGGCGGTCTACCAGTTGATTGACCTCGTTCGACAGTGAATTGCCAAGCGCTTGGGCCTGATTTGAAGCATCTTTAGCGCGCACTTCAAACAGGGCGGCAGTTTCTTCTGACTGCGTTTTGAATACTGTTGTTAATGCTTCGCGTTCGCTCACAATACGCTCTGCTGCGGCTTGTGAAGCTTTTTCCAAACCGGCGCGGAACGCCTCGCTGCTGCTTTCAATCCGCGCGGCCAATGGCTCGCCGGTGTCGTGTAAAATCCGCGCAATTTCCATTGAATGGGCTGCAAGTGATGTTGAAAGTGCCCGTGCACGGTCTTCAATAATTGAGCCTGACTCTGATGCGCTGCGTTCGATGGTGCGGCTGGCTTCTTCAATTCGGGCGACAGTTGCATCCGCTTTCAGCGTTACCGTTGCCTCAATGCTTGTCAGGCGACTTGCCACCGAGGTATCAAAATTTTGCAGTGCCTCTTGAATGTTTTGGGCTCTGGCATTCAGTTCCTCGGATGTTTTGTGCGTTCGCACAACAATCCGCTGATCTGCGCGCTCAAATACTGTCTCGATTTCGCTCAAGCGTGCGCCAAACTCATCGGAACGTTCGGCAAGGCGCGTTTGGCCTTCGGCAAACGTTGTTTCCAAGCTTGCAACTTGTGCCGTAAGCACTTCGCCGGTGCTTGCAATGGCAACAGACAGGCGCTCTGTTAGATTTTGCTGGCGGTCACCAAGCATTTGGCTTGCTTCGCTTGCCTGAGCATAAAGTGAGGCCGTGGCCTCGCGGACTGCTGTCCTTAGTGTCTCACCGGCACTGCGAGACGCAGCATCAAGCGCTGTCCCAACGCCATCCATGCCACGTTGCAAAGCATTTTCCATGGCTACAGTTTGTGTCGAGATGAAATCTGTGCGCCCTTCAAATGCTGCTGCGGCCCGACCAGTTGCGGAATCGATAGCCGATTCAATTTCCAACGAACGCGCACCCAATGTTGCCGCCAACTCAGACGAACGTTCAGCTACCAAATTGTCAAAATCTGCTGTTTGACTGGTAAATGTTGCCGCCAAGCGATCTGTAGCCGCCGCCGCACCAAACTCGAGCGTTGAACCACCTTCATCGACAGCACGGCGCAAATCAGCAACACGGCTGGCAAGGGTTGTTTCAAAATCAACCAAACTTGACGTCATTGACGCTGCTAGCGCATCGGCACGTTGGTCAATTGCCGTCGTCAGGCCTGAAACATGATTGGCGATTTTCAAATCAAGTTCGTTTGATTTTTTGGTGATTGATTCATCCAAAAGCCCGGCATGAGCTGAAACCCGGCTGTCGAACTCACTGGTGCGCGCAGCGAATGTGTTTTCAAACCCATCGAGGCGATTGGCGAATGTGTCTCGGTGTGAGATAAGTGTCGCTTCAACACGGTCAACCTCTGACGTGAGATTGCCGACCAAATCTGTTCGGATGTCAACGACACGGCGCGCGAGGCGGTCGGCACTGTCGTCAATAACAGTGCCGGCGGAAATGACGAAACCTTGGAGCTCTTCGGCCAGGCTTTCTTTGCCGCTGGCGATCAAGCTGCCAAAACTGTTTCTGCCGTCTACGAAAGTCTGAGCGATTTCCCGTGACCGCTCAGTTAAAGTTTCGTTGATCTGTCGTGCACGGGCATCCAGAGCTGAATTTAAGCGCTCCGTGCCCTCGTCAAGCGACACCGTTTTGGCATCTAAATCATCGATAATTTGTTGGCCGCGGGCGACAATGTTGGTCTCAACGTTTGTCAAGCGCAAGTCAAAGTTGGCACTTAAAAGGTCGGTTGCGCTCATGAGGTTAGCCACCATACTGGCAGCTTTGGCATCCAAGGCATCTGCAACCATTCGAGCCGCCGTTTCGCCTGATTGAACAAATGCAACTGACTTGCCATCAAAAACGTCCGTCAAGGCTTGCGCGCGACTGTCAATCAAACCGGCAATATCTGTACTGCGGGTTGCGATGATATTTTCAAATCCGGCAGCGCGGTTATCAATGAGCGTTGCAAAATCTGTGGCGCGGCCATCGATTAAATCGTTGAGGTCTGAGCTGCGGGTGGCAATCATATCCTCAAGTCCGGCCATTCGGTTATCAATAAGACCGGCAAAGTCAGCGGTCCGGCTATCGATTACACCTGTCAAATTTCCTGAGCGGGTATCAATTATTGAGGCCAGATTGTCACCCGACGCCGCCAAGGCTGTGTTCAGTGTTTTGGTGCTGTTGTTAATCCGCGCTTCAACTTCCGTTCCGGTATCTTGTAATGAGGCGAGCAAACCCTCGCGGGAAAGTTCGAGTGACATAGACAATTCACTGGAAACCGTTGCAACGCCGCTCCGTAAGGTATCAACGGCCAAGGTCAATTCTTCAGCCAATTGTTCGCGCGCACCAGCCAGAGTTGTGCGCACACGCTCCGCTTGGCCAATGATCGACTGGCGTTCGTTGCCAAGGCCATCAAGCAAGCCGCGCATCCGGCCTTCATTGTCGCTGTAGGCGCGCTCCAACTCATTGACTTCATTGTGGAGCAAAGATTCCAATTCAACGGCACGTGACAGTGTACGGTCGATGCCATCACTCATAGCAGAAACTTCGCGGCGAACAGCTTGGGCAATTGTTGTCAAGCGTTCTTCGGCGAGGCTTTCCGGATCTACCAAGCGATATGCAACATCTGTCAAGGATTGCGCTGCGATGCGCATTTCCTGGGCACGCCGAACCAGCACAGCAAATGACCAAAATCCTAAAATCGGGACGAAAATCGCGATTATGCTACCGATAAGGCTTGGCCGCGAAAACACGGAAGTGATGCTGGTTACTTTGAAAAGATCAGTACCGTACATCCGGGTTGCGATCATAAAGCCAGCTGCAGCCCAAAGCACAGAAACAATCAAAACAACCCAATAAACAGCAGATGAAGGTTTACGTCCAAATGGATCAAATAGTCGCCCCTTTTTTGGATCATTAGCAGCTGCCGGTATAAAAACAGGTGCAGTTTCAACATTGGCCGCCCGCGGCGGGTTGGTTTGCGGTTCAGTTGCCACAGCAGCGGGAGTTGGTTTGGTTGGCCTTTGATTGGACACTTTTGTTGCAGGCATTACTGGAATGGCCGCATCAATTGCTTTTTGCTCCTCCGCAAGCTCTTGGGCCGCGTCTGAAATCATGGACTCAAAATCTGCCATAGAAAGCTCAACACCGAAATCTGGTGATGGTTGCTGAGGCACAGCTGTTTTGCCTGTTGATGCTTTACGCGCCATAATCAAACCCTACGCCATAAAAAAACCAGGGCATCTTGAGCCCAATACGAATGGTTAACATAACCTTACTATTAGAAAAATACACCTTTGATCGTGTAAAGGGGCAGTTAACTGTGAATAAGGTTAACGGTGCCAACTCAGAAAATAGCTTCTTTAATGGAGGTTTGGAAGGCTGCCATTAATAGCTCTCGTGTAAGCCTGTGGCACGAACAATAGCGATTTTTATATTTTGGGGGCGTAATGTCGAGTGCTTTAGCTGTAAATCATGAAAATGATCGTGTTCAGTTTAACCGCGTGGCATTTGATGGCCCATTAGAAACCCAGCAGGTCCCGTCCACAAATCGCCCATTGGATTTGGTGCATCTAGCGCGCCAAACCGGCAGTGACCGGGCTTTGGAAAATGAAATTCTACAGCTGTTCCGCCAACAAATCGCACTTTACGCCAGCCAATTGAAAATGACATCGGGACGAGAACGTAAACTTATTGCGCATACCATTAAAGGCTCTGCACGTTCTGTGGGCGCATTTAGCTTGTCGCGCATTGCTGCACAAATTGAAGACGCACCGTCGGATCAGTCTTTAATTGCCGCAATTGAAATGGAAATCGCGCGTCTCCGGGATTTTATTGCCGGGCTCAATCGCTAATTTAGATTTCCAACTATTAGATTTCCACTTAAAAGTGAAGCCCGCTTGAACGCTGTGACAACCTCACTTGTTGACAGGCGGAGCGCTGTTTGCGAGGGCAAATCCAAATCACTGATGCTGAATTCGTGCCGGAGACCTTAATGGCCAAGATTACCTATATTGCCTTTGATGGCACCGAATTTGTTGTTGAAGCGCAGAACGGTTCAACCGTTATGGAAAATGCAATCAGAAACCAAATCCCTGGAATTGAAGCAGAGTGCGGCGGCGCTTGCGCATGTGCCACATGCCATGTCTACGTTGATGGGGCTTGGTCGGCTATTGTTGGTAAAGCCGAGCCAATGGAAGAAGATATGCTGGATTTTGCCTATGACGTGCGGCCCACATCGCGTTTGTCTTGCCAAATTAAAGTGTCTGATAAATTAGATGGCCTGATTGTGCGTACGCCCGAGCGTCAGGGCTAAGCAGCAAAATATAAAGCTTCAAACTAGTCTCCGGTTGAAGCTGTCGCAGCATTATCCACGCGCTTTAGGTTCATGCCAATGACCGGGACCAGTTGCTTTGACACGTCGACTGATATTGTGACGTTCATTTGATTTTCATTTGCAACTTTTGCCACCATGGCGCCTTTTAACTGTTCGCGCGTCATGGCGAACACGACCTTATTGCCGTTGAGACTGCCCGAAGTGATATCAAGGCCTTTGCCTTTTGCGCCATCAAGAAACGTGCCGCGATAGCCTTTTTTTTCCTTGATAATACTCGCCCTCATTTCCTGTGTGAACACCCCGACTCGGCACGTTCCTTCAAGATCAACGCCGCTGCCACCACCGTTGGCGGTACCCGTCAAATCGCAAGTAAAGCGGGTGCCTTTGTATTTGCCAGCGACAATTTCACCCGGGCCGACCCAGCGGCCTTGTACCTGCTCAAAAAAATCAGCATCAGAACCTGCAAATGTTGGAACTGTGCCACTGGCTGTAAATATCAAGACTGCGGCGGCGAGGTTGCGAATAACTGACATTAAGTGTTTCCGATACGAATTTGCACACAAATATTGGCATAGTGATATTTCCTCGCCAAAGCCTCGCGAAAAAATGTGTAAGTCAATCATTGCCGGAAATGGTTAAGGCTTGGTTGGTTTTATTGATTTTAGGTGCTCTGCTTTGTTGTAACCGGGTTCAGCACTGACAACACCTGGCTAATTTTGGGACGATTGGTTTCAGAAAATGGCGCAGGGCGGGTAACATCCATGGCAGAAAAGCCGATTCGTGCCGTCATCAAACCATTCAGCACACCTTCTCCCAGCTTAGCAGAAACCCTTGCGGCCACACCATGGCCAACAATCTGCTGAACAATACTATCGCCCATCGCCACAACGCCGGTAACAGCCAAATGGGCAAGTGTTTCTCTGGCCAGCCGAAAAAATCCAAATACCCCCGGCCTGCAACCATAAATTTCAGCGACGGCACGGATTAACTTAGCATTTTCGTAGAGGACATACGCAATATCAACAAAGGCTCGCGGGCTGATCGCGGTAACAACTGAAACCCGTTTTGCGGCGGATGTGACACGCTCAATAGCGATTTTGTCTAAGGGTGAAACCAAATCGCTTTCCGCCAAAACAATTAAATCAGAAGCACTTAAAAACTCGCGATCCGTAGCCAAAAACTCAGCGCGGCCCTTTGCCGTAGCCGGAAGACTTTCCGCAATCTTAACAAGACCTGCAACGGCATCGCTGGCTGTTTTAAGGTTGTTTTCAAGCTTTGACACAAGCAGTAATTGCCGCAATTTCTGATTGGCCGAAAGGCGGGATATTGCAAGGATTTCCCGTGCTAAAAAACCGGCTAATGCCATAGCGGTCAGCAGCGCGAGCCCTGCAGCTATCCAACCCAATTGCGGCTTGGTTGCAATGAGTGTTTCGACCCAAATATAGAGTGACGACGAAAGCCATAGCGTTGCAAGTCCGCTTGCCGCCGAAATAAAAATAGTGCCCAGCGGCCAGAGCTTTGACGACTTATCTGGCTCAAGCCCTAAAAGCTCGATTTCGCCAAAGTCTTGGTTCGGGTTTATGACAACATTTATCGGGGCGATTGCGCGGGGCAAACGCGGTGCTATCTCAAGTGCCTGATCGACCGCGGATACTTTTTCCGGTTGTTTTTGCGAAAGATCGATTGCAACAGGAGTGCGGCGTTTAATATCTGTCATTTCAAGCCAACCTGTCGCCAATGAGAAACTCAAGGGCCTTATCGAGACGTATGTGCGGAATGCTCAGGTTCATTTCTGGCCCAACGCGTTCCAAAATTGGCGGACGAAAGCGAACAAACCGTAATAATGGATCATCGCCAACCTTTCTGTCTTGAAACAATGAATCCAGATTTTCTGGTAAGTCCCCGGGAAATATGGCGGTTTCAGTTTTACCTTCAAAAATATCTTTGCCGATTTTTTCACCTTTAACAGGTGTTCCAACAATCACCGGCAAATTTTCACCGCCGTAATTATGGGTGCCTTCGCGTGTTGAACGGGCTGCCGAAAGCGCCATTACATCGACCACCGCATTGTTAAGGCTTGCGCGCTTTGCGGCATTATCGGCGATGCCGCGCACAATATTTGTAAGCGCGGGGTGCGCGTCATGATGTAAATGATCGGCCTTGGTGGCTGCAATCAAGATGCGGTCTATCCTGCGCAAAAATAGCTGTGACAATAGGCCGGGCAGGCCAGGGCGAAAACAAGTCAAAATCTCACTTAACGCACGTTCGAGATCGGCTACTGCTTCTGGGCCTGCGTTAATCGCTTGGAGGGCGTCAATCAACACAATCTGGCGGTCTAGTTTGGCGACATGCTCCCTGAAAAACGGACGCACAACTTTGGATTTGTAGGCTTCATAGCGCCGCGCAAAAACACTCGCGTAGGTGTTTGGCCCCGCACTTTCCGGAACATTTTCCAAGGGCACAAATGTTAAGGCGGGTGATCCTGCCAAGTCACCGGGCATTAAAAACCGCCCGGGCGGCAGCGTAGAAAGCGCCCGCTCGTCACTTTTGCCGGCCAGCAAATAAGCAGTGAAAACTTCTGCAAGCCTATTTGCAGTTTCTTCATTGAACGCGTCGGTTGGTGCAATAGCGCTAATGGCATTATGCCAATCAGTGGCAATAGAATCGCGCCCACGCGAAAGACCGAATGAATGGTTTGAAAATTCGGCATAGGATTTTGTCAACAACGGCAAATCCAGCAGCCATTCACCCGGATAATCGATAATATCGAGTGAGAATTTTCCAGCTCCAAACATACGGTTCCAACCGCTGGCGCTTTCATAATTTAATGTGATACGAATTTCAGAAATAGCTTTTGTAGAGTCCGGCCAGACCCGTTCCTCCACCAACCGGCGAACATGGTCTTCATATTGAAACCGGGGTATTGTGTCGTCGGGCTGGTGCGACAGCGCCGCACTTTTCAAACGCCCCTGTTTTTGCACCGAAAACAGCGGCAGTTTTGTATTGTTCGTCAGCGCATGAATGAGTGCGGTGATAAAAACGGTTTTACCGGCGCGCGACAGGCCAGTGACGCCAAGGCGTAACGACGGATCAACGATTGAGGCTGCCCTTGCGCCCAACGTATCAATCGAAATCAATGCTTCATCGGTAAATCTAGTGATAGAAGTAGACACAGTTCGGTCTCAGGCTGTGAAAGCAATTGCTTATTGCAGTTTTCATATAGGTGATAAATCGCAAACCCCAAAGTATCTGCAGCGTGCTAAAATCACTTCGGGTTTAAGAAATGCGTCAGAACCCCATGCGCGGTAACTAAAACAGGAAAAATGCCAAGATCGAATATGGCAATTCCGGCAGTAGGAAACCCTTTATTGAGAAGGTTCAAGTCTGCCTGCTTGCCACTTTTTGCCAAATGGAACGCAAAATGCTCAATCATTGGATTATGGCCGACACATAAAAATGTGTCATTGGGCTGAAGGGTCAGTAGTACATTTTGGTAAGAGTTGAAATCTTCGGCATACAGTTCATGATGGAATGCAATCGTTGACGCGTCAATTTTAATCGTTTTGGTCAAGCATTCTAAGGTTTCAGCAGTGCGGCGGGCCGGCGAACAGAAAACCTTAGTAACGGCAATGCCAGTTTCGTTTAACATCAGCGCGGCGGTATGCGCCTCCGCCCATCCAATTGCGGACAAGGGCCTGTCAAAATCCTTCATACCCGGACTGGCTAATTCTGCATTCGCATGCCGCATAAGGATAAGAGTAGCCATGGATGTCCCGCTCAACGCCACGATGCCTGAAGGCCTTAAAAGAAACTGAGCTTTAGCACTAAATTACATCAGCGCAATTTCTGTGTTCATACAGAGTTTGCCATTTCATGCTCTTGCCGTTGTGCGGCGATTTACATATACGCCGGTCAACCGGAGGATGCGCATGTTGGATACAGGTCAAACAGAGTACCGGCCAAGTGACAAAGAGCCTTTTATGGGTGAACGCCAATTGGCCTATTTCCGTGAAAAATTGGTGGCTTGGAAGAACGAAATCATCAAAGAATCGCGCGACACGTTAGAAGGTCTGATGGTTCATAGCGCGCAGCACCCCGATATAGCGGATCGTGCGTCGTCAGAAACAGACCGTTCGATCGAGCTTCGTGCCCGTGATCGGCAGCGGAAACTGATTTCAAAAATAGATGCTGCACTAAAACGCATTGAAGACGGAAGTTATGGCATTTGCGAAGAAACCGGCGAACCCATCAGCCTAAAACGCTTAGACGCAAGGCCAATTGCCACTTTGACGATCGAAGCCCAAGAACGGCATGAACGCCGCGAGAAAATTTATCGCGAAGAGTGAGACAGAGCTCATTTAGGCATTTTGAAAAGCTGCCTCGGCAGCTTTTTTTTGGCACTCATTTATTGGTGCTCATATCTAATGGCACGCAATTATTGCCACTCAATCGCCAGTTTGCAAGTCTTGTTACCGGTGCTGCTACAAGTCTTATGATGGGTCTTATTATCGGTGTTGTTATCGGTCTTGCAGCGGGTTTGGCCGCAACTCATCCAATAGTTTATCAAGATCAGCGTCCAAAGCTGCTCGTG
Source organism: Limoniibacter sp. (assembly GCA_031422195.1). Classification (GTDB taxonomy): domain Bacteria; phylum Pseudomonadota; class Alphaproteobacteria; order Rhizobiales; family Rhizobiaceae; genus JALOTE01. The sequence continues at coordinate 22,263 of JANOPZ010000099.1, read as the reverse complement.
TCAGCGACGGGGGCGTTACCGGCACGGCAGCGGGGCTAACGGCTAGAGGTGCTGTCTGGGCGGCTGCTTGTACGGATGCTAGTCCAGATACATGGCCAGATATATGCCCAGATCCTTGCCCAGATCCTTGAACAAATCCTTGCCCTTGCGGCGCGGGTGGCATCGGCGGTGTTGGCGCCGCGGGTGAAGCCATGAACGGTTCAACGCGCCGTTCAGGCAACTGTGTTTCTGGTGTTCGGATAGGTCGGCCTCGCTCAGCTTCGGTCACAGCTTCACGTGCGGCCATGTTTGCGCTCCGTTGCGGAGCTGCCGGGGCAATCGCTGGCGGCGACGCTGGTTGAATGATTGCTTGGGGTTTGACTTGAGGTTCTGTTATTTGAGGCTGTATGCGCGGAGCGCCGTGTTGAATTGCCGGTTGTGGCCTGCCTATGCCAGCTTCAACAACAATATCAATTGGCCCACCAATCATAATCAAGTGTTCAACGTCATCGCGCCTCACCAAAATCAAGCGCCGGTGAGAATCAACGGGCACAGCATCCGTTACCGCTAAACGGGGTGCACGGCTCTTGGCGCCAGATATAAAAAGGCCGCTTCGAAATCTGCGGATTACCATAAACAGCACCCAGATACCGAGGGCCAATAAAATCAACACCACGGCCAAGCCAATCACTGGACCAAATGCGGGGCCAAACATTTCCGTAAAATATGCGATCACACTGTTAATCCCTAAAAACTGGTGCCAACCCTAGTCGGCTTGCGGCACTACGGCAACGCTATGGGCACTATGTTCCACATAGAATGATGATTTCGGGGCGCTCCTTTTGCGGATCAGGCTTTAACTTGGCTGGCGAATATGATTCAAGGACAGCAAGCTTACACAATCAAATCGTTTTGAGGGCAGAATGCAGCCGCACAAGAACAACCCGAAAACCGCATTCGCCGCACCTGAGCCCATGATTGATGCCAGCCCGCGGCAAAGCGAAATTGGCCGCTTACTTGGCTTAGGGTTTGTGCTGATCGCAGCTGGCGTCGTATTTGTGCTGATGAAGCGCCAAATTGGTGAACCAGTGATGGTTATGGCGCTTGGCGTCTTTGCGATGATCGGTGTTTTTTATCTTTTTGCTTCAGTCATCGGGTTTATACAAATTGCGCCCCGCACAGCAAGCGATGCTCTTTCAAAGGCGATTTTGGACAGTCACCCGCAAGGCATCGTCATCACGGATAAACGTGACAGGATAATCTATGCCAATCGCGCTTATGCCGAAATTACGGGGGCCAATTCCGCGCCTGAAGTTCGGTCGCTGGGCGCTTTGCTGGCGCAAGATACCGAGGCGAGCAAAACTGTTTACCAAATGTCTCAACAGGTGGCAGAAGGCAATCATACCGAACACGAAGTGCGACTGGACCGTTTATTATCTGCAAAAGGGGGTGCAAATGCCGCATCGCCGAGTTGGTATAGGTTGCGAGCGCGCGCCTTAATGACAGAAACAATGTTGCGTAAGTTTCTTGTTTGGCAAATTGTTGATATGACGCATGAGAGATTAGAGCAGGAGCGTTACTTTGTTTCTGTTCAGCAAGCGATCAATCATCTTGATCAAGCACCCGCCGGATTTATCGCGGCCGATGAAAATCAGAACATCACCTATATTAATGCTGCTTTAGCGGGTTGGCTTGGGGTGGACCTGGCCAGTTTTGTGCCGCGAAGACTTAACTTGGCCGATCTTGTAGCCGGCGACGGAATGGCACTAATTAAGGCCGCGCAATTGCGGCCCGGAACACGCAGTTCAGTGTTTGATCTGGATATGCTTCGCAATAATGGTGCCGCTTTGCCGGTTCGATTTCTGCAGTCTGTTAACCGAAATGTTGATGGCGTCGCCACCGGAATGCGCATTATTATTCTTAATCGCGCTGACGGCGACCAATCGACGGATGAAGTGCGCAACTCAGAAATTCGTTTTACACGATTTTTCAATTCAACGCCTATGGCAATTGCCGGAGTTGATGGCCACGGTGGAATCTTACGTACCAATGCACCGTTCACTTCTCTGTTTGGAGATCCACAAAATAGCAATGGATCACTCCGGAAGCTGGAAAGCTTTATCCATCCGCGCGACCACATCGTGCTTCAAAAAGCAATTGCCGCCGCATCCATTGGTCAAGCTGATATCGCTGAGATTGAAACGGTTTTTGTTGGCGCTGAGGACCGCCATTTGCGTATTTTTGTCAATGCTGTCGTTGGCGGCGGCGATAATGAAGGTGATGAGGCTGCAATAGTTTACGCGCTCGAAACCACAGAACAAAAAGCACTCGAAGCCCAAATGGCACAAGGCCAAAAAATGCAAGCCGTCGGACAGCTGGCCGGGGGTATCGCGCATGATTTCAACAATGTTTTGAGTGCCATCATCATGTCGTCTGATTTGCTGCTGGCCAATCAGCGCGCATCTGACCCGTCGTTTAGCGACATTATGGGAATTAAACAAAACGCGAACCGGGCGGCAGCTTTGGTGCGGCAGTTGTTGGCATTCTCCCGCCGTCAAACTTTGCGACCCGAAACGCTGGATTTAACAGACGTTTTGGCTGATGTGCGCATGCTTTTAACCCGCTTGGTTGGCAATACAATTGATTTGAAAATAGAGCATGGCCGCAATCTTTGGCCGGTCCGTGCTGATTTAGGTCAATTTGAGCAGGTTATTGTCAATCTTAGCGTTAATGCACGTGATGCTATGCCAAAAGGCGGCGCAATCACGATTGCGACCCGAAATATTTCTACCGAAGAAATTGTTGCAATGGCGCGTAAGGAAGTTCCACACATCGATTATGTGATGATCAGTGTGCGTGATACCGGAACGGGAATAGAAGCAGAAAACATTAAGAAAATTTTTGAGCCATTCTTTACCACCAAAGATGTGGGCAAGGGCACAGGACTGGGCCTTTCAATGGTCTATGGTATCATTAAACAATCAGGGGGCTTTATTTATGTTGATTCTGAAATCGGTAAAGGGACCGAATTTCAGATTATGCTGCCTCGCCTTGAAGCCATAGAACCAGCAATCACCGTCGACAACGCTAATGGCGACAAACTATCTGTGCCATTAAGCACCGGATCTAAAGCCGCTTTGGTCAAGACCGAAATACAAGACCTTTCAGGCCAAGGCTTGGTTTTATTTGTTGAAGATGAGGATGCGGTCCGTATGGGCGGGGTTCGCGCACTCAAGAGCCGTGGCTATACGGTCATAGAAGCCTCCACCGGCGTTGAAGCTTTGGAAGCATTCCGGGCGGCAAATGGCTCGATTGATTTGATTGTTTCAGATGTCGTTATGCCGGAAATGGATGGCCCGACGTTACTCGGGGAGGTTCGCAAAATTCAACCTGATATCAAGTTTATATTTGTGTCAGGTTATGCCGAAGATGCATTTGCCAAAAATTTAGAGGAGGGCGCAGTGTTTGGCTTTTTGCCGAAGCCGTTTTCGCTAAAGCAGCTCGCAACGACCGTTAAGGAGTGGATGGAGCGCCCAAACTGATCATAAGCATTTGTGTTGACCTTTTTCTTGCCGGATTTGACAGCCACAGGTTTTTAACCTTTCATCGCCAGCTCATACTGAGCGCAGTAACGTAAATTCGATTGTATTGAGCCGGACTGGCCAGGGGACGACATGAAAACTAAATTGATTACAATTGCACTGGCTGGCTTGATTGCAGCAGGCTGCACGCCAACGGCAGATCCAATCACCGGTTCATCGCAAATTAATCGAACTTTCACTGGTGCAGGCCTTGGTGCTGCGGCTGGTGCCATAGCCGGACTTGTCTATGCTGATGCAAAAGACCTTAATTCTGCTGGGTCGCGTAACGCAGCTCTCATCGGTGCTGGTATTGGAGCCTTGGGCGGCGGCGGTATTGGCTTGTATATGGACAATCAAGAGGCTGAATTGCGTCAACAGTTGCAGGATACAGGTATATCTGTGACCCGAAATGGCGACAATATTATTTTGAACCTGCCTTCCAATGTGACTTTCGACGTTGATAAAGATCAGGTGACACAGCAATTTCAGCCGTCGTTGAACTCGGTTGCACTGGTCATGAAGAAATATAATCAGACTTTGCTTGATGTCACGGGCCATACCGATTCAACCGGCTCTGACACTTACAACCTTGATCTTTCGAACCGCCGAGCCCTTTCTGTGGCCAATTATCTATCGCAGATTGGCCAGATTGATGGACGCCGTTTTGCAGTTGCCGGTTTGGGCGAATCGCGACCGATTGCCAGCAACAGCAATGAGCAAGGCCGCGGTGCAAACCGCCGCGTTGAAATTCAAATTTCTCCGCTGCAATAGGCTAATATGAAAAGGCTAATGTGTAAGCGCAACAGCAATGCGCGCGGCAACCCGCGCGTTATTTTCCACCAAAGCGATGTTGGCTTTTAGGCTTTCGCCGTTGGTCAATTCAAAAATGCGTTTCAACAAATAAGGTGTCACGGCTTTGCCCGAGACACCCTCTCTGTTGGCATCAGCCTGTGCCGCAATGATAAATCCATTCATATGTTCAGCAGGAATTTCTGCCCCAAACGGAATAGGGTTGCAGATAAGCATGCCACCATGTTGGCCAAATTTGCGCCGTTCTGTTTCAAGTTTAGCAATTGATTTTACGTCATTTAATCGCAGCGGGATGGGAAACGAACTGTGCCGTGACCAAAAAGCGGGCAGGATATCAACGCCAAAACCAATGACCGGAACGCCTTTGGTTTCGAGTACTTCTAAGGTTTTTCCAAGATCAAGAATCGCCTTTGCACCGGCGCAAACGACAATAACTGGCGTGCGCGATAATTCTTCTAAATCTGCCGAAATATCAAAGCTGAGCTCTGCCCCCCTATGCACGCCGCCAATACCACCTGTGGCAAAAACTGAAATGCCTGCCAAAGATGCGCCCATCATCGTGGCTGCCACGGTCGTGCCGGCGTTTCGTTTTTGAGCAATAGCAAATGCTAAATCTGCGCGCGAAACTTTCATTGCGCCGCTGGTTTTGGCCAGCATCTCGCGCTCATCTTGGCTTAGGCCGATTTTCAAACGGCCATCGATAACGGCTATTGTGGCAGGTGTCGCGCCCTCACTCAGAATAATGTTTTCCACATTGCCAGCCATTTCAGCATTTTGCGGGTAAGGCATGCCGTGGGTAATAATGGTCGACTCCAGCGCCACAACGGGTTTGCCAGCCTGCAGAGCAGCAGCCACCAGTGCAGCGATGTCAACAAAATCGAGAATTTTCATGATGTCTTCCAATGATGTGAGGCTGCAAGCGCCTCAATTTCTATGCGAGATATTTCTGGAGCTGCGCCGTTACGAGAAGCGGTCATAGAGGCTGCGGCAAGGCCAAGTTTTGCAGCTTCAACAAAGCTTGTTCCACCAAGCAGCGCAGCCAACATTGTGCCGGCCAAACAATCGCCTGCGCCAGTGACGTCAACAACGGCTACCGGTGGCGGCGACAACATCGTAATTGTTTCCCCATCCAAAAACGCTGCCGCTTCACCGCCGGCTGATATTACAGCCCGATTAAGCCCTTTGGCTTGCAAATTTTGCATAAAAGCAAGTGTTGATGTTGATTGCGGCAGTGCGGTTAAAGCGGCCGCTTCAAAGCGATTCAAAAACAAGCACGCTAACGAGGGCAAAAGATCCGCCAGCCGCGCCACCTTGGTGGCCGAAACCGCCAAAGCATAGACCGGCTTGCCTTTAGCAACATCTGCAAGCATGCCTTTTAATGCCAGGGCAGGCAGATTGGCATCACACAAAATCGCTTCGGCTAATGAGGCAGCTTTTTGAACGGGTGCACGCTTGAACGAGCGGGCAATAGCTGTTTCATAAAGGCCCATATCCGCAACTGCGGTTACGAGTTCGCCGTCTGGACCTAAAATAGCGGTGTAGCTCGGCGTGGCACAATCAAGATGCACGCTCGAAAGATCGGTGATGCCAGCAGATCTAATCGCTTGATCAACCAGCCCGCCCGCAGCATCACTGCCACGCGCTGAAAGCAACGACACATCGACATTAAACCGTCTTGCTGCGCGCCCCGCGTTAAAGCATCCCCCGCCAACATTTTCCGTGATGTTCACAGGATTTGACGTTTGCGCGCGGTGTGGCGCTTGTAATCGCGCCAGCCGGTCCAAATGTGCGCCGCCAATGATCAGTAAGTTCGACATGGTTGGGGATAAACCTTGTTTCTAAATAGAGAACAAAAAATGAATACAGTGATTTATCAATGGCTTAGATCGCTTGCAAAATAAGAACAAAACAGATACAAATTCTCCATCGAAAGAGATTGTGTGACTATCCGATCTGACAAAGGGGTGTATATCATGGCGGCTGGTGGTTTGCGGTTGGTAGAGGATAAATCGGTGGATAAGACGAAAGCATTGGATGCGGCACTCTCTCAGATTGAGCGGGCATTCGGCAAGGGCTCTATTATGCGGCTCGGTAAAAACGAGCAGGTTGTTGAAATTGATACTGTTCCAACCGGTTCACTAGGCCTTGATATTGCGCTTGGTATTGGCGGCTTGCCGCGCGGGCGTATTATTGAAATTTACGGTCCGGAAAGCTCTGGTAAGACGACGTTGGCGCTGCATACAGTTGCTGAAATGCAGAAAAAGGGCGGCATTTGCGGCTTTATTGATGCCGAACATGCGCTTGACCCGGTTTATGCCCGCAAGTTGGGTGTTGATCTTGAGAACTTGCTCATTTCGCAGCCTGATACCGGTGAACAAGGCCTTGAGATTTGTGATACATTGGTCCGTTCTGGCGCGATTGATATTATCGTTATCGATTCAGTGGCCGCGCTAACCCCGCGCGCCGAAATTGAAGGCGAAATGGGCGACTCATTGCCGGGCTTGCAAGCCCGTTTGATGAGCCAAGCCTTGCGCAAATTGACAGCCTCGATCTCGAAATCAAATTGTATGGTTATTTTTATCAACCAGATTCGTATGAAAATTGGTGTGATGTTTGGTTCGCCTGAAACGACAACTGGCGGCAATGCGCTGAAGTTCTATGCGTCTGTGCGTCTTGATATCCGCCGGATCGGTGCGATCAAAGAGCGTGAAGAGGTGGTGGGCAACCAAACCCGTGTGAAAGTGGTCAAAAATAAAATGGCTCCACCGTTCAAACAGGTTGAATTTGACATCATGTATGGCGAAGGCATCTCCAAGGTGGGCGAACTGGTCGATCTCGGCGTGAAGGCCGGTATCGTTGAAAAATCCGGCGCTTGGTTTTCTTATAATTCACAGCGTCTTGGCCAAGGCCGCGAGAACGCTAAAACGACGCTTCGTGAGAATCCGGCTTTGGCTAAAGAGATCGAGCAATTGCTGCGCGGCAGCGCCGGTTTGATTTCAGATAAATTGCTTGATGGCGAACCTGAGGCCGATGCCGATGGTGATGCAGCTGAGTTCGCATAACATCAGCCAGTGCTCATTTGGGTTAAGGCGGGCGCTTCGGTGCCCGTTTTCATTTGTCTAAGCGGTTAGGAAATTGCGCAGAACAGTGGACAGCCTTGCATGGCATGGCTAGAAGTCCGGCGCTGTCGCGGTTATTTCAAGTTAAGCGCAGCCTAAGTCTGTCGATTGTGTTGGGAGCTTAAAATGGTCAGTGTTAGCGATATCCGGTCGACGTTTCTCGACTATTTTAAGCGCAATGGCCATGAAGTTTTGCCATCAAGCCCGCTCGTTCCCCAAAATGACCCGACATTAATGTTCACGAATGCGGGCATGGTGCAGTTCAAGAACGTATTTACGGGTCTCGAGAAACGCCCGTACTCTCGCGCTGCAACGGCCCAGAAATGTGTTCGCGCGGGCGGAAAGCATAATGATTTGGATAATGTGGGTTACACTGCCCGCCACCATACGTTTTTTGAAATGCTCGGCAATTTCTCATTTGGCGATTATTTCAAAGAGCAAGCCATTCATCACGCTTGGGAGTTGGTGACCAAGGAGTATGGCCTGAAGCCCGATAAATTGTTGGTGACCGTTTATCATACTGATGAAGAGGCTGCATCGCTTTGGAAAAAGATTGCTGGGTTGGAAGACCACCGTATCATCCGAATCCCCACATCTGATAATTTTTGGGCCATGGGCGATACAGGGCCATGCGGTCCGTGTTCGGAGATATTTATTGATCAGGGTGATGAACTGGCTGGTGGCCCTCCGGGCAGCGCTGACCAAGATGGCGACCGGTTTTTAGAGTTCTGGAATCTTGTCTTTATGCAATATGAGCAAGTGGATGCAGCAACGCGCGTTAATCTTCCGCGCCCATCCATCGACACCGGCATGGGCCTTGAGCGCATGTCCGGCATTTTGCAGGGTGTCAAAAGCAATTACGAAACTGATTTATTCCGCACATTGATTGCTGCATCTGAAAGTGTGATCGGTGTTAAGGCTGAAGGTGCCGCGCGCCCCAGCCACCGCGTAATCGCGGATCATTTGCGTGCTGTGTCATTTCTGATTGCCGATGGCGTTTTACCGTCAAATGAGGGCCGCGGCTATGTTTTGCGCCGCATCATGCGCCGCGCGATGCGGCACGCCCATTTGCTTGGCGCCCGCCATCCGGTGATGTGGCAATTGGTACCTACGCTTACGGGTTTGATGGGCAAAGCCTACCCCGAAATTCTCCGCGCTGAGGCTTTGATTACAGAAACATTGAAGCTGGAAGAAACACGGTTTCGTGCCACACTTGAGCGTGGTTTGATCTTGCTGGATGATGCAACGGCTGCGTTAAGCGCTGGGGATACCTTGGCGGGCGACACTGCATTTAAGCTGTATGATACATTTGGTTTTCCTCTTGATCTGACCCAGGATGCGCTTCGTGCCCGCGATATCAGCGTCGATGAAGCAGGTTTCAAAGCCGCAATGGAGCGTCAAAAGGCTGAAGCCCGCGCCTCATGGGCGGGTTCAGGCGACACGGCAAATGAAACCATATGGTTTGTCTTGGCTGAGGAATTTGGCGCGTCGGAATTTTTGGGTTATGCTCGCACTGATTGCGAGGGTGTCGTCAGCGCGATTGTGCAAAACGGCGGACGCGTTTCTGTGGCCAACACAGGTGACGAGATTTCCTTTATCGCCAACCAAACTCCGTTTTATGCCGAATCGGGTGGGCAGCAAGGCGACGCTGGCATTGTAACCGGCGATGGGTTTGAGATCATTGTGCGTGAGACCGTGAAACGTGCGGGAAAACTATCTGTCCATATTGGCTGTGTTTCAAAAGGCAGCGTCAAAGCTGGAGACGCTGCGCGGCTGACCGTTGATCCAAACCGTCGCTCCCGTTTAGCGGGTCATCATTCAGCAACTCATTTGCTGCATGAAGCTTTGCGCCAAACCTTGGGGGATCATGTTGCGCAAAAGGGGTCGTTAGTAACACCGGATCGCTTGCGTTTTGATTTTTCTCAACAACGGGCCATTTCAGTAGATGAGCTTTCGCGCATTGAAGACATCGCCAATGCCGTTGTTTTGCAAAATACAGCTGTGGTCACACGCATTATGGGTGTTGACGATGCCATTGAATCCGGAGCGCGCGCTTTGTTCGGCGAGAAATATGGGGATGAAGTACGTGTTGTTTCCATGGGAAATCTGTTGGGAAATCTCTCGGGAAATCTCTTGAGTGGCGACTTGGGCAACGATTTGGGCAATTCGGAAGCTGGGTTAGGGCGCTACTCAGTGGAACTCTGCGGCGGCACGCATGTTGCCGCGACCGGCGAAATTGGATTGATTAAAATTGTTTCAGAGAGCGCGGTTGCTTCCGGCGTTCGCCGTTTGGAAGCGCTATCCGGCGAAGCAGCGCGCCGCTATCTAGGCGAGCAAGATCAACGCCTTAAGGCAATTGCTGACACTCTGAAAACGACCACTGCGGATGTTGGTGAGCGCGTTTCCGCATTGGTGGAAGAGCGCAGACAGATGGAGCGTGAACTCAAAGATGCACGCCGTCAATTGGCAATTGGCGGTGGCAGCCGGGATGATCATGTTAATACTCATGAGGTGATCAACGGTATCAAATTTATCGGTAAAGTTGTTACCGGCGTTTCACCAAAAGATTTGAAACCAATGGTTGATGACGCAAAGAAGCTGCTCGTTTCCGGCATAGTTGCTTTCATTAGCGTTGATGATGAGGGTAAAGGATCGGTGGTTGTCGGCGTTACCAATGATCTAACTGGCGCGCATAACGCGGTCGATTTGGTGCGAATCGCCGCTGATGTGATGGGCGGCAAAGGTGGCGGCGGCAGACCGGATATGGCTCAGGCAGGCGGGCCGGATGGCAGTCAAGCAGAAATTGCAATTTCGGCAGTGCGCTCGATTGTCGCAGCGTGATTATTGCATTCAAATATATTAATAGTCTTTTTACTTACCGTTAACCTTAAAAATACTAGGTAGTTAACAGATGGTTAACAATTAGCTAAAAATTAGTTAATTTTTGATTAATATATAGTTAATTGTTATTGGATTTGATCGCTGAATTAATGAGCTATACTATATTCAGATTGCTTTATTGCTGAATATGACGTCCTCTTTCAATCGTAAGACGTTGTACAGTCAAATAATAATTCCAAGCGTGTCAAATACTGCCGGTGTTAGCGGTTTTTATCGAAGCGTCGTAAATCGTCGAAACGAGTAGAGTTCGCATCTTTAAGTGCTGGCGCTTGTTTTTTGGTTTTCGCTTTTGTGCTTTCAATTGAATTGGTGAGGGAATTATGATTTTTTCATTGGTATATGTCAGTGATTGTAACATGACTGTTTTTGGCGAAGCAGTTGGTACTGAACTGCAAAATATGCAGAAACACGCTGAATATAATAATGATTTATATGATGTGCGTGGTTTCCTATTTTACTACCAAAATAAGTTTTTGCAGATATTGCAGGGTGATTTTGACAGTATCATTTCAATTTTTGGCAAAATTAAAGACGACCCGCGCCACAGTAACTTGCGCATTATCTGGTTTTCCAATGCGGATAAGCATGAATTCAGCAACTGGTCTATGCTGCACTCAATGACTTTTATGTCTGAGAATTTCAAACAGCTTTCAATTCAGCCAAGCACGATTGGTCGATTTGTGCCAGACGAGGGTCATCTATCGCCCCAAGCATTTCGCATGTTGATGGCGGTTGCAACGCAAACCCGAGATGAACTCAATGGCAGTCAAGAAAAATTATTTGGCTAAGATTGTTTGAAATCTGCTCGGTTGAAATATCACAGAACAGCCGGCATCATAAAAGCCCGTTTCGTTATAACCTGTTTTGCAACAGCCCATGTGTCGCTATCTTTTATACATCATAAAACTCTTGTCGCTCGCGATGCGGTCATACAGTTTTTGCGCAATCAAATTGTCTGTTTTGGTATGCCAATAGACCCGGCCGCAGTCGATCGAATCGGCATGGGCATAAACGGCCTCGATCAAAGCACGACCAATGCCGCCGGTGCGCGCATCGGGCGCAACAAACAAGTCTTCCAGATATATGTAAGGAACGTCACTCCAAGTCGACAGACGCTCCAAAGCGTGGACAATTCCGTTCATTTTGCCATTGCCACTAACGGCACACCAACCCTGCATGGGCACATAAGGATCGTGCATGCGGCTCCATGTCATTTGCGTAATGCGCTCCGGCAATGAAGAGTTGTAATACGTGATATAGCCCTGCCAAAGGACACGCCATTCGGCAAAATCCCCGGGCGTCAAAGGGCGCACTTTGATATTCGACACGTTTTAAGCTGCCATTGCCTTGCGCAGGTTTTCGTCGATCTTGTCGAGGAAGCCGCTGGTTGATAGCCAACGCTGATCGGGGCCGATTAGCAGCGCCAAATCCTTGGTCATGTAACCGCTTTCAACGGTAGCGACGCAGACTTTCTCCAAAGTGTCAGCAAAGCGCATCAACTCTGAGTTGTCATCCAGCTTGGCACGGTGCGCAAGGCCGCGTGTCCATGCAAAGATTGACGCGATAGAATTTGTGGATGTTTCTTCGCCTTTTTGATGTTGGCGGTAATGGCGGGTTACCGTACCGTGCGCGGCTTCGGCTTCCACGGTTTTGCCGTCTGGAGTCATGAGAACCGAAGTCATTAGGCCAAGTGAGCCAAAGCCTTGCGCCACGATATCAGACTGAACGTCCCCATCATAGTTTTTGCAGGCCCAAACATAGCCGCCCGACCATTTGAGGGCTGAGGCGACCATATCGTCGATCAAGCGGTGCTCATATGTGATTTTCTTTTCTTTGAAGCCTTTGGCAAATTCGGCATTGAACACTTCTTCAAAAATGTCTTTGAAACGGCCGTCATAAGCTTTGAGAATGGTATTTTTGGTCGAAAGATAAACCGGTAGGCCACGCTGCAAGCCGTAATTCAGGGAAGCGCGGGCAAACTCGCGGATCGAATCATCAACATTGTACATTGCCATCGCAACGCCTGCGCTCGGGGCATCATAAACTTCGTGTTCAATAACGGCGCCATCTTCACCAACGAATTTGATCGAGAGTTTGCCTTTGCCGGGGTAGAGGAAATCGGTCGCGCGGTATTGGTCACCAAAGGCGTGGCGGCCAACGATAATCGGCTTGGTCCAGCCTGGCACGAGGCGCGGAACGTTGGAGCAAATGATAGGTTCACGGAAAATCACACCGCCCAAAATGTTGCGAATAGTGCCATTCGGGCTTTTCCACATTTTTTTGAGTTTGAATTCTACAACGCGCTGTTCGTCCGGCGTGATCGTTGCGCACTTTATGCCGACGCCATGCTTTTTAATGGCGTGGGCCGCATCTATTGTGACCTGGTCGTTGGTGGCGTCACGGTTTTCCACGGACAGGTCATAATATTCAATATTCAGGTCGAGATAAGGGTGGATCAGCTTTTCTTTGATGAAATCCCAGATGATGCGGGTCATTTCATCGCCATCGAGATCAACAACCGGATTTGCGACTTTAATTTTATTCATGGAAAGATCCGTTCTATTTCGCTTAGTTGTTTTGCTTTTGAAACCGCTATAACGCAGCCAATCTCATGGAGCAACGCGGGTTTACGTGTCAGTTTCAATTCCCACTTATCTTAAGGACCCTCATTCTTCGCGGTTCGGGACGGGGGAATGCGCGGCTTCACCATGTAAAATGGGTGTGCAATCGAAGGAAGGGTTTTACACTGCCATGCTATCGGCATCCCGCACGCACCGTTTTGAATTGAGGGTTTGATGACAGTTAAATATTTGCCGCCCATAATAATTCTTGTCGGCCCACAGCTTGGTGAAAACATTGGGATGGTGGCGCGTGCCATGGCCAATTTTGGCATGGAAGAATTGCGGCTTGTGGCTCCGCGCGAGGGCTGGCTAACCGACAAAACCTATGCTGCCTCGGCAAGCGCTGATCACATCATCCGCAATGCGCCGGTGTTTGAAACGCTGGAACAGGCATTGGAGGACGTTACTTATGTGGTCGCAACCACAGCCCGCCAGCGTGACAATTTCAAACCTGTATTTGGGCCTGAACGGGCCATTGCGCAATGCCGCGTCAGCGAAAGCCAAGGCATGCGCTCTGCAATTTTATTTGGGCGAGAAAAATCCGGACTTTCAAACGAGGAAATCAGCCGTGCGGATGTGATTTGTACGTTTCCCGTGAACGCAGAATTTGCGTCGCTTAACATTGCGCAATCTGTTTTATTGATGGCCTATGAGTGGATGCGGCACGGGCTTATTGCGCCCGACGCCACTCCGTTTGACGCTGTGGATATGCCGCAGGCGCCCAAAAGTGTTTTATTCTCGTTTCTTGATTGGTTGGAACCGGCGCTTGAGCAACGCGGGTTTTTCAAACCGAAAGAGAAAAAATCAGTGCATCTGGAAAGCCTGCGCGCATTGATGTCGCGCCCCGGTTTCACAATTCAAGAAATATCATTGCTGCGCGGAATGTTTGCAGCGTTTGAGCGGTTTGGCGTTAGGCGAAAAGATAATGATGACGGGCCAGAATAGCGCCCGTTCGGTCGTGTCATGCCCTTGTTGCAAATTCAACGTAGCCACTTTGAAGCATGTTTGACCATGCCAAAGTTGCGTGGCAGCGTGCCCAACAGCAGAGGCAGAACCATGACAATTCATCAAAAAAGTATTCTCAATATCAAAACACCCGCTCAAGTGATCGAAGAGGGTGAGGATGTCGGACGCAATTCATCTGACAACCCAACGATGGGCGACATTATCAACCGTCGTTTTTCGCGCCGCGGATTTCTTGGCGGTTCGCTGGCGGTAGCGGCCATTGCTGCCACCGTCAGCCCGATGGCGTTGATGCTGGCAGACGAAGCAAATGCGGCAACTGGCTCGGTGTTTAATTTTGACGAGATTGATGTTGCTATCGACACGAACCATTTCGTTGCGCCGGGCTATGATGCCGATGTGCTCATCCGGTGGGGTGACAAGGTTTTGGCTGATGCGCCTGAATTTGACCCTTTGAATCAGAGCGCTGAGGCTCAAGCCAAACAGTTCGGCTATAATAATGATTATGTTGGGTTTTTCCCGATTGAAGGCGCAAACGACCGGGGCATTCTGGTGGTCAATCATGAGTATACCAACCCTGAATTAATGTTCCCGGCTTGGGCCACAGTCGGCAAAAACGATAAGGGCGAAGACGAAGTTAAAATGGGCGAATGGACCAAAGCGCTGGTTGATATTGAAATGGCGGCCCATGGCGGCACGATTATTGAGATTGCTAAAACAGACGGCAAATGGGCGCCCGTGCTCGATAGCAAGTTCAACCGCCGTGTCCATGTTGGCACAGAAATGCTGGTCACAGGCCCTGCCGCAGGGCATGACCGCCTTAAAACCAATGCAGATGCATCCGGCACCAAAGTTTATGGAACGCTTAACAATTGCGCCGGTGGTATGTCGCCCTGGGGCACATATTTGATGGCGGAAGAAAACTTCCATGGGTATTTTATGGGTAAAATGGAAGAAACCGCACCAGAGTTTGCCAATTATAAACGTGTTGGAGCCCCAGCGGGTTCATATAACTGGGGCAAATTCCACGACCGGTTTGATGTTTCAAAAGAGCCTAACGAGGCCAATCGGTTCGGTTGGATTGTTGAAGTTGATCCGCTTGACGCGACCTCCACTCCAAAAAAACGTACCGCCCTTGGCCGGTTCAAACATGAGGGATGTGAAACTATTGTCAACAAAGATGGCCGCGTTGTTTCCTATTCAGGCGATGACGAGCGTTTCGACTATATCTATAAATTTGTCAGCAAAGGCATTTTCAACCCTGCCGACCGGGCTGCCAATATGAACCTCCTCGACGAGGGCACGCTTTATGTTGCCCGGTTTGATGCGGACGGCACCATGGAATGGTTGCCGCTTACACATGGTGTAGGGCCGTTGACCGCAGAAAACGGTTTTGCCAGCCAAGCAGATGTGGTCATCGAAGCACGTCGTGCGGGCGATGTGCTGGGCGCAACCAAAATGGATCGTCCGGAAGATGTGCAGCCTAATGCCAAGACCGGCAAGGTCTATTGTATGCTCACCAACAACACGCGACGCAAAGCTGACCAGATTGATGCAGCCAATCCACGCGCCGAAAATGCTTTCGGTCATATCATTGAAATCACAGAAACCGATGGCGATTTTGCATCAACACGATCAAAATGGGATGTGCTGTTAAAATGCGGTGACCCTGCAATTGCTGAAATTGGTGCGTCGTTTTCAACGTCAACAACCAAGAATGGCTGGTTCGGAATGCCGGATAATTGCGCGATTGATGCAGATGGCCGCCTGTGGGTTTCGACGGATGGCAACAATGAAAAGGTAACAGGGCGGACAGACGGCTTGTGGGCAGTGGATACCGACGGTGAAGCCCGCGGAACATCAAAACTATTCTTTCGTGTGCCGGTAGGCGCAGAAATGTGCGGTCCGTTGTTTACAACGAACAATGAAACGCTGTTTTTGGCCGTTCAACATCCCGGCGATGCAGGTCTTGCCACGTTCGAAGCGCCAGCAACGCAATGGCCGGATTTCAAAGCGGGTATGCCAACACGCCCAGCCGTAGTGGTTGTGCAAAAGCAAGGCGGCGGTAAGATCGGCTGATCGGTTTTTAAGCGAAATAAAAAGGCCGGGGCAAATGCTCCGGCCTTTTTTATCTTGGTGTTTTGCAGATCAAGCCTTTTCAATGCTTTTTGGCACGTCGTTGCGGGTGGCCCACAACGAATAGAGAATGCCGCTGGCCAGAATGGCGACTGTGATACCAAGGCCCCAAGCCGGCGGGAATTTATCCCAGCCGAGTGCCCATGCGACGAAGATTTTCGAGCCGATGAAAATCAACAGAATGGAGAGTGCGTATTTCAGATATTTGAAACGCTCCACCATTGCGGCCAGTGCGAAGTACAAGGCGCGGAGGCCAAGAATGGCAAAAATGTTCGATGTGTAAACAATAAACGGATCAGTTGTGATCAAGAAAATCGCTGGGACTGAATCGACCGCGAAAATAACGTCAGCAATTTCAATGAGAATCAGCGCCAAGAACAATGGGGTAATGAATTGCGCCATTTTCCCGGTTTTCGGATCAACCTGTTTCACAAAGAACTTTTGGCCGTGCAATTCGTCGGTCACATTGAACCGCTTCCGCATCCAATTGAGTGCTTTGTTTTGTGATAAATCGGTTTCTTCATCACCCGAAAACAGCATCTTCACGCCGGTCAAGATCAAGAATACTGCGAAAATGTAAAGCAACCACGAGAAGTTTTCGACCAATGGTGCGCCAATACCAATCATAATACCGCGCAGTATGATCACGCCGAGAATGCCCCAGAACAAAACGCGGTGCTGATAAAGGCGCGGGATGGCAAAATAACTAAAGATCATTGCGATAACGAAGACATTATCCATGGCCAACGTTTTTTCGATGGCAAAACCCGTCATATATTCAATGCCTGATTGTGGCCCGAGATACCACCAAACCCACGCACCAAACGCGACGCCAAGGCTAATATAGCCAGCTGAAAGCATCAGGCTTTCTTTCACGCCGATTTCGCGATCTTTTTTATGGAGAACGCCAAGGTCAAGAACGAGAAGTGTTATTACAATAGCAATGAATGCAAGCCACATCCAAACTGGCTTGCCGAGAAAATCGCCAAACAAAAAAGCATCCATGATTTTAACTTTACGCCGGGACTACCCTCTTTGGCAGCACCGACATCACACGGGGCCCGACGACCCGCGCCAGAGGGGCCCGGAGCTGCAGGGCAGGAGATATGGGTTCAAAGTCGAACTTTCAAGCCCTTAACTTGAGCCATGTTGACCATAGGTTTTCATCGTTCTAATTGCGCGGTGCGCTTGCTGAGGATACGACGTGGACTTTGCCGAGTTAGATTTCGCCAAGTTAGATATTGCCAAGTTGGATTTAGCAGCACTGGTCGCTGATATCGCTACTGATATGAAAAAAGTTGAAATGCGCGGAGAAGTGGCGCGTTATATCCCCGAACTTGCGCGGGTAGACGTGGGCAAATTTGGCCTTGCAATCGTAACACTCGACGGAGCAGTTTACGCAGCTGGCGACAGTGCTGAGGCTTTTTCGATTCAAAGTATTTCAAAAGTATTTTCGCTGACATTGGCGCTTGGCAAAACCGGTGATAATTTGTGGCACAACGTTGGGCGTGAACCGTCAGGCTCGGCGTTTAACTCCATCGTTCAGCTCGAAAATGAGCATGGCAGGCCGCGCAATCCGTTTATCAATGCCGGCGCAATTGCGGTTACAGACGTTTTACTGGCTGGGCACCAGCCAAAGGAAACTATTGGCGAAATTTTACGCTTTGTTCGGTTTTTGGCCGGTGATGATTCGATTGTGATTGATGAGGCTGTTGCGCGGTCTGAAGCAGAAACCGGGCACCGTAACGTGGCGTTGGCAGAGTTTATGGCTTCGTATGGTAAGTTAAAAAACCCGGTTTCGCACACGCTTGGGGTTTATTTTCACCAATGTGCGCTGGCACTGGACTGTTTGCAACTGGCCCGCGCAGGGTTATATTTGGCCAGTGGCGGCAAAAACCCGGTCACTGGATATGCCATCGTTTCGGCAGCCCGTGCTCGCCGTATTAACGCATTGATGATGCTATGCGGCCATTATGATGGTTCAGGAGATTTTGCCTACCGCGTGGGCCTGCCGGGTAAAAGCGGCGTTGGCGGCGGCATTTTGGCAATTGCGCCCGGTAAAGCTTCAATTGCCGTATGGGGTCACCCGGGTTAAATGCCAATGGCAATTCACTGTTGGGGACTTTAGCACTCGAACGCATTGCGCGCCAAACCGGCTGGAGCGTATTTGGTTGACATTTAACTGTCACACCACTAATCGACCACCAAGCGCCGGGCAGTAATGTCCGGTGTTTCATTTAACGTGTCCCGTGACGCTTTTAAGATTTATCATGAAAGCGTCTGTCGGTTTCCGCAAGGAGGCAGAGGAGGGCGCGTTTCCTGAAGTCTCAATTCTGGGGCTTCTCACAACAAAGGGAAATGCGGATGAGCAAACGCGAATCTTCGAAATATAAAATTGACCGCCGTCTTGGTGAAAACATTTGGGGTCGCCCGAAGTCACCATTTAACAAACGCGAATACGGCCCGGGCCAGCACGGCCAACGCCGTAAAGGCAAATTATCTGACTTCGGCGTTCAGTTGCGCGCCAAGCAGAAACTCAAGGGCTATTACGGCGATATTTCTGAAAAACAGTTCCGCAAGACCTATGAGGAAGCTGACCGTCGCAAAGGCGATACCGGCGAAAATTTGGTGGGCTTGCTTGAGAGCCGTTTGGATGCAGTTGTTTATCGCGCCAAATTCGTGCCGACTGTTTTTGCGGCCCGCCAGTTCGTGAACCATGGTCATGTTACTGTGAACGGCGTGCGCGTGAACATCGGTTCTTATATGTGCAAAGCTGGCGATGTGGTCGAAGTGCGTCAGCGTTCGAAGGAATTGCTGATTGTTCTTGAAGCAGTTGCTTTGGCAGAGCGCGACGTTCCAGACTATTTGGAAGTTGATCACAATAAAATGGTTGCCAAATATGTCCGCGTACCGGGCCTGTCTGATGTGCCTTACCCAGTTCAAATGGAACCAAATCTGGTTGTCGAGTTTTACTCACGCTGATTTTGGGTTGATGATAGTGATAGAAGGGCCTCGCGCAAGCGGGGCCTTTTTTATTGCCGCGGTCTGTGGCACTGACAGCTAATGAACGCTTTCCTGCCACACGATCAAACGCACAATCCGATTGCCAAGCTTTATGCTGATGCACCGCAAAGCGTTGAGTTTAACAAATTGCGCAAGCGGCTGCTGCGGCAAACGCGTGAGGCAATAGCCACGTTTGGTATGGCAAACGCGGGTGAACGCTGGATGGTGGCGCTTTCTGGCGGCAAGGATTCGTATGGGCTTTTGACCTTGCTCATGGATTTGCAGGCTCAAGGCCTATTGCCAGTTGAATTGATTGCCGTAAACCTTGATCAAGGTCAGCCGAATTTTCCGAAGCATGTTTTACCGGATTACCTCACTAAGCTGGGTGTCAAACACCGGATCGAATACAAAGATACCTATTCGATTGTAACCGACAAACTCGACAGTGCAGCGACGTATTGTTCGCTGTGCTCGCGGCTGCGTCGCGGGCATTTATATCGGATGGCGCGAGAAGAGGGCTGCACGTCCTTGGTGCTCGGCCATCACCGCGATGATGCGCTTGAAACGTTTTTTATGAACTTGTTTCATGGCGGGCGTCTTGCAGCGATGCCGGGCAAATTGCTCAATGATGAGGGCGATTTGATGCTGCTGCGCCCCCTTATTTATGTGGCCGAAGATGATTTAACGCGGTTTGCAGAAGCCATGGCCTTCCCGATTATCCCGTGTGATTTGTGCGGGAGCCAGGATGGGCTGGAGCGCAATGCCATGAAGGCCATGCTAACCGATATTGAAAAGCGGATGCCCGGCCGCAAAGACGTGATGATCCGCGCGTTTGGAACTGTGCGCCCGAGCCATTTGCTCGATCCAAAGCTGTTTGATTTCAGCGGGTTAGAGTTCAAAGCTCTCAATTCGAATCCGGATGCTGCAAGCTAGGTTGAATTTTAAGTGCCGTCACCGGGTCCATTGCACGCCACGCAAAATCCATGATGGGCAGCATTGTTTGGGTGAGCCCGACAATTTTATCGGCTAAAATGGGCGTTGTAATTTCTGCGTCAGTCAGCTGCACATTGACGAAAAAATGCTTCATCCGCATCCAGCGGCGTTGGTCTTCATCGGTAAGATCACGGAAATCGGTTGGTACGCGCTTCAGCTCATCGTCGCTGGCGAACACATGGCCTTTGGCCCTTATTGCGCGTTCTAGGCTTCTAAACTGATCGGTGCGCGAAATGATGCTGTCGCGAAACGCGCGGAATTCTTCAGCGTCGGCGTACCAAATGCCAGCGCCGATATAACATTCGCCAGGCTTTATATGGATATAAGCGCCACCTTGATCCTTCTTGCCACCGGACCGGGTGAGCACTGCTGAAGCGTGGGTATTATAAGGCGCTTTGTCTTTGGAGAAACGCACATCCTTATTGACGCGGAACATGGAAGCAGCGCGCGAGCCTTTCAAAGGAACATTCATCATTTCAAAGCGTGCCGTCATATCCTCAATCAAGTCGCCCATTGGCGACCGGATTTGGCTTTCATAAAGCGGTTTGTTTGCCGCAAACCATTCTTTATTTTGATGAAAACCAAGCGCTTTCAAAAAGGGCAGGGCTTGTTGCCCAAACCCTTTGAATTCACTGGCCACGATGATTATCCAGCTTAAGCGGCGCTTTTTACAACAATGCCCTTATTGGTGAACTCGGTTTGCAATTCGCCGGATTGGAACATTTCTCGCACAATATCGCAGCCGCCAACAAACTCGCCTTTGATATAGAGTTGCGGGATAGTTGGCCAATTGGAATAAGCTTTGATGCCGTCGCGCAATTCATTTGATGTCAGAACATTGACGCCTTTATAATCCACGCCAAGATAATCTAAAATCTGTACGACTTGGCCAGAAAACCCACATTGCGGAAATCCCGGTGTGCCCTTCATGAACAGCACAACGTCTTTGGATTTAACTTCCGTATCGATGAACTCGTTTATCGCGGTCATGTTTCTATTCCCAAATCATTGCCGGACATCGGCCTAGAATTAAAGTAGCGATTGCAGCCGGTGCTGACAAGTAAAACAACCACTGCATCTCACAGACTTATTGCAGTGGCTCACAAGACGTTTGGCCGCTGGTCAACACTGCTTTGCTTGCGAAATCATAGCGCATTTCATGGGAAATGACCGCGCCAAAACCCTGCTCTTTGTATTCAGCAAATTGCGGGCAGTTGTCGGCGGTTCCCGCCTCTTTTTGCTGCCAATAGGTCACGCCCCAGCTGTCGGCCTGCGAGTCGACACTTGGCACATCAACCACAATGGTTTTATCCGTTAGATTTTGAACAACCACGCTGCCAACCGGGCCTGTTGAACGCGCCATCACCAAATAATCTCCAGTTAATTTTGTGAGCCAGAGCGCTTGATCGGGGCCGCCTGCAACAAAATCCGGTTGAACGTTTTCCGTTTTACAATCGGGTTGGCCGCCGGCATTGCGCTTATTAACGTCCATCGTCATGCCCGGAATTTCGCCGATTTCTTTTGCAATAACGCGCCAATTGGCGCTCAATTCACATTGCGGTTCAATTGATACGCCTTCGCTATCTTCTTCTTGTGCATGTGCGGCAAAGGTCAAAATTGTAGCGATTAGACAGCCAGAAACCCGCAACATTCAATAAGCCCGCCGCTTTGCCTTGGCGCGGGTACGCACGGTTGCCTTGCGGCTTGTCTGGCGTTTTGCCACTGTTGTTCGAGATGATTTGCGCGCAGTTTTACCAAGCAACAAATCTTCAATTTTTTTGATTGTGGCCGTGCTGCGGCTCACGCGCTTTTTGCGCCGGGTCGTGCGGATGCCGGCTTTCTTTTTGATCTCGCTTAAAACGCCAGCAACCACGCTTTCGACAATGCCGTTCAAAAAATCAGCCATATTTTCCCCTCGATCTTATTCCGGTGCCGACGTTTGCAAGGCCAGTGCATGCAAGACGCCGCCCATATTGCCTTTCAACGCCTCATAAACCATTTGGTGTTGCTGCACCCGGCTTTTACCGCGAAAGGCTTCAGAAATCACATTGGCTGAGTAATGGTCGCCATCACCTGCCAAATCACGAATATCAACCTTGGCATCCGGCATTGCGGTCTTGATCATTTTCTCAATATCTGAGGCTTGCATAGGCATGG
>JANOPZ010000098.1:0-6561 GCA_031422195.1 Limoniibacter sp. | reverse complement strand
TTGGCCTTTATGGCTGCCCGACCACTGTGAACAATGTCGAATCTATCGCCGTTGCGCCGACTATTTTGCGTCGCGGCGGCGCATGGTTCAAAGGTTTCGGCCGCGAAAACAATACCGGCACCAAACTGTTTTGTGTGTCTGGCCATGTCAATAAACCTGCCACGTTTGAAGAGGCGATGGGCGTGCCGTTCAAGGAACTGATCGACAAACATTGCGGCGGCATTCGCGGCGGCTGGGATAATTTGCTGGCTGTCATTCCCGGCGGCTCGTCAGTTCCAATGGTTCCAGCTGCGCAAATTATGGATGCGACCATGGATTTTGACGGGTTAAAGGCGCTCGGCTCCGGCCTTGGCACTGCCGCCGTAATCGTGATGGATAAATCAACCGATATCGTAAAAGCGATTGCGCGTTTGGCTGCGTTCTACAAGCACGAAAGCTGCGGCCAGTGCACCCCATGCCGTGAAGGCACCGGCTGGATGTGGCGCGTGATGGAACGCATGGTCACCGGCCAAGCGCAAAAGCGCGAAATCGACATGCTGTTGCAAGTGACGAAGCAGGTTGAAGGCCACACGATTTGCGCACTCGGCGATGCGGCCGCTTGGCCCATCCAAGGCCTCATCAAGCACTTCCGCCCCGAAATGGAACGCCGCATTGATGAGTTTTCAAGGAACGCCCATCAGGTGAAACCGATGCAGATTGCAGCTGAGTGAAATCCGGCTGGCGCTTTGCTATGAATAAGTATTCCGTTATCGTTTCGTATGAACGAGATACAGGAGATCAGAATGCCAAATGAGCCTGAAAATTTGGGTTTGCGTCAGTTGCGTTTGATGGATGGAAAACTTGACCGGCTGCTTGACGACGTTCACGGTTTAAAAGTGCGTGTAACAGCAGTTGAAGAAGGTTTGTCCGGCGTGCACCGCCGTCTGGATCGTATTGAACAACGTGTTGACCGAATTGAACGTCGACCTGATCTCGTGAATGTGTAATTGCCATAAATGCCCATCGCCCAACTCAACTTCTCTGTCTGGAAAATCGACGACGCAAGCGATGCCGCTGCACCGTTCAACGATAATCTTGGGCGAATGAATGCTTTGGCGGAGCGGTCTGAAGGGTTCATCTGGCGCTTTAAGGATGAAAACAACACAACCGGGATAACTGTTTTGGGCGGGCCGGAAACCATTCTCACTTTGTCGGTTTGGCAAAGCGCTGCACATTTGGAAGCATTCGCCTTCAACACCGTTCACCGCAAAATTTATGAAAGTAAAGCCGAGTGGTTTGCCAAATTGCAATCGCATCATCTGGTGATGTGGAACATTGAAGCGGGGCAGCTGCCAACACTGGATGAAGCCAAGGTTCGCCTTGACCATTTGAACGAACACGGCAACACGGATTTTGCGTTCGACTGGGCGCATCTGCCGGAAGTAAACCTCTGGCGCGAAAAACGCGTGTCATAAACGCGGGTTAGGATAAGGCTATGGCGAAGATAAAAGTTGATGGATTAGAGGTTGATGTTCCTGATCACTTCACGCTGCTGCAAGCGGCTGAAGCGGCTGGTGCTGAAGTGCCGCGCTTTTGTTTCCATGAGCGGCTTTCTATCGCCGGCAATTGCCGTATGTGCTTGGTTGAGGTGAAGGGCGGCCCGCCAAAGCCGCAGGCGTCGTGTGCTATGAATGTGCGCGATTTGCGCCCCGGCCCCAATGGCGAAGCGCCAGAAATGTTTACCAAAACACCGATGGTGAAAAAAGCACGCGAAGGCGTTATGGAGTTTTTGCTGATCAACCACCCGCTTGATTGCCCGATATGCGATCAGGGCGGCGAGTGCGATTTGCAGGACCAAGCCATGGCCTATGGTGTTTCCGGTTCGCGCTATGAGGAAAATAAGCGCGCCGTCGATAATAAATACATCGGGCCGCTGGTTAAAACCATCATGACGCGCTGTATCCATTGCACGCGCTGTGTGCGGTTTACCACCGAGGTTGCCGGCATTGCCGAGCTTGGCCTGACAGGTCGCGGTGAAGATGCTGAAATTACGACCTATCTTGAGCAGGCGATGACATCTGAATTGCAGGGCAACGTGATTGACCTTTGCCCTGTCGGTGCGCTGACATCCAAGCCTTATGCGTTTCAAGCGCGGCCTTGGGAACTGACAAAGACCGAATCCATTGATGTGATGGATGCTGTTGGTTCCGCTATTCGCATTGATACGCGCGGACGTGAAGTGATGCGCATTATGCCCCGCGTCAATGAAGCGGTGAATGAAGAATGGATTTCAGACAAAACAAGGTTTGTCTGGGATGGCATGAAAACGCAGCGCCTCGACCGGCCCTATATTCGTGTTGATGGCCGTCTGAAACCTGCCACATGGGCGCAGGCTTTTGACGCGATTAAGGCAAAAATTACAACCACAACGCCGGATAAAATTGGTGCAGTCGTCGGTGACTTGGCTAGTGTTGAAGAAATGTTCGCGCTAAAAAGCCTCATGCATGCCATTGGCTCACCTCATTTGGATTGTCGCCAAGACGGCTCACTGGTTGATCCGAAATCGGGTCGCGCCGGTTACATTTTCAACCCGGGTATTACCGGCATTGAAGAGGCCGATGCCATTTTAATCATCGGTTCCAACCCGCGCTTTGAAGCCAGCATACTCAATACCCGTATTCGCAAACGCTGGCGTGCAACTGGCATTCCGATTGGCGTGTTCGGTGAATTTGGTGAGCTGCGTTATGATGCAACCATGCTCGGCAATTCACCTGCGGGCTTGAAAGCCTTTGCGGCGGGCGATGATAAGTTTTTCAAAGTTTTGAAAAATGCTGCCAATCCTTTGATCATTGTCGGGGCAGGCGCACTTGCGCGGACTGATGGCCAAGCTGTGCTTGGTCTGGCCGCAAAAATTGCTTCAGATGTGGGCGCAATGAAAGAAGACTGGAACGGTTTTGCTGTTTTGCAAAACGCAGCCTCTCGCGTTGGCGGCCTTGATCTTGGTTTTGTGCCGGCTGAAGGCGGTAAATCCACCAAGGATATGTTGACTGATATGGATGTTTTGGTTTTGTTTGGCGCTGATGAACTCGATACTCAGAAAATCGCCAACGCCTTCACCATTTATATCGGCACGCACGGCGACAAGGGTGCAACTCGTGCGGATGTTATTTTGCCAGGTGCAACTTATGCCGAAAAATCAGGCACCTATGTAAACACCGAGGGCCGCGTTCAAATGGGCAACCGTGCAGGTTTCGCGCCGGGGGAGGCTCGTGAAGATTGGGCGATGATTCGAGCATTATCTGATGTGCTGGGTAAAAAGCTGCCATTTGATTCGCTGAGCCAGCTTCGTGCCAAACTTTATGCGGCATTTCCGCATTTCGCTGGCGTTGACCAAGTTGCACCCGGTGATGCTTCAACGATAGCAGCGCTTGCCAAAATCGGCGGGCCCGTGACAAATCAATCGTTTGTCTCACCTGTTGCTGATTTTTATATGACAAACCCGATTGCGCGCGCATCTGCCACGATGGCTGAATGCTCGAAACTCGCGCAAAACGGCTATGCAGTGGCGGCGGAGTAAAGCTGATGGATTTTGCTTCGACTTACATTTACCCAACGCTCTGGATTGTCGGTCAATCCTTGCTGTTGCTCGTGGGCTTGCTTATTTTCACCGCTTACATCCTTTACGCTGACCGGAAAATCTGGGCCGCCGTGCAAATGCGGCGCGGGCCAAACGTGGTCGGGCCTTGGGGCTTGCTGCAATCGTTTGCTGATTTGCTGAAACTGGTTTTCAAAGAGCCGATCATTCCGGCTTCTGCCAGTAAAGTGATTTTCATTCTTGCCCCAATGTTGTCGGCAACGCTGGCGCTGGTGGCTTGGGCTGTTATTCCAGTTAACGATGGCTGGGTGATGGCCAATATCAATGTCGGTATCCTGTTTGTGTTTGCGGTTGCCTCGCTTGAGGTCTACGGCGTTATAATGGCGGGCTGGGCTTCAAACTCCAAATACCCTTTTCTGGGCGCGCTTCGCTCTGCCGCACAAATGGTGTCATATGAAGTGTCTATTGGTCTTGTGATCATCACTGTTTTACTATGCGCCGGTTCACTGAATTTAACTGAGATTGTAGTTTCCCAAAAAGATGGCTTGGGCACCATGGTTGGCCTGCCAAACTCGTTTCTGGATTGGTATTTGCTTCCTCTGTTTCCGATGTTTGTGATCTTTTTCATCTCGTCATTGGCTGAAACCAACCGTCCACCATTTGATCTGGTCGAAGCCGAATCAGAGTTGGTTGCAGGCCACATGATTGAATATTCCTCGACGCCGTTTTTGCTGTTTTTGCTCGGTGAATATATCGCAATTTTGCTGCTATGTTCGCTCGCAACAATCCTGTTCCTTGGCGGCTGGTTGCCACCACTCGATATCGCGCCGTTGAACTGGGTGCCGGGCATCATCTGGTTTATGCTGAAAGTGTTTTTCATGTTCTTTATGGTGTCGATGGCTAAAGCCATTGTGCCGCGTTACCGTTACGACCAATTGATGCGTTTGGGCTGGAAAGTGTTTCTGCCAATATCCCTCGGCGCCGTTGTTGTGGTTGCAACTTTCCTGAAACTGATGGGTTGGGCATGATATGAGCACTTTTGCAAACACCGCTAAATCCCTGCTATTGCTGGAGTTTATCAGCGCATTCAAGGTTGCGATGAAGCAATTTTTTGCCCCCAAAGCCACGCTGAACTATCCACATGAGAAAGGCCCGTTGTCGCCGCGCTTTCGTGGTGAGCATGCGTTACGCCGATATCCAAACGGCGAAGAGCGCTGTATTGCCTGCAAACTCTGCGAGGCAATTTGCCCAGCCCAGGCGATCACAATTGAGGCCGGTCCGCGCCGTAACGATGGTACGCGCCGCACCGTGCGCTACGATATTGATATGGTAAAATGCATTTACTGCGGTTTTTGCCAAGAGGCCTGCCCGGTGGACGCGATTGTCGAGGGGCCAAACTTTGAGTTTGCCACTGAAACGCGTGAAGAATTATACTATGATAAAGACAAACTGCTTGCCAATGGCGACCGTTGGGAGCGCGAAATTGCGCGCAACATCGCTGCGGATGCAGCCTATCGCTAAAAGAACAATCGGTTAAGACCGGTTGCCTAAAGGGTGGACGGGGCGAGGGGCCTCGTTTAAGACCCGAAACGAAACGAAGATTCTAGTACACCGTAGAAGCGCCTCTTTAGAATGGCGATACCTACCGAACTGAGGGGCGTCTCCGGCACCGGAGAATGAAATCAATGGTTTTGCTTTCAGGCATCCAAGGCGCATTTTTCTATTTGTTTTCGCTGGTGGCGATTGCCTCGGCTGTGATGGTTATTGTCGGACGCAATCCGGTGCATTCCGTGCTGTTTCTGATCCTTGCTTTCGTGAACGCCGCAGCCTTGTTTTTGTTGACCGGCGCTGAGTTTCTGGCGATGATTTTGATCGTTGTTTACGTGGGCGCGGTCGCAGTTCTGTTTCTGTTTGTGGTGATGCTGCTCGACGTTGACTTTACCGAACTGCGCTCGGGGGTTGCCAAATATGCACCAATTGGCACGCTTATTGGTGTTGTGTTTGCAGCCGAATTGATAGTCGTTTTGGGCGGATATTCGTTTTCGCCAGAACTTGCTGCAACAGTGTCGCAACCAATACCTGATGTGGCGATCCGCAATAATACGCAGGCCTTGGGCGACGTGCTTTACACGACCTATGCGGTTTACTTCCAAATCGCCGGCCTCATTTTGATGGTCGCGATGATTGGTGCTATCGTGCTGACACTGCGCCGCCGCGAGGGCATACAGCGCCAAGATATGGCCGCGCAAGTTCGCCGCACGCCGGAAACGGCAATTGAAATTGTCAAAGTTGAAAGCGGGAAGGGGTTATAATCATGTTCGATATCGGTATCGCCCACTACCTCACTGTGTCAGCAATTTTATTTACGCTTGGCGTGTTTGGTATTTTTATCAACCGCAAAAACATCATCATCATTTTGATGTCGATTGAGCTGATTTTGCTGGCCGTCAACATTAATTTCGTCGCGTTTTCGGCCGCTCTCAATGATCTTGTCGGCCAAGTGTTTGCACTGTTTATTCTGACCGTCGCCGCTGCTGAAGCTGCCATCGGCCTCGCCATTCTTGTCGTGTTTTACCGTAATCGTGGGTCGATTGCAGTTGAAGACGTTAACATGATGAAAGGCTGATCACGATGTATCAAGCTATCGTTTTTCTGCCGCTGATTGGCTTCCTCATCGCTGGCCTTTTTGGCCGTCAAATCGGCCATAAGGCCTCAGAATATGTCACCACTGGCTTGATGTTGGTTGTTGCCGCATTGTCTTGGGTGGTGTTTTTCAATGTTGCAATGGCTCATGAGCACGTCACAGAAATTGTGCAGGTACTACCCTTTATCAAGTCGGGTGCACTGGAAGTCAGTTGGTCACTGCGCATTGATACGCTGACGGCGGTTATGTTTGTGGTCGTCAACACTGTGTCGGTCTTGGTCCATGTCTATTCCATCGGCTACATGCACCATGACGATCATCGCTCTCGATTTTTTGCCTATTT
>JANOPZ010000097.1:0-13749 GCA_031422195.1 Limoniibacter sp. | reverse complement strand
CTCGTCTCTGGCTGACACATTGGTGGGCAGCAACAGCAACAACGACCAGATTTTTGGCCAAGACGGCGCTGACTCGCTTTACGGTGTTGGCGGCGATGACACGCTGACAGGCGGCGTCGGCGCTGATTATCTGGATGGCGGTACAGGCTTTGACCTTGCCAGCTATACGCAATCAACAACCGGGGTTTACGCCCGGCTTGATGGCCTCAATGAATCGTCGAGCGAGGCGGTTGGCGATACTTTTGTTTCGATCGAAGGCTTTGTCGGTTCGTTTTTCAACGATGTTTTTGTTGGCAAAGCCACAAATAATGATGCGTTATATGGCCTTGGCGGTGTTGACACACTTTATGGCATAGGCGGCAATGACACGTTGAATGGCGGCGCTGGCAATGACGTGCTTTTTGGCGGTACTGGCAATGATTTCTTTATCTTTGCCGACACGCTGAATGCTGCAACCAATGTGGATTCCATACGGGATTTTACGGTGAACGCCGATGACATTTTGCTGTCGCGCGTGTTTTTTACCGGAATTGGCACCAGCCTTGATTCTGCCGAACTCAATTTCGGGAGCACCGCCAATGATGTTGGTGACCGTATTATTTACAACGGTGCAACCGGCCAATTATTCTTTGATGCTGATGGCTTTGGCGGCGGCGCACAGACCTTGTTCGCGACGGTGACTGTTGGCACAGCATTGACCCATAATGATTTTATTATGTTTGGGTGATGACTGGATGGAACCTGTTGAACGAGATTGGTTCACCAGCTGCCTACTTTGATTTCAGATCAACTTTTGGGCGGCCGCGCATAGCTGATAAGCACTGCGCGGTAGCGGCCGTTAAACACAAAGAAACTGCCTGCGCCTGCGCCAACGGGACCGATGTCATCAACGAGCGCTGCTAAATGCGCCATTGATCCTGCACCGCCTACAAAGCTGAGCGGAATGGTCAATGTATCGCGCACACGTCGCGCTAATTTCAAATCGTAACCTTCCATCATGCCGTCGCGATCAATTGAATTGATGATCACTTCACCAGCACCACGTTCCTGAGCTTCCATAATGAAAGCAAAAAGATCGATGCTGCGCTTGCGCTTGGCGTTATGGGAATAAACGGTGTGACCGCCGAAAAGTCCCTCACGGCGCA
The DNA here is from genome assembly GCA_031422195.1 of Limoniibacter sp. GTDB lineage: Bacteria > Pseudomonadota > Alphaproteobacteria > Rhizobiales > Rhizobiaceae > JALOTE01. Next base: position 12,604 of record JANOPZ010000097.1, on the reverse strand, counting down.
CATCGACAGTCACCACGGTGCTCTGTGTTCCAACGCGTGTTGCAACCTCGGAAATCAGCTTTGGATTATCGAGAGCAGCTGCACTAATGGATGTTTTTTCATAACCAAGACCGATAATTCGAGCTGCTGTTTCGGCATCGCGGATACCGCCGCCATAGCATAGCGGCATTCGGCTTTCGGCAGCAATATCGCGCAACAAATCGAAGTCCGGTGCGCGGTCTTTTGATGTGGCCTCAATATCAAAGATTGCCAGTTCGTCGACTTCTTTTTCATTGAATATTTTAACAGCGTTGATCGGATCACCAACATATTTGGCATCTGTGAATTTCTGTGTTTTCACCAGCCCTTTGCCGCGTAACAAAAGATAAGGCACAATCCTTGAACGCAGCATCACACCCACCGCGCAAAGTTTGAAATCAACCGTATGCCATTGGAATGGCTTTTCTCCGGGTGAAATTGTGCGCCGACACAACGCTTGTGTCCAACAACGCACGGCAAATCACCGCCATAATCAACCGTGGCAAGCACATCTTCTTTATTGGCGGCGTCAAAAAAGTAGGTGTGAAGAAAATAAAATCCGTGGTTGGCGTCCACACCCTCCAACACTGGGTGTTGTTGAGCCATATCAACAGAGTTCCAACCCATATGCGGCAGATGCGGCGGGCGGTTGAGGTTGCGCGTATCAATGCGCCGCACATGCCCCCCTATCCAACCAAGGCCCGGGCGCTCACCTTCATCACTGCCATCAGCCAGCAATTGCATCCCGACACAAATGCCCAAAACTGGTTTATTTTTGCCGTGAACTTCATCTTCCAGCGCAACGAGCATGCCGGAATTTTCGAGCGTTTCCATCGTCGGATCAAACGCCCCGACACCGGGCAGCAAGAAATGAGTGCCTTGGCCAAGCTCTGCTGGCTTATCAGCTATAAAATGTGGAAGTTTTTCGCGCCGGCAAATATTTGAAATTGCTGCAATATTGCCAGAACCGTAATTAATAATGCACAACATGGCTTCAGCGCTTAATGGACCGTTCGATACCCAAAGCGCGCAATACCTTTGCGCCAAAGTCGAACAGTGTTTTCTGGTTCCAATAGTCCTTATATGATTTCAGCGGCATGGTATGATAGCCCCGCAACTCTTCAACCGTTATTCCCATTTTCTTAGCAATATAGGCAAACTCATCATCTATGGTGGCAGGATCATAGGCCGGTTTTTCAAGCTTTTCGAGCGCCTGATCCCGTGTCATCTGGCCGGTCAAAATAAGGGATGAATACTGAACTTTGCGGGTGTCGTAGCCAAAACGTGTCGGCATCCAATAGCCTTCAAAGAACTTTGTGAACCGGCTTTCAAAGTGCTTTTGAGGATAAGCGCGCCAGCCATACTCGCGGCTCAACGTCTCAATGGCCAGCTCTTTGCTATAGGGAAAATAGTTGAGCGGCCGTACAACCTGCACGCCTTTGAAATAGCGTAAATATATTTTGTGGGACAGCACAGAACTGAATGGATAATTTTCCAACGGACGTTTGCAGAACTTGCGGCGGATATCGTTAATGAACCACATGTCAGTGCCGTAATATAGCCAATCAAGTGGATTGCGAACACACTCGGTGGCAATATTACCGCCGTTCATGATGTATTTAATGCCGTGCTTTTGTGCAAATTTATACAGCACCGCAACAAAAGCATGATCTTGTGGGATGTCCAATTGCGATACGCCCGACTTGAAAAAAGCCAGCTGGAAATCACTCATATCTTCCCAGTCAATAACCTCAGTATAAAGATCGAGCTTAAGCTTATCGACCATCATTTGTATGTTATTGACGGCGAGATCTGTGTTCCAGCCGCCATCAACATGGAACACCAGCGGCCTTAAGTGAAAATCAGTGACCAGCATATGCAGCATATAGGAGCTGTCGAGGCCACCGCTTAAACCAAGAATGCAATCAAATTCCTTGCCTTGACCATGTTTGCGAATGGCATCAATCGTCGCCGTGAGTTCGGCGCGTCCGCGTTCATCAGTGTGCCAGTTTGGCCGCACGTTTTGTTCGAAATCACGGCAATGATCGCATACACCCTTTTCATCAAAGGTAATTGCCGTATCAGTCGTATCCATCACGCAGTTGCTGCAAACTATATTATGGCGTGACATAAAGGATTCCTTGAGAATGTATTGCCCCGCAATCAAACGGTGCGAAATTGAATATCACCGGCGTTGTGCCAATCAGTTTGGTTTTACTAAAACAAAGAATATCTCATTGCCATAGCGAAGGCGTGATTGGATTGCACGAAGCGGCCAACTGACGATTGCAGCGATTTTAGCGGCCAGCCGCATTTTTGATGATGCCTGCGCTGCATACTTTCCAGCAGTGGCCTCTTCATCTTCGCCCTTCATGCGGCGCACGGCTTTTGTCGCTACACGAAGCCAGCTGGGCGTATATTCCGGTGTCCGCTGCGCCAAAACGCGCCAACCTGCGCGTTCTGCAAAATGTCGCAACGATTCCGGTGAGAAAACATACGCATGAGCGGAGTCAAAATTGGGTGATAGCGAGGGGAATGCCAATTGCTGCAAAGAGCGGGCATTTGGAGTGGCTATAAACCCAAGTCCGCCGGGGCGCACAGCATCAAATGCTGCAACCAAGTGGGCCAGCGGATCACGGACATGTTCAATCACATGAAATGAAAAGAAAGCGTCGAAGGCATTTTTCTCAACAGGAAGCTTCTCAAACTCACCGACCATCATGGGAATTGAAAATGATGCTGTGAGTGCCCGCGCCAGCGCTTGCGAATGTTCCACAGCGGTAGGGGAATGGCCTTGCGATAACAACCAACGCAAAATATGGCCAGCACCTGGCCCAACCTCAAGCACCTTGGCCGGGGACGTCAGATATGGCGCAATTGTGGATTTGCGTTTGTTGATAATTTCGCTTTCAAACGCGTTCAAATCGGGCGTGATTAATATTGATTCTTCGCCATAATATTTGTCTTGTGCAGCTTCAAATGCATCTGCGTTTTGAGAAGCGTTTTCAAGAAGTGTGCCATCGAGTGTGCAATGGCCGCAGCTGGTGCAGCACACATAGTGCAGGCTATTTCGTGGTGTCACCAATTTTGTTGAAACTGACTTGCACGCCACACAAGGCGCTGGACTCACAGCTTGATATGACACGAAGTTCCAACTCCATCTGGATGGCCAACTTAAAAACAATAGCGGGCAATTTAATCTGCAGCTTCAATCATTCAGCAGTTCAAAAATCATATTAATGAAAAGTGCCTAACTGAATTCGGCTTAGGGTGCAATCCAATCTCATCCAGTTGATGGCATCGGCCGGGCAGGGTTACCAACAACGGTTACACCTGCCGCTACACTTTTGGTCACCACTGCACCCATGCCAATAATTGCGCCGGCGCCAATCATCAGCGGGTGGCCTGGTCGACCTTGCTTAACCACCGCCCCCGACCCGATGTACGCATGATCTTCGATCACCACATTGCCATTGACCTTAGCTCCGGGAGCCAAAGTAACAAAATCACCTATAATGCAATCATGTTCAATGTAGCTGTAAAGATTGGCATGAAAATGCCTGCCTATCACAACATTGGACGCAAGCGTGACAAAAGGGCTGATCAAAGCGCCCTCGCCAATGACCACCTCATCAAAGATTTCAGAATTGGCCGAAATCACCGTCCAAGGGCAGGCACCCCGCAAGGCTAAACGCGCATCCAACGCTGCACGCACTTTACTGCTGGCAATCGCTATTGCAACAAAATGGCAACTTGCCGGCTCTGCTAAGAACGAAGCTTCATCGACCACTTTATGACCGTTGATCCGGGTTCCAGCCAAATGCGCGTCTATAAACACCAGTCTTTCAAGTGGTAGAGCACTGGCCAAGTGTTGTTTGCGCGCAAACGGCATAATGCCCCTCCCAGAACCTCCAGCACCATAAATGGCAAAGAGCGGAAGAACTGACATTTTGTTCCTTTGTCACAAATCCATCGTCACAAATTCAAACCAGAAAGCGTTCGGCCCGTTTACGTTCGCAACAATCCAGATGGATCAACCACGGTTACATCGCTGCCCAATTTGCTTCTTAATCCAATAAAAGCAGAATGGGCTACGAGAGGCGCAACAATGCCCGCATTTTTCAAAGCTGTTTCCAAAGTAACCAGCGCCAAATTGGGTTTATCTTTTAGCGCTGAGGGTAACTCTGTGATGTGCGGCTCAACAACAAACACTTGCCCTTTTCCATATTGTGCAAGCTGAGCTGCCACTTCCACGGCGGGGCTTTCTCTCATGTCATCAACGTCAGGCTTATAGGCCAAACCGAGCAATGCCACCGGAACGCCCGGCATATCATCCATTAAAGACATAAGGCGCGAAGCGATAACTTCGGTTTTGAATGTGTTGACTTCACGGGCCATGCGAATGAGGCGCGCTGATTTAGGCGCACTGTCAACAATAAACCACGGGTCAACCGGGATGCAATGCCCGCCAACACCCACGCCGGGGCTAAGAATATTGACACGCGGATGAAGATTTGCGGCTTCAACAACAGCCCATACATCAATATCCAGATCGTCACAGACCAAAGACAGCTCATTTGCAAAAGCGATGTTCACATCACGAAACGAATTTTCGGCCAGCTTTGATAGCTCTGCCACACGCGCCGACGATATCGTTATTTTACCTTTTGCAAAGCTACGGTAGATCTCAGTTGCCGCTTCGCTGCTGCGAGCATCCAGACCGCCAATGGTCCGGGCGTTCTGCACCAACTCACGCATGGTGTGGCCCGGTAATACCCGTTCCGGGCAATAGGCGAGCATAATATCAGATTTGTCCGGGTGTGTAACCGGGAACGTCAAATGCGGGCGGGCAGCAGATAATTGTTTGGCCGCACGCTCTGTTGTTTTGACTGGTGACGTTGATTCAATGATGACCAGATTACCCGGCTGCAAAAACGGCGCAATCATCGACAACGCGCTTTCGACCATCCGCATATCAGGGGTATGATCTGGCAATACGGGCGTTGGCACAGCAATAATATAAACATCGGCGGGGCCGCACTCAGTGGACGCTTTGAGACGTCCGGCAAGGACAACCTCTTGCAACACCTTGTCCAAGTCTGCCTCAATGATATGGCTGCGCCCTTCATTGATAATCGCAACGGCTTTGGGGTTGATATCGCAGCCAAGAACTTGATGACCGGATGACGCCAGAATAGCGGCTGTCGGCAGCCCAACATAACCAAGGCCCATCACACAAATAGTCTTCGTTTTTATCGTCATAAAAGTAAATCTTCCGCAATTCGATTACACGCCCGCCCATCACCGAACGGGCTGATGTCAGACTGCATTTTTGCATAGGCGGCAGGATTATCCAACAGCATGTATGCACCCGCAACGATGGTTTGGACTGATGTTGAAACCAGCCGCGCCAAGCCCGCGTTTACCGCTTCCATGCGCTCACTGGTATCGCGCATGACCAACACTGGCCGTCTCAATGAGGGCGCTTCTTCTTGAACGCCACCGGAATCCGTCAAAATGAAATAACTGTGCTTCATCAAGTAAATGAATGCCTCATAATCAACCGGGGCGATGAGATGTACATTTGTTTTGCCGCCAAGTGTTTCATGCACGATGCCCTGAACATTTGGATTAAGATGGACAGGATAAACGATTTGCACATCATCACGCTCGGCAATTTCAGCTAAAGCAGTGCAGATATTGCGAAACCCTTCGCCAAAACTTTCGCGTCTGTGGCCGGTCACTAAAATCATGCGGCGGGCAGGATCCAGAAACGGAAACCGCGCTAAAAGTTGTGCTTGGGCTGACGGATCAGCATCTAAACGCTTTGACACACTTAGAAGTGCATCAATAACGGTATTTCCCGTCATCACTATATTTTTGGGATCGATACCTTCGCGCAACAAATTGTCTCGTGCCAAATCAGTCGGCGGATAATGGCGACGTGCCACAATACTGGTCAACCGACGGTTGGCTTCTTCCGGCCAGGGCCGCATCAGGTCGCCGGTACGCAAACCGGCTTCCACATGAGCAACAGGAATGTGATTGTAAAAGCCGATCAGGCTGGTGACAAACGTCGTTGTTGTATCACCCTGAACAACAAGCCAATCCGGTTTGTGTTCCGCAATCAGCGGATCAAGCGCATCAATGATGTTGCGTGTCAGCAGCGACAGTGTTTGGCCCGGCTGCATGACTGCCAAATCAATATCAGGCGTGAGGTCAAATGCTTTCAAGACATCGCGCACCATGCTTTGGTGCTGTCCCGTGCTCACCAGAACCGGGGCAAACCGATCCATATTGCGCATTGTCATAAAAAGTGGAGCGAGTTTTATTGCTTCTGGGCGTGTGCCGAGAATGATCCAAGGCCGAATAGGAGACAATTTCATTTTCACCCTTGCGTTCTGGAGGCAGCTTATTAGTTGGCAGGCAGTGTCTGGTCAACCCGGCTGCCGCTGCGGCCGTGGTGTTCGATAAAATCAACAAATTGTTCGGCAAGGTCGTCGCGGTTGAAGTGTTTTTCGGCGAATGCGCGTCCACGCGCGCCAGCCGCTTTACCCATCGCCCTGTTGTCAGCCAATGTGATCAGCGCGTCTGCAAAGGCAGACGCGTTTTCCGGCGGCACCACAATTCCGCAGTCTTCCTGTTTGATCATACCAGCCAACCAACCGCCATAATTATTGATAACCGGCAAGCCGGCAGAGCAATAATCAAAGAATTTGTTTGGCGACGTGCCACGATAAAAGGCTGGCACATTTGCAAGCAGCATTAATCCGGCGTCAGCGCCGCGCATCATGGCTGCCAGTTTGTCTTTGCGTAAAAGACCATGGAAGCTGCAATTGTGGAGGCCCTCCGCAGACGCGCGCTCCATCAGCCTTATCTTTTCGGCGCCGTCACCAATGAAGGCGATCTGGATATCATGGCGGTTGCGCCTTTTAAGTTCGGCCGCCGCGTCGAGCGCCGCATCAAGGCCATTTGCTTTTCCGTGTGCGCCTGTAAAAACAGCCAAGAAATTTTCCGGGGCTATGCCTTCCGGCCGCGTTGCCTCACCTTCCGGTGTAAACAAAGTAAGGTCCGCCGCATTTGGGATCATTTTAACATCAAGACTGCTTTTGCTTCGCGCCCGAATGCCCTCCACGATGCCCGGTGCAAGACCAATGGCGGCGCTGCAAGAGCGGTATGCTGCCCATTCCAGAACAGACATTGCCCCTAAAACCAGCGGGTTCTTGATGACACCCATGGCTTTTGGAAGTTCAGGCCAAAGATCCCGAACCTCAAAAATGAACGGTTTTCGCTTGAGCCACGTCCACGCAATTCCGGGGATGGCAGCGGTCAATGGCGTGGATGTTGCAAACACGACATCCCAATTGCCGCGCAATGTGGCCTGTGTTGACCGGGCGGCATATTTCACAAATGCTGCGGCGCGTTTGCTAAAACTGTCAACATTTCCAACGCGGACATCAAATTCCACGACGTTTATGCCATCCACGACACCAGTCCGCATTCCATTGACAAAGGGTCCTACAAGGCCGGTATCGCCTGACTTGTAGCTGCCAGCTAAGACTGTCACATCATGCCCGCGTTCAATTAATTTTCGGGCAAATGCATAAGATCTTATGCCCGTTGATCCGTTTGGTGACGAAAAGTGTTGATGGATGTATAGCACCCGCATTTGAATAAATCCGCTCGATTATCGTTTTGCTTAATCCGGCAAACTGAAGTTGTGTTTTAATGTATTTGTATGCCCCGCAAGCATTTTAATGGGGGCCAAACGCATATGTTGATATAGCAAATTTGTGAAATTCCCCAAAAACCAATGCTTCTATACCTGCATGACACAGTGATGTCAGGCTTTGTTTTTGAACATATGCCGAGCGGCAAAACCTCGATCTCAAAAAATAATGCAACGATCCCGTAATAACGGGTGAGCGCAAAGCTATTTGAAAATTGTGCTGATCAGGGCCTGTGCTTGAAAGCGACTTCCTGCGATCGATAAATGGTCGGCATCGGCATATAATAATGCGCCGTCATCGATCACAAGACACTTTGTGATGGGGCAAAAAATGGGAACGACATCGATTATCTTTAGATTTTCTAATTTGAAAACAATCTCACGGTATATTTTTTGGCGTTCAAGCACGGCTGATGTCGCCATTTCGCAATTTTTTGGATTGGATCGAAACGGACGGGGAATGCATGCTTCGGGTGTTCGCACTAACTCGGGGTTTTCAGTCACGTAAAAAACAGTTTTCCCTGAGTTTTTAAGCTGGTCAATCGTGCGTTGAAATCCAATTCCAAATTGGGCTGGAGTTAAGGTCGCCCCTTGCATGACATCCTTGTCAGCTGTCACCGGTTCAGTGCCTGTCAGGTAAAGCATGCCGCGCGTAAACATGACCACTGTCTCAATTTCAGCACTACGCCGCAATACATCAAGAATCTGGTCAATCTTTTTCTGGCAAGCCTGCCTCTCGCTTTCACCTGATCCGTTTGGGGAGCCGGTAAAGGGAGGACAACTGCTATTGGCAATGAGGAGTGTGCTCAAGCCACGACTTTTTGCCAGTTCAGCTATCCCAGGGTAGGCCACATGTGCATGACTGTCGCCGATAACAGCAATCGTTTTTGCAAAGCCCGCATCGTTGAACCGGCAATAGTTAAACAACGGTATTTCCAACCCGACAAACGTCAGGCATTGCGGGTCTATTGCAGGGGTGCGCAAGAGTTCTTGCTTGTTATTGAGATAGTTAAGGGCTGCAGCCCTGTTGGTTAAACCGTCGTTTTGCCACGTGTATGCGCCAAGCAAAGCAACACCGGTCATCCCCGCGATAAGGCCCCATGCTTTAACCGTCCGGTTTGAACCCAACCGGAATTGCCGCTCAACTGTGTAAAACGTAAGCCAAGCCAGAAACACTGAAACACCAATCAGAGCGATGCGCGTTAGCACATGCGGCACTTCACCTTCGATAATCCGCGCAAACGACAGTAAAGGCCAATGCCATAGATAGAGCGGATAACTTATAAGCCCAAGCGACACCATTATGGGGTGCGACAACACCAGTCTGTTGAAAAATGCGTTTGGCCCGGCTGCGATAATGGCAACTGCGCCCAAAACGGGCACTAGCGCCCATAGCCCCGGGAACCTGAGGCTGTCATCGAGCGCGAAAAATGATAAAATTAAAAGTGCAATACCGCCAATTGAAAGCGCAGCTTTGATACGTGCCCGCATGATAGCGCCCCAAACGAGCGCACGCCAAGACCAGGGCTGATGCCCTGCACTTAATGTCAGCCATGCCAGCATGCCGCCGCACAAAAGCTCCCAAGCACGGGTTTGCGGTGAGAAAAAAGTTGCTACAGGATCTGCCTTGATGCCGGTTACATTAAGCAGGAACGAAAGACCGAGCAGCAGCCCCAAGATGGGCCCAAATGGCAAATTTGCTTTCCAAGCCATAAAAATGATGACGGGCCAAAAAATATAGAATTGTTCTTCAATCGCCAGACTCCACAAATGGAGCAGCGGTTTGGTTTCAGCTGAAATATCAAAATAACCGGCTTCGGCCCACAAAATGAAATTTGAAGCAAATCCTGCGCCGGCAACACTATGCTTGCCCAGCAGCAGAAACTCATCGCCCAGCAACGCAAACCACCCAAATGCATACGTAGCCAACATAACGACAATAAGCGCGGGGAAAATACGAAGGATGCGGCGCTGGTAAAACGTGCGGAATGCGAAGGTGCCGTGCCGCAGATTTTCAAATATAATGGTCGAAATCAAAAATCCGGATATAACAAAAAAAACATCAACCCCTGAAAATCCACCCCGAAATAGCGACGGGAAGGCATGGTATCCAACTACAGAAAGGACGGCCAATGCCCTCAGACCGTCAATATCTGCGCGGTATTTAATGCGCTCCGGATTCAGCTCTTGTTTTGACATAAAACACTTGCCCTGTTCAGCTTTTTTGGGCTCTTGCTTTGTTCCAAGTTGAGACCTTCAAAATACACCAACGCTCACCTTGCCGAAGTAATGCCGCCGGGCAACCCCCCTAGAACCAAAATGTCAGCCAAAATATCAGCTCTGTGTAAACCGGGTCTTGATCTGCAGCATGAAAACGGGACTGCTCCGAAAGCGCCGCTTCGGCTTTCAGGCTGTCATCTTTATTTTCTGCCAAATGGAAGACAGCAAAATAGGCAAGTTAAATTAAAAAGCGGGCACTGATGCGCCCGCTCTTTAATTCTTGTCGCCCGTTAGACCGGTTTCTTATCCGGTCATGACAGATCGTGACCGGATACCGGTCGAATGCGACCTTATTTGTTCCAGGATTTGATCAGTTCGTCATAGGAAATGGTCTCGCCTTGCGGCTTTTCATTTTCCATTTTGGCAACAGGTGAACCCGGTTGATCGAGCCAATATTGGGCATCAACAACATCGTTCATCTTCGGACCAATCTCGCCTTGTACGCCAGATTTTTCGATACGCTCCAGGACTTTTTCCTGTTCGGCGCACAAAGCATCAAGAGCTTCTTGAGGCGTTTTTTCGCCAGACATGGCATCGCCAATGTTCTGCCACCAAAGTTGCGCCATTTTCGGATAATCCGGAATGTTGGTGCCTGTTGGTGACCATTGGATACGGGCTGGCGAACGGTAGAACTCGATCAGGCCGCCAAGTTTTGGCGCACGTTCTGTAAAGCTGGCGTGCTGGATTGAAGATTCACGCGCAAACGTGAGGCCGACATGCGATTTCTTCACATCTACAGTTTTGGATGTAACGAACTGCGCGTAAAGCCAAGCTGCTTGAGCGCGGTCAACAGGTGTTGATTTCATGAGTGTCCATGAACCCACATCCTGATAACCAACCTTCATGCCTTCTTGCCAGTAAGTGCCATGCGGGCTTGGTGCCATGCGCCATTTGGGTGTGCCATCGGCATTTACAACCGGCAAGCCTTCTTTAACCATGTCAGCGGTGAAAGCGGTGTACCAGAACATTTGCTGGGCAATTTCACCCTGCGCAGGAACCGGGCCTGCTTCACCAAACACCATACCGGCAGCTTCCGGTGGTGAGTAGTTTTTCAGCCAGTCAATCGCTTTGGTGACAGCATAAACAGCAGCCGCATCATTGGTGCCGCCGCCGCGTGTAACGCATGACCCTACCGGTTGGGATTTTTCGTTTACACGAACACCCCATTCATCAACGGGCAGACCATTTGGCGTGCCAACATCGCTCATGCCAGCCATTGACATCCACGCGTCTGTATAGCGCCAGCCGAGTGACGGGTCTTTCTTGCCGTAGTCCATGTTGCCATAAACTTTGGCTGGGCCGCCAGCATAGGTCATGTCACGGCCGGTGAAGAATTTCGCAATATCTTCGTAGGCAGACCAGTTGAGCGGCACACCGAGATCATAGCCGAATGCGGCTTTGAAATCGTCTTTGGTTTTCTGATCGTTGAACCAATCATAGCGGAACCAATACAAATTCGCGAACTGCTGGTCGGGCAACTGATACAGTTTTCCATCCGGTGCGGTTGTGAACTTGGTGCCGATAAAATCAGCCAAATCAAGCGTTGGCGAGGTAACGGCTGCGCCTTCACCGGCCATCCAATCCGTCAGGTTACGGGCCTGCTGATAGCGCCAATGGGTGCCAATCAAATCGGAATCATTGATGTAAGCATCATAGATGTTTTCGCCGGTTTGCATTTGGGTTTGCAGCTTCTCAACCACATCGCCTTCGCCGATCAGATCATGGGTGATCTTGATACCGGTGATTGCGGTGAAAGCAGCGGCCAGTGTTTTTGACTCGTAAACGTGAGTGCCAATGGTTTCAGATGCCACTTTAATTTCCATGCCGGCAAACGGCTTGGCAGCATCCATGAACCACTGCATTTCAGCTTCTTGGCCAGCACGGTCAAGAACAGACTGGTCTTTGATCTCAGCATCCAAAAATGCCTTGGCAGCAACCATATCGGCTTGGGCGCTGCCCCCAAACGCCAGCATTGCAAGCGCAATGGCTGTCGTTGATGTAAAGTATTTCATTGAAGTTCTCCCAGATTGTGAAAACAATTGTTTGGTATTTTAGGCACGTCGACATGGATGCAGCTTGGCCACGTCCATGCTCCTCATTTCCTTTTTCACACCCAGCGAAACACTGCTGAGGCATAAATCAGGCAGACAATCAGTGCGGCCCATAAATAAGGTGCACCGAATAGGCCGAGCCAGCCGATATGAATAAAGGCTGAGCCCAAAAGCGAAATAAACAACCGGTCGCCGCGCGTGGTTTCAATGCGCAGCACGCCAAGCCTTGGCGTTTCTGGATATTTTATTGCCAGTATTGTGAAAGTGATCAGCAACAATGCAATCACCAGAAAGAACAATGCGGTCGGGTAAGTCCATGCCATCCATGCCATGTTTGAACCCTTCCTTACACGCGCCCAAGGGCGAAGCCCTTGGCGATATAGTTTCTGACAAAATAAATGACCAAAGCACCCGGAATAATCGTCAGCACGCCGGCAGCCGCCAACACACCCCAATCCATGCCTGAGGCTGACACGGTGCGTGTCATGGTAGCCACGCTGGCCAAGCCGATCGCTGCTACCATGAC
>JANOPZ010000096.1:0-10055 GCA_031422195.1 Limoniibacter sp. | reverse complement strand
GCCTGTTTGAAACTTTGTCAGAGGCACTGCGTGATGTGCCGCCGTCACGCGTAGCCGGTGCAATATTTATCACAGATGGCCAAATACATGATGTTCCCGTCAATCCAAGCGCAATTGGCTTCACCGCACCGCTCCATGCTTTGATCACAGGCCGCACTGACGAGATTGATCGTCGTATCAGCTTTAGTATTGCGCCACGTTTCGGTATTGTTGGCAAGCCGGTTGATATGACCTACCGCGTCGAAGACACCGGCCTAATTGTTGCCGGTTCAACTTTAACGGTGCGGGTCAACGGCGATGTTGTTTCAGAACAACCCGTCGTTCCGGGTTCTGACCAGAGTGTGACGGTTACGCCGCCTATTGCAGGCCGGAATATCGTCGAATTGGAGGTTGCAACGGAAGTTGGCGAAATTACTGGAACCAACAACCGAGCGGTTGCGATCGTCGACGGCATCCGCGAGAATTTACGCGTGCTGCTGGTTTCAGGTGAACCACACGCTGGTGAACGCACATGGCGTAATTTGCTGAAATCTGATGCCGATGTCGATTTGGTGCATTTCACCATTTTGCGCCCGCCAGAAAAGCAAGACGGTACACCGATCAACGAATTGTCGCTTATCGCATTTCCAACACGCGAATTGTTCGTTGAAAAAATCAACGATTTTGATCTCATCATCCTTGACCGCTACCAAAATCGTAATGTTTTGCCGCTGCTCTATTATGATTATATTGCGCGTTATGTTGAAGAAGGCGGTGCGCTTTTGGTCGCCTCAGGGCCGGAATATGCTGGCGAATTGTCACTCGCCAACACGCCATTGTTTCCTGCACTGCCTGCTAAGCCCACCGGCGAAATCGTCGAAAAAGCATTTTACCCAACATTGACAGACGCGGGCCGCCGCCACCCCGTAACCCGCGGACTTGAAGGCTCTGAGGCAACACCGCCCAATTGGAGCCGCTGGTTCCGCCAGATTGCGGTTGGTGAAACTGAAGGTGTCAGCGTTATGAGCGGGGCTGACGACGCACCGCTTTTGGTTCTCAATCGGGTCGGGAAAGGGCGCGTTGCGATGCTGCTATCCGATCACGGTTGGCTCTGGGCGCGCGGTTTTGAAGGTGGCGGGCCGCATGTGCAATTGTACCGGCGCACAGCCCATTGGCTGATGGGCCAGCCTGAACTTGAAGAAGAGCGTTTGATTGCAGAAGGCGATGGCGAAGCCTTGGTCATCCGCCGCCAAGCCATGGCAAAGGATGGCGGGCTGGCGCAAATCGTAACGCCATCCGGCGCGACACTGGCAGCGCCCTTGATTGGCGATGGCAACGGTCTTTTCACCGCGCGGGTTGAAACCGAAGAAACCGGCCTTTTCCAAATTGCAAATGGCGATCTAACCACGTTTGCGCAAGTTGGCGCGTTAAATACCCGCGAATATCAAGCCGTTACCTCAACGCCGGATATCATAGCACCTTTGGCTAAATCCACTGGCGGCACAGTATTGCGTGTTGCTTCTATCGCCGGCGTGACTTTGCCGAACATTGTGCCTGTCAGCGGAACGTCTGCCTCTGGAGCAGATTGGATGGGCCTTCGCCCAACAAATGATACATTGCTGAAATCCGTTAACCGTATGCCTTTGTTTGCTGGCTTTGCCGGCTTGGCGGTTCTGTTGATGGCGCTTGGAGCTGCTTGGTGGCGCGAGGGGCGTTAACAATTGGCGTGGCGAACCATGCCTTTTAACGCAGCGCGTTCAGCGTCGTTCATTTTGGCAACCAGTAACCGGTTCGGGTCCACCGGCCCCGGCATGACAACGTCTTTGGATGAAATGCGTTCAAAGCCAAACGGACCATAATAAGGCGGGTCTCCGACCAACAAAACCGGCTCAGTCACCAAATCAAGCACGTGGCGCAACAAGGCCTTACCCATTCCTTGACCTGCAAAGCCCGGCATAACTGCCAGCGGTCCAAGCAGCCAAGCTTTGGTTGAGCCAATACTGATTGGCGTCAGACGAATGGTTGCGCGCATAACCATACCATCGCGCACCACAAAGGAATGCTCTGGGCTATGCCCGCCCTGCTCGCGCAAACGAAATGCAGCGCGCGTATAGCGGCCAGGGCCAAATGCATTTGCATGAAGTTTTTCAATCAAGAGGGCATCTGCCGGGGCTTCCGGCGCAATATGAAACATCGCATTCATGGCAATCAAAACCTTATGGAACAACACAGCGGCGCAGGTACTTAGCGGCTTCGTCGGTTCCAAATGGTCAGTGTCATTGCATATCGTCCTTTTAGACCACTATGGTATCAGCGTGAAAGATTAAGGTAAAGACGAGGTTAACACATTAAACCCCGTTGCTCTCAATAATTTCTGCAACCACTTTCGGGTCAATTTCATGCACCAAATGGCCGCCCTTATCGAGCACCACCACTTTGGCATTTGTGGTTTTAATGGCCGCTTCTTTGGATACGCGTGCCGGTACAAAACTATCATCACTGGTCGCAATGAGTGTGAGTGGTGTTGCCAGTGTGCGTAGTTTATTCTGCAAAGGTTCCAGCTCCCATGCCGCCATCATAGCGAGTGCGCCCGAGATATGGTTTTTATCTTCAAGCAAAACCTGATATTGCCGCATGGCCTCGTGACCAAGATTGGTTCCCGTTGCGCGGAGCATTATTTTTGTCATGCCTGCAAATTGTGCGCGCCATGCAAAAAGCTGCGGTGTCAGCGGGTTCAAAAACAGCACTTTGGCGAGCGGGGATAAAATTGCATGACCGCGCATCGGTTCAAGTGCGGCATTAATTGCGAAAATTTTGGAGACCGCTTCAGGCGCACGTGCGGCCATTTCGATCAGAACTGCTGCTCCAGCAGAATGGCCAATGCCGGTCACTTGGCTGCGGCTTAAAGCGGTTAAAAGTTGCAAAACCACGCGCGCCATCTCGGGCAAAGTTGGTACAAAGCCGCTTGGCATCGGTGTAAAGCCATGCCCCGGCAAATCGATTGCAATGCAAAAATAATGTGCCTTAAAGATTTCAATTAGGGGCGCAAAAGAATGCGTCGACGCCGCAGTGCCATGAATGAGCAGTAGAGGCGGCTTGGCAATATCGCCCAATTCTTGAACGTGAAAGGCAACACCGCCTGCTTCAACAACACGGCTAAAGGTGCGGTTAGGCCAATTCAACGCATCAAGACGCGCCCTTAAGCGCTGCTCGTTCAGGCTAATCATTTTTTAAATTGAACAAGATGCGGCTGGATAAACGACGACATCGCTTTGGCCGATGCATAAGGGAGCGGTTTATATTCGGCACCCATCGCTTTGGCGAGTGGTTGGGCCTTGGCAGCCCCGCGACGACCAATATCGATCACCATGGAATTGATTTTATGGCCGGCAATCAATCTAGCGATTTGCATTGTATCATGATTGGCTTGTGTGCGACCGGGGTTACCTTCAAGATCAATATTACCACTGCCATCAGAGATGATCACCAACAATGGTGTTTGCCCTTTGCCTTTGGCAGTTAGCGCCAACTCAGTTGCTCGTTTCAGGCCGGAAGCAAGCGGCGTTGTTCCGCCGCCCGGAAGCGCCTGAAGCCCGCGTTTTGCGCGCACCAATGAACGGGTTGGCGCTAACAGCGTTTCAGCCGCGACACCGCGGAAGGCAACCAACGCCACATGATGGCGCTGGGCGTAACAATCAGCAAGAAGCAACTCGACTGCGCCCTTGGCTTCGCCCAAGCGGTCCATTGCTGTTGAGCCAGAGGCATCAACTGCAAAAATGATCGCACTCTCACGGCGATCTTGGTAATGCCTGTAACGGAAATCAGAGGCCTGCAAAATGACGCGGGTCAACGGCGGCAAGCCTTTGGCGGCGCGATGAGCACGGCGGATCAATTGCCATGGCGCAGCTGCGCGAAGGGTGGCCGAAATATCCGGGCGAGCATCAGGAAATGGCGGGCGCTCACGGAGGCCCAGCACCCGGCCGCGGCGCGCTTTATCGCGGCGCTCGCCAGAAGAGCCCCGACTGCCAGAAAGACGAGAGTTAGAGCGGATGGTATCTATTGCCAGCTCTATGCCTCGGATATCGGCCAACGCAGCGTCAACCAACATATCATCAGGCAGTTTATCGCTGTTATTGCTGCGCGGCTGCTCGCTTTGGGCTTGCTCATGCTGTTCAGTGTGTTGTTGTTCCCGCTCTTCCTGCTGCTCAAGCAATTCGGTGCTGCAACCCGACAGACGCACAGCTGTGAGAAGGTCACGCAGTGAAACCTCCGACCGGCGTTCAAGCGCAGCAATCGCTTTTGCAACATTCAAAGTGAGAATGAGGCGGCGTGGCGAAGGCGATGATAACGCCTTCATTGCAACCTCAATCCAGGTATCGCTGATTTTGACAGCATGAATATCACGCACTGGCTCAGCAGAAATTGTCAATGCGTGTATGTTAATCGCCGACCAGGAAATGCCATCAAGGCCAATATTCAACGCCAGTCGCTCGGCTAAAGCAGGCGCAAGCCCGGTTTCACCAGGCGCAGCCTCATCAATTGCAATCAGGCCAAACCGACTTGGCTGGGCG
Organism: Limoniibacter sp.; assembly: GCA_031422195.1. Lineage (GTDB taxonomy): Bacteria > Pseudomonadota > Alphaproteobacteria > Rhizobiales > Rhizobiaceae > JALOTE01. Next base: position 5,505 of record JANOPZ010000096.1, on the reverse strand, counting down.
GCTTTGGAATTTCCAATCGCAGGTTCAACGGATTTATAGTCTAAAGCGTGCGTAATTGCGCCAAGAACCGTGGCCTCAATACGTTCTGCACCTGAAATAACAGCAAAGCCTCCGTTGGCTTTAGCAAGCAACCCGGCTTGAACTTCAACTTTGCCAGTGGCCAAGGTTGCATGAACATCCATGCCACCGCAAAGCCGTTCAATACTGGACGACACTGGAATTGTGATCAGTTTTTCAGCGCCACTTAGCGATGCAAAGCACGCTAACCAAGCCTCACGCACTGGGCCAGAACCAGCGCGCAGATGAACGCCGCCAAGCTCTGTGCCCGCAATACTGAGAAGCCTAGCTGCCAGAAGCGCGTCCTGCCATTCAGCCCGTGGATCAGGCGTGGCCTGCATGTCCGTTCGCACCAGCAGCAACCTCCATCATTGCGCGCTCGACGCGCACATTTGAACCTGCATCATCAAGGGGATCGCGGCGCAGACGATGGCGCAGCACCATAGGCGCAACTGCTAGCACATCCGAACGTTCAACACTGGCGCGGCCTTCCAGCGCGGCTTTGGCCCGCGCAGCACGCATTAAAGTAAGTTCGCCACGCATACCATCAATGCCAAGGCGCATACACAAAATGGCTCCTGCCTCGACAACCGAATCGGGCGTTTCCATCTCAGCAATCAAAGCCTGACCTTTTTTGATTTTGCGCCGGATTGCGAGATTCTCGCTTTGGTATTGAGCGGCAAAAGCATCCGGGTCACGCTCAAACGCCTCACGCCGACGCACAACGAGTACACGCTCTGCAATATCGCGCGATGCAACGACATCAACGGCCAAACCAAACCGGTCAAGCAATTGCGGACGCAATTCGCCTTCTTCAGGGTTGCCGGAACCTACCAGAACAAATTTGGAGGGATGACGAACACTTAAACCTTCGCGCTCGACCACGTTCACGCCGGAAGCAGCCACATCAAGCAGCAAATCAACCAAGTGATCTTCGAGCAAGTTCACCTCATCGATATAAAGAAAGCCGCGATGCGCTTTGGCAAACAAGCCCGGCTCAAAGGCTTTTTCACCCTTTGTCAGCGCCTTTTCAATATCCAGCGCACCACAGACGCGATCCTCACTGGCATTGAGCGGCAAATCAACAACGGGCGTTGGCTTGGTGATAATTTTGCCTTGCGCACCCGATTGGGCGCTCATTGCTTCTTCAGACGCATTATCTGGATTATAATTATACCGGCAGCCATCATGCACACGAATGTGGGGTAACAGGTCTGCGAGGCCGCGAACGGCGGTTGATTTGCCAGTGCCACGGTCACCAAAAACAAGGACGCCGCCAATTTTAGGGTCAAGAGCAGTCATCAATAGCGCGAGCTTCATATCCTGTTGGCCCACAATCGCCGTAAAGGGAAAGGGATGAGCCATAATTTATGTAAACCTTTTCTGACACTTTCGTATGTCATGCATATCTGACATCGCTTAGAATGCAATGAGAATGTAGGCTATGAGACCTATATACGCCCTACAAACCCTGTGTGTTTTGATGGCCAAAAGCCATGCACAGGAATCGAGATTTTAATGCGATGTGTCAACTTAGGTTGACAATATAAAATGTCAATAAAAATGGACAACAAGTAGATAACGAGTGTTATGAAGACTCAAACCAACCGGAAATTTAGTACGATTCTACAAAAGAGCCCGTTAAGAGGCGTAAGACTATTTAAGCGGCCATAATGCCTAGGTATCTCTGGCTTTTATACCGCGGCAGGCGTAGTTTCTTGATGGACGCGGGCTTGTCGATATTAGCAAGTGCGAGGTGGAATTAGTTTAACCGCCGAAAGCTGTCTCCGGAGCAAAGCCATCCGGACTGGCCTTTCAGGGTAAGAAACAATTGGCGCATGTTGTGGAGCATGACGTGCCTGACACATTAAACAACATTTTCAAAACAGACGACAGCCCTGCTGCATCTGAGGTTTTTGAGAAGCAGATTGATAGTGCAAATATCTCCCCATTGGTTGAGATTTTTATCGCGTCTGCCCCGGGTGAATTTATCAATGAGTTAAAGCGGCTGGGCCTTGATGATTTACCGTTTCCGGTATTTTATCATGATCTGATAAAGCCAATTGCCTGCACGTTGGGCGAAATGTGGTCTGAGGATACCGCCGGCTTTCTTGGTGTGTCAGTGGCCATTGAGCGGTTGCGGCTAGCAGTTGAGATACTCTATCCAGATGATGAATTTGAATTGCGCGCGAACCCAAAACGCGTCTTGATCAGCTGCTTTGAAAACGGGCGGCATGATTTCGGTGCCTTTCTGCTTGGCAAAGCGTTTTCTTATTCCAATTGGCTGGTTGATAGCCGTGAGTGGAATGTTCCTGTTGGTTCGCCCGTAATCTATCTGGCGCGTGAGCGTTATGACATGTTTGCTTTGTCGGTTGGTGCGCCATTTGATGCTGTCGCAGTCAAGGCGGCAATTGCAGAAGTTCGCGCCAATTCGATGAATCCGAATTTGGTTGTTGCGCTCGGTGGCGTCGGCCCGGCGATCGACTGTGAAGCGTTTGCAAATTGTGGCGCTGATTTTATCTCGAAAGATATCTTTGATGCTATCGCCAAAGCTGAAGCCGCCAGCGAGCATTGCGCCTTTGTTTTGTTAAACGTTTAGACTAAACGCTTAAGCCGTTGAATTTTTGGTAGCAGGAGGCGGATTTGAACCGCCGACCTCCGGGTTATGAATCCGGCGCTCTCACCAACTGAGCTACCCTGCCAAAGACGCCGATTTTCCAGCGTAATCCACGCAGCGGGCTATAGGGCGGCTGTAGCTTTGCTGTCAAGGCATTGAAAGCTGTATGTCGCCTGTGGGCGACGACTCCGCGTTCTTGCTTCAATACGCTCTTGCTTCAGCACGCTCTTGCTTCGGCACGCTCTTGCTTCGCTACTCTCTTGCTTGCGTACGGCCTTGGTCCAGTACGCTCTTGCTTCAACGCGTGCCAGCTTCTAATGTTGGCACAATCAGTCAAAGGTGTTTTGCGTTTTATGTCGAAAAGAATTGCGGTCTTGGGATGCGGCTATTGGGGCGCAAACCATATCCGTACCCTTAAATCTTTAGGTGTGCTTGCCGCTGTAAGCGATGCGAATCTTGATCGTGCCGCTGGCTTTGCGGCTGAGCAAGATGTTGAGGCGATAGCGCCAGAAGATTTGGCAGATCACGCTGGTATTGATGGTGTTGTTGTGGCTTTGCCACCACAATTCCATGCCGAAACGGCCATACGTTTGGTACGGGGCGGCAAGGATATTTTGGTTGAAAAACCAATTGCGCTTTCGGTTGACGATGCCGCGGCAGCCGTTGCCGAAGCAAAAAAATATGGCCGCGTGTTCATGACGGGCCACGTTCTGCGGTTCCACCCTGCATTTGAACGTTTGCAAGCCTTGGTTGACAGCGGTGATTTGGGCGATGTCCGGTACATTCACTCGCACCGGCTTGGCCTTGGCAAGTTCCACACAGAAAATGATGCGCTCTGGGATTTGGCGCCGCATGATATTTCAATGATTCTCGCGCTGGCAAAGGCAGAACCCATCGAAGTTCACGGTGAGGGCGCTGCCATTCTTGACCATTTGTCTGATTTTGCGCATCTGCATTTGCTGTTTCCAGGCGGCCTGCGCAGCCATTTGTTCGCCTCACGCCTCAACCCATATCGAGAACGGCGTTTGGCAGTGGTCGGTATTGAGGCGATGGCCGTGTTTGACGATATGGAAACGTGGGATCGAAAATTAGCTGTTTATCGCCATAAAATCTGGCACGATAATGGCCAGTGGGCCTATACAACTATTGAGCCGACTTACATTCCGGTGAATGAAGGCCAGCCGCTGACACGTGAATTGCAGCATTTTTTACATTGCATGGAAACACGGGAAACCCCGCGCACCAGTGGCGCTGAAGGTGAAACAGTGTTGAAAATACTTACCGCCGGCACCGTGCTCCACGGCGGAAGAAATGATATTACGCCGTTTCGGTGAGCAATTCAGTGTTATTTGCTTCTATTTTGTATCTTTGGTGTGTCAAAACCGAAGAAATAGCCACGTCCACCGCTTTACCGCGCAGTGATGCGGAAATGAACCCGCCACCATAAACGCGGGCGTCGTTGCCAAGCGATGAATAGAGCACGCAAGCTTGCCCCGGCGAAACACCGTCCTCGCCACCTTCTATCACGACCGAGACTTTGCCATTCCGCCAATAAAGCTTAGCCGGCTTAGGAGCGCGGGTTGAACGCACGCGTGCGTAAAGTGGCAAGCCTTCTTCCGGCAAATCGCTCAACGCAATATCGCTGAGCCAATTGACATCGCGCAATTCAATTTCATGTGTCGACAGCGCCTCGCGCGGCCCGACGATCACGGTGGCGGTGCGGGCATCAAGCGCCACGATATACAAAGGTTCCGCTGCAGCCACGCCCAAGCCACGGCGCTGGCCAATTGTGTAATGCAAAATGCCGGGATGTTCCCCCAAATCAGTGCCATCCATATGGATGATGCGGCCGGCAATGCCGGATTGCGGTTTTAACTTGGCAATCACGTCGGCATATTTGCCCTGTGGCACAAAGCAGATGTCCTGACTGTCTTTTTTTTCCGCAACAATCAGGCCCATTTCTGTGGCTAGTGCCCGAACGTCAGGCTTCGACATATTGCCGAGTGGAAAGCGGATGTAATCAAGCTGGTCTTGGCGGGTTGCAAACAGGAAATAGCTCTGGTCGCGCTCAGCATCGATTGGCCGGAACAAGGCACGGTGTGCTCCATTTGCTTCTGAACGGATGTAATGGCCGGTCGCCAGGCAATCAGCGCCCAAATCCCGCGCTGTCGCCAGCAAATCGGCAAATTTAACGGTTTGGTTACACGAAATGCACGGCACTGGCGTTTCGCCGGCAATATAGCTTTCCATGAAGGGGTTGATCACCGCATCACGGAACCGCCGCTCATAATCCAGCACATAATGCGGAATGCCGAGCATTTCAGACACGCGTTTGGCGTCTTCAATATCTTGCCCCGCGCAACACGAACCGGCACGTTTAACCGCCGCGCCATGATCATAAAGCTGAAGCGTAATACCGATGACCTCAAAGCCCTGCCGCGCCAGCAGCCCGGCAACAACCGATGAATCGACGCCGCCCGACATCGCCACGACGACACGGGTTTGGGCTGCCGATTTATTAAAGCCAAGACTGTTTATTTCACTACTCATCATGCCTCTCAGATAGTGCGGTGCAGTGATCTGCGCAAGTTCAACAATTGAGGCACAATTCTGGCGAAATATGCAAAATGCAGTGATTTTGCCCAATTTACTTAGGTAATTTTTAAGCAGCCTGCGCTAGCTTTCATTGGGTGGTCTTTGATTGAGTAGAGCGTACAATGACCGAAATGGTTCGACCAAGGGTAAAATACGTCATCGGTCCCGATGGCAGCCCGTTAACAATAGCTGATCTTCCCCCATCCAACACCCGCCGTTGGGTCATCCGCCGTAAA